>NZ_JAOAKP010000016.1 GCF_026419855.1 Methanothrix sp.
CGTCACTTCATATAAGCTAATTTAAAATTTGCTGGACATATCGCACTTCATACATGATTTTATGTAATATGCAATATTATATCAACTTATGCGGAATACTATAATTTGTAGTATCCTGCATAAGTTCATATTAATATTGTGTGTTACATAAAACCATCTACGAAGTGCGATTATCCGGTAGCTTTTAAATAGATTTATATGAAGTGACGCGAAGGACTATAAATAGTGGGCTGGTTTTGTGGGCGGCCATGTGATATGGTTATGTTTGGATGGCAGCAATAACTGCCACGTCCTGCAGGATCAACGGATGTGTTCTATGAGAAGATCGCAGTCGAATCGCATCCTCTTGCGTTTGCCTGACCGGATGCGCAAAAAGAATGGTGGCATCAGGAAGCATTCGAAGGTTATAGCATCTCCCGGCATGGCTCATCCCGGGGATTAGGCAGATCGGTAATCTCCCAGAAAGGGACAGAATACATGATGATTCCTATTTACCTCCTGCTCAACAATCTATGCATGTCGTTGCATACTTTTATTAAAGTAGCTTTATATCAAAAAGCTTGGTTTTTAGGAGTCCCCCATTGCTGCTAATCGGAGCTACCGCGTTCGCCTCTCCGACGATGCGACCACATGAGCCCCAGACATAACAGAACGCTCCACAGATATGCTGAGATTTGCTCGTATGGTGTGTTCATGAAACATCTCAAATTCATTCTCGAGTGGCTGCGCATATGCTGTTTACTATTAATATCATGTACCAAAGTAAAAAGATTGATTAGAATTATTTAACAGAAATAAACTATTTATAGTATAAACTCCACCTTACATCCTGAAGGGTACAATCTTGAGGGAGTAGCATGAAGGAGTCCTATGTAATGAAGTTCGACTCTAGGGATATGCAGGTTGTCGAGATCCTTCGGAGCTTGGGGGTTCCCAGAAAGGTCTCGAACATGCTTGCTTACCTGGCAAACGTGGAGGAGGCCACGTCTCGAGACATCGAGAGGGGATCTGATCTTAGGCAGCCAGAGGTGAGCATAGCCCTGCGAACCCTGAGGAAGCACAACTGGATCGAGGAGAGCGTGCGCAGAAACGATGGCACTGGCAGGCCAGTGAAGGTTTACAGGCTCAGAGCATCGATAGACGAGATACTGAAGTACTACGAGGAGGAGAAGCTCAAGGAGGCGAACAGAGCCATGGAGCGGATACAGAAGCTCAGAGCTCTGCTCAGCCAGAGTGGCTCCTCATAAATGACCGATCCTGGTGCCCCGTGGAGATTCACGCTGCGGGAAATGGAGTTTTCTGATCTGCGCCGGCGGTTCCATGCTGCCGGAAATGCTCTCATCCAGCGGAGCTTTTTTATGGGGGTGAGCCATCACTCCCCTTGATGTATTTGGTCTCTGCGGTGATTCGCTGAATCTTTTACAGGAATCGCCATCCAGGGGCGTGACACATCATGAATCTGGGGCTATCTTCTGGTCTCAGTGATAGAGAGCAGCAGGTGCATGAGACCTCGCCACCATGGATCAGCACGAATATCACGTGTGACGGGAGAGGCGTAACAGAAAGATGAAGGCTTACAACTTGTGTGGATTCAAGGTAAAACATGATGGCAGCTGAGCTCTTTCGTGGTTACACTATTTGGAGAGGTGCTTCGGGTGGTCCTCGATCTGGATGATCCATACGTTGTGGTGTACAGGCAGATCCATGCCATATCCAGCCCGTCGGGGGATGTGGTGGAGATCCTTGAGAGGTCCAGCTGCTACGGCGGCTCTGCATGGGCCAGGTATCACTACAGCAAGAGCCCGCTGGTTCTCTCCTCAAGAAACCTCGGCGAGTGGTTCAGGTACCTCGTCAGAACGGGAGAGGTGGATCTTGATCTCATATCCTCAAAAAGGTCTGCGGGCATCTCGTCGGTATTCGTGAATGGCGATGAGGTCGAGATAACCTACACGGGCCTCGGCGGAGGCGGTGTCGGTGCGACATTCACCAGGGCGAGGGCTGGGGATGTGATAAGGTCGAGAACCACAGAGGCCGGTGGGGGAAGGGTGGCGACGGGAACAATTGTTGTTCCAAGAAGGGAGCGCCTGGTGATCGGGGTTGACAACACAGACTCGAAGACCACAGGTGCAACATGGTCGCTCGTGCACAACATCTCGGAGAAGATCGACAGATACGAGGCCAGGTACATCTCTCACTCGCTGGTCCAGCTCTTTCCTGTGCCCACGAAAACGCAGAACTGCGTCTCTACCGCTGTGGAGTTCGCCTGCATCCCTGGAAGAGAGAGGGAGATGGTGGAGGATTTCAGGAGGCTTCTTGAGAGATACACGGTCTCAGATGAGACGGGAATGGTGGTGTGCAGGAGCTTCGACCCATCCATACTCCTCGGATACGCGAAAAGGTGCAGGCTGGAAAGGGTAAGCTATGAGGATGCTCTGAACGCTGCGAGGAGCGCGGGGCTGGAGATCGTGATGGACGGGCAGGGCCTCATAGGAGCGGTCGCTGCGGTGCCGTACTTTGCGAATTCCGATAGGTCTGTTGTGCCGGAGTGGCTATGCGAGGAGCATTGAAGCAGATACATCAGGCCCTGAGGGATGTGGGAGTTGGCTGCATCACGTATGTGCCAGGCTATCCGATAACAGATCTCGCTCAGTCTCTCGGGGCTGAGATCGCCGTAAACGAGAAGGTCGCGTTCGAGTGCGCACTGGGGGCTTCGGCCACCGGCGTCAGATCCATGGTCGTTGTGAAGCAGCTGGGCATGAACGTACTCGCGGATCCGCTCGTCATCTCTGCGACTCACACCACCGGCGCTGGTATCGTGGTCCTGGCGGGCGACGACCTCGGCCCGAGGGGCTCGCAGGTCGAGATGGACAGCAGATATTACGGCCCGCTGACAGAGCTGCCGGTTCTCGATCCATCAGCTCAAGATCTCTACAAAGCTGTTACCGAGGCATTCCGGGTATCAGAGGAGCTATCCATACCTGCAATATTAAGAATCACATCAGATGTACTGGAGGACTCGAGCACAGAGCCAGCAGCCGGACAGAATATACCACCATCTCTCCAGCAGCCGCCCAGACGCTTCGACCGATCCATCTGGGATCTGACAGCGAGGGGGCGCCACCAGAGGTACTTTGCGAGGACTCTACCGGCTCTGAGCGAAGCTGCTGAGTCATCAGCCCGTATGGAGCTCCGCGGGGATACAGGCGTTATAGCCTCCGGCTCTGTGGTTCCGCTGGCTGAGGCGGTGTGCAAGGAGACCGGATCGTCACTGCTCGTCACACTATACTCCTATCCGCTTCCCATGAGAGCGATCGAGCGATTCCTGCGCATGCACAGGCACGTCCTTGTGGCAGAGGGGCCGGCGCCGTTCATTGAGTCTCATCTGAAAGATGTGTGCGGCCGGCTGACAGGCCATATCTCCTATGGATCCATCAGAGAAAACGATCTCAAAGCCGCGCTCAGCCTCATACATATCTCGGATCTGAGAGGAAGCATTGAGATGGAGACTGCTACTGGCCGTCCTCCAAGGAGATCGATATGCCAGGGGTGTCCGTTTATGCCTCTTTACGGCGTCCTCTCCAGAATAGATGTCCCGATCGCGGGTGACGCGGGATGCACGATACTCTCCCTCAGGATGGGGGCGGTGGACATGGTCTACGGCCTCGGCTCAGCGATTGGGGTCGCATCTGGTTTCAGGGATAAGGGGGTCGCGATCATTGGGGACTACGCGCTCGCTCACACCGGCATACAGGGATTGATCAATGCGATCTGGCACAGGAAAAACGTGCTTGTGGGCGTGATCTGGAACCGCGTCGCTGCAATGACCGGCTTCCAGGAGGTCTTCGATCTCGAGCCTCTCCTCAAAGCTCTTGTGCCTGGGATGAGGATTGTGGAGATGCCAGCACCGGAGCACGAGATCGAGCGGATTCTCGGAGAAGAGCTCAGCTCTCCGGGAGTTTCACTTGTGATATTCAAGGGCACATGCACAACATCGATCAGAGCGCCTGATTCTCAGGGTTCGACAGGCGAGCACGATATCTCTGGTGTGAACTCCTGATCGGCTGTCCTCAAAACAATAAAGAGGCGACGAATGATTCAGGTTTTCTGGAGGATGGTTTACTTACTGGCAAATAGCAGTGCTGCAGCTCGATATGCCTGAAACAGAAAAGCACTTCATATCGAGCAGTATCATCCGCCAAATGCTCATGTGCTCGGATCTGTGGAGATTCGCCCACCATTGGGCCTCCGGTGAGAGAGCTGCAGGGCTCAAGCTCAGTCTTCAGGCCGGAGAGGAAGTTACTGTGCTCAGTCCTGGAACTTTATGTTCTTCTGTATCTGGAAGCTTCCGGTGAGCTTCTGATCCGCCTTCATCTTCTTGCTGAACTTGGAGTACTCGGTTCTGGTGTTCCACATGCCCTCAAATGCCTGCTCCGTGGAGAACGCAACAGTATTGTTTTTATAATTTATAGATCTTATCATCCCGCGCTCACTCTTGTCGAGCTGGCTCATGTTGAAGCGCTCTGTGATGCTCGCGCCCATTCCTCCGTGGAAGACAGGCGAGTCGAACCGTTTGAAGCCCTTCAGAACGCCACCATCAAAGGATATATCCTTGACCTCGCTGAAGTTGACCGTCGGGTTTGACTTCTCCATGCACCTGACAGACTCCATGTTCAGATTCCCGCTTCCCTTCAGATCCTCCTCATAGGTCAGGGCGTTCTCCGTAAACGTATCCCTTATCGAGACCTCTCCCCTTCCGCTCACGGTCGTGGACTCGATGTATAGCATTCCATCTCCTTTTGCTTTCGTCTCAGGTAGCGGGCTCGGTCTTCTTGAAGGAGCATGGGAGACCCACTGGAGCATGTACGGCCCGTCCTCTGCGCTGCTCTGGCCGCCTGCGGCCCTGACCGATATCCCCAGGATGGTTCCCGCGCTCTGTCCGGGGATCAAGCAGCTCCAGTAGCCGTCCCTCCTGTTTCCGCTCTCCAGCAGCATCTTGATCTGTGCGGTTCTCTTCATGCTGACCATATCTGCCCTGGCTATGCTCTGGTCCGCCACCCCGTACTCAAGGATGACAGAATCCACATCGGAGTCCCCTCTTATGTGGGCGACGACCCTGACAGGAGCACCTGCAACCGGCTCAGGAGGTATCGCAGTGACATCCAGAATGCGGACCGGTGCTCGCCTCTCCCTCACGCTCTCTATCCCCAGCGTGGTATTCAGGGATGGGTCCTGAACGTTTATGGAGATGCCGGATTCAGATGGTATATCCTCTCCAGTGACATTCTGGCCCGGCACATCGATCTGCTTTCTCATGATCAGATCCTGGATATATCTGATCACCTCCCTCAGGATGGAGAGAGCGGACTGATCGCTGGAGGCAGATATGCTTTCACGGTACCCATCAGAGCTCAGCATACCAGATGTTCTGTCCTTCACGGCTCTGCTCACGTTCTCAGATGCGGCCGCGTTTTCGGATGAGTATGCCCCAGCATCATTGGTTGTGCTGGAGCCAGTGATGTTTGCTGTGCCTGTACTGGCGAGCGATGCGATAGATTCGCTTTTGTTCAGAGCACTCTCATTCTCACCGATCTCTTTTACTGCAGATTCGTTAGCAGACACGCCTGCGCTTGATGCAGCCGGAGCGGTGCTCTGTGGTCTCCCAGATGGTCTCGGCTCGAGCCCCTTGAGAAGTCTTATGCTCAGCGGCTCTCTCTCCAGAATATGCGTTCTCGATGGGGTCAGCCCCTCCGCGGTAACAGTATCTGAGATGTCCATTGTTAGCGGGATCGTCATTGTCACCGTTTTTCTCTCCTTCGGGGCCAGAAAGTCGATGCCTCCCAACGGTCCTATGACCCTGCTCGTCACGAATATCTCATGCAGCGGCACGCCACCAACGTTCTCCACGGTGCAGGAGATTGTCACCTTCTCCCCGAAGCGCGCCGCCTCTGGCGAGACGCTGATCTTGAGGTCGAGAGCGGCCTCTACCACAACCGCCTCGGATCTCGCATCCGCGCTCCAGATCCTGCCGCGGGCATCTCTGCCGGCAGCTGTGAAGACCAGCGTGCGGTTCTCGCTGACAGATATGCAGGGACTGATTGTCCGGAACTCGCCAGGCGCCAGGTCTCCGAGAGTGGCAAGGGTGCCGATCTCCGACTCCGAGATCCGCACATCGTACAGGGGATCGGTGCCCGAGTTGGAGACGAGACAGCTCACGTTGAATTCATCTCCGGCAGGAGCCATAACGCGAGCCGGCATCACAGATAGCGTTATGTTCGGCCTGATGACCTTCAAGGACAGAACTGCTGTGTCGGTGACCACCTGATCGCCAGCTCCGTAGCCGGTTGCTGTGATCCTCACATCTTTAGATGCATCTGATGAGATGGATGCAGCTATCCTTGTCTCGGTTCCCGGTGGGATCTCTCCGATCCTGCCGCTCCTGATTCCAGAAAGCGTCACGTTTCTGAGCGATACCTCTCCGGTGTTCTCTACTGTGCACAGGATCTCAGACTCCTCTCCAGGATAGAGAACAAGCTCTGATGGCTCCAGCGAGAGGTTCATACCGGCTCTGTAGACATGCACATCAGCCTGAGCGAATGCGTAAATCTCCTTGCCTGTCGAGTCCCTTGCAGATGCCATTACAATGTCATCTATCGGTGACGAGATCTGCCTCTTCCTGCTGACATGGATGACATCTCCAGGCTTCAGCTCCTTAATCTCCCCGATATGGCCGAAGCTGTCCTCCACAGAGACATCTCTGAGCATATCCGAGCCGGAGTTCTCAATCCTGACTGTGATGTTCGTCACCCCGCCCGATACTATCTCCGCCGGGTCGGCACTTGCACGTATCTCAAGCTCAGGTGAGACGACCCATATTGTCCTAGAGGTTTCATTCGCGACTGGGACACCATTCCTGTCGGTTCCGGACACATTCGCCCTGATGTCTGTAGTGGAGTTGATTGTGAAGTTGCCCTCCAGGCTCATGGATCTTCCGGGCAGGATGAACTGGGTTGTCATCCTCTTTTCGTGGCATAGCAGGTCCACATTGTAGATGACATCACTGCATGAGTTCCTGACCGTGCACCGATAGCTTATTTTCTCCCCTGATCTCGCCCTGGTAGTGCTCGTCTCGAGGATCAGATCCAGATCGCCGGATGGTCTGTACTCCATGGTCCTTAGGGTGGTCTCTGATGGGGCTGCAGTCATGAGTGATGATCGTGACCCGGAGCATCTGACCTCGCCGGCAAGTGGCATACCGGCATCGTTTACAGCCAGAACCCTGAGACCATTATCAGCCATTGAGCCTATCACAAGCGTGTGGCTCTCGCCCGGTTCGAGAACGGGTATTATGCCAAGGACGCTGTTTCTGCGGTCGACTATCTTAACTCGCCTCAGCTCCTTCTCTCCAAGATTCGCGATCCTGACCCTGTACTCTGCGCCACCGCCGATTCTGCTGGCCTCAACAGTCGCCCTTAGAGCTGGATATGGCGTTTGGCGGGCCTCTTTCTCCAGAACCCCGACGCTGATCTCCCGGGATGCGAGCTCTCTCCCATCTGAGCACGCCGTGATCCTGAACCGCGATGGCGATATTAAAGGCGGCGTCTTCGCCTTTATGATGAAGACGTCCCCAGGGGGCAGGGTGTCGCGAAACCCGATCTCTCTTGCACCATCTGTCACAGATATGTTTGCGAGAGCGCGATCTCCGGTGTTTCTGAGAACGCATGTGTAATCCAGTGCAGCTCCAGCAGCGACATCAGTACAATCAGCTCTAACTGTCATCTCCAGTTCAGGGCCGGAGGAGGTAGGGAGGGGCAGCCAGAAGGGCCAGGCGCATGCTGAGGGTATCGTACATGGCAGGAGGGATACGAAAAGGAGACCGAGGCTAAGCCAAGCTGAAAACCGGATACAGCTTTGCATAGTCGGGCTACAAACAAGGCCCAGTCCCTTCATCTGCTACCCCACGAAATATTTAAATGGTTTCTATGTATAAACATTTCGGAGATTGAAAGCATCCGACGCAATCGGTATATCTCCATTATTTTATGACGGTGGCCCTCCGAAAGCGTTTCTATGGTATATTTAAAAATTTTAAAATTTAAATTGTAATTAAAATACACTGTTTCGCGAAGCTTTTGGAGACGTCTTAATAAACAGGAATAATAATTAAAATATTTATTTTTAAATAAAATGTGGTTAGCATCTGATTTCTATGCCCACACGGAGACACACAATTTTACCATCCTCCACGAGTATTTTCGGAATCTGATGCCTATATCCTGTATGCTATCGGCATCCTCCATCCGCTCCCGAAGGCGCGATCTGTGACCTTGATCCCTGGGGGCGCCTGCTTCCTCTTGAACTCAGCGGTTTTTATCATTCTCAGGACGTATCTCACCAGCTCAGGATCAAAACCGGCGCTCACGATCTCCTCCTCGGACTGGCGCTGCTCTATGTGCCTGTGCAGAATCTCATCAAGGATATCGTATGGCGGCAGGGTGTCCTGATCCTTCTGACCAGGCCTGAGCTCTGCAGACGGCGCCTTCTCGAGGACCCTCTGCGGGATGATAGACCGTCTCGTGTTGAGCCATCTTGCTATCCTGTAGACCATTGTCTTGGGGACGTCGGAGAGAACAGCAAATCCTCCTGACATGTCCCCGTAGATCGTGCAGTATCCCACTGCAAGCTCGGATTTGTTGCCGGTGGAGAGAACTATGTGCCCGAACTTGTTTGAGAGCGCCATGAGCAGGTTGCCTCTTATCCTCGCCTGTATGTTCTCCTCGGTCACATCTCTCTTCATGTCCCTGAAAACCGGCTCCAGTGTGCGCTCGAACGCCATCATTATCTCATCTATCGGTATCGTGATGGTCTTAATACAGAGATTCCCAGCAAGCTCCATGGCATCATCAATGCTCGCAGTGCTGGTGTATGGAGAGGGCATGAGAACGCCAATCACATTCTCAGAACCAAGCGCCTCAGCAGCGATCGCCGCTGTGAGAGATGAGTCGATGCCTCCAGAAAGCCCGATCACAGCAGATCTGAATCCACATTTGCGAACGTAATCCCTGGTGCCGAGCACAAGAGCCCGCCAGATCTCCGACTCGGGGGAGAAGTCATCTTTGGAGACGTAGCCGCTGCAGGAATCTATATCCACTATGAGCACATCCTCCTCAAACGCCGCTGCCCTTGCCATCAGCTCTCCCTCTGGGGTGAAGGCGCAGCTTCTTCCATCGAAAACCAGGTCGTCATTGCCGCCGACCTGGTTCACGTAAATCAGCGGCACACCATACCTGCGGGCGATGCTGCTGAGCATGATCTCTCTTCTGATATGCTTTCCTGCCGTGAATGGCGATGCTGACATGTTTATAAAACAGTCTGCGCCGCGCAGATCCTCCAGCGGGTCTCTGTGGTACCTTTTGCGCCCGAAGACATCAGAATCATTCCATATGTCCTCGCATATGGTGATGCCAAATGATCTTCCATTCAGGTTCAGAATCTGGGGGCCGGATGCAGGCTCGAAGTATCTGTCCTCATCGAAGACATCATATGTTGGGAGCAGCGTTTTTCGAAAGATCTGCTTCACAGACCCATCTGCTAGGAGAGCTGCGGAGTTGAAGAGTGGTCTTCCGGTCTCAGCTCTGTTCTGCTCAGGTATCCCAACGAGCACTGGCGGGGAATCTTTGAGATCGAGCGCGAGCCTCCTGAGAACATCCCAGGCCCTTTTCACAAATCCGGGCATCAGCAGAAGATCGCGTGGGGGGTATCCCATCAGGGACATCTCAGGGGTTACCGCCAAATCAACATCAAGCGGCTCCACCATTTCTCTGATAAGAGACGCATTGCCCTCGAGATCCCCGACGGTTGTGTTGATCTGGAGAAGAGCTGCTCTCATCGGACCGGCATATGCGCACATCTTATATATACCAATCTGGATCGAGCGGGATGCTCTCAGTCAAAATTAAAACTGTACCCGTGCCCCAGTCCGACCAAAGTATTAATAGGGAGCTGGTGGATCAGAGCTCGAAGATCTGAACTGAGGATGGGGTCATGACCAAGAATATCAGGGTCGAGGAGCTAACCCAAAGGCCTGTTGAGAAGCAGAAGATTGAGGTCGTGGAGCGCAAGGGGCTGGGGCATCCAGACAGCGTTGCGGATGGCATCGCAGAGGAGATCAGCCGGGCCCTCTGCAGGGAGTACATCGATAGGTTCGGCAGGGTGCTTCACCACAACACCGACAAGATACAGATAGTGGCGGGACGCTCCAGGCCAGCATTCGGCGGTGGAGAGGTCATCCAGCCCCAGTACATACTGCTCACAGGCAGGGCGACACGGATATGCGGAGATATCGAGGTGCCTGTGGATGCGATAGCACTGAGAACAGCACGAAGCCACCTCAAGAGAGCCCTGAGAAACCTCGATCTGGATACGCATGTCATCATCGACTGCAAGATAGGCACAGGCTCCGCGGATCTTTGTGATATATTCGACAGAGAGATATCAACTGTGCCGAGCGCGAATGATACATCATATGGTGTGGGATACGCCCCTTTATCCGAGACTGAAAGGATTGTCTACAGCACGGAGCAGGAGCTTCTCTCGCTCAGGAGCAGGATACCCGCTATAGGAGAGGATATCAAGGTCATGGGTCTCAGGGAGGACGATACAATTTATCTTACGATCGCATGCGCAATGGTCGACAGATACATCGATGACCTTGATCACTACGTGGAGACGAAGAAAGAGATCGTGGAGGAGATCTCCGCTAAGGCGCAGTCGATGACAAAACGCAGGGTTAAAGTTCAGATGAACGTGGGCGATAACATAGCCACCGGCTCTGTGTACATCACTGTCACAGGCACCTCTGCAGAGATGGGGGATGATGGTGCTGTTGGCAGGGGCAATCGTGCAAACGGCCTGATAACACCGAACAGGCCGATGAGCCTGGAGGCGACATCCGGGAAGAACCCGATCAACCACGTCGGCAAGATCTACAACCTCCTCTCAAATCTAATAGCGAAGGAGATCGCTGAGGAGGTGGAGGGCGTGGAGGAGGTTTACGTGAAGATACTCTCACAGATCGGCAAGCCCATCAGCCAGCCGCATATCGCATCTGTGCAGCTAGTCCTGAAGGACGGTGTGAGTTTGAGCTCAGCACAATCCAGGGCACAGGGGATAACCGACAGGTGGCTTGAGGATATCCCCAGGGTGCAGCAGATGATCTTCCGCGGGGAGCTCCAGACGTACTGAGGTAGGAGCTATGAAAGCGCTGGCTTTAGTTCTTCTGCCCGTCCTGATGCTCTCGGTCTCATACGCTGCAGACACGCTGTTCTGGAGCGGAGAGAGGCCGGATGCGCTGATAAGCTCCGGTGATGGTATCTATGCTGCAATCTACCGAGCCGGCAGCGATACAACAGAGATCCTGAGAATATCAGCGGGCGGAACGGTTCTTGACCGGTTCGAGGTCGATGGACGTGTCAGAGGGCTGGCGTTCAGCAACGGTGAGGTGCTGATCTCCCACTCAGACAGGATAACCTCTATCCGGAATGCCAGTGTCCGTGATATAGCAACGGGTCTGAGCAACCCTGGATCGATAGCAGCTCTGGGGGATCAGATCTTTGTCGCGGTCGATGGTGGTGTGATCAGAATAGACAGGCGTGAAGAAGCTGCAACAGCAAACACAGGAGCACTCATCTTTCTCGAGATATGGACGATCGAGCATGGCATCGCCCGTATGGGACCGGGCCCGAGGATCATGATCGATTTTCCCACATACTCACTGGACGAAGGCATGCTCAGATCAATGATGCCCATCGATGGCGAGGAGGATGCGGATCTCATAGTAGGAACAGGCATATCGCTTTCAGGAGATCTAGGCGGCGGTGCCAGCAGCATGCTCAGCGCGGTGAAGCTCCCGTACACCGCGGAGGTATCAACGATTGAGACGAACGAGACGGATCAGTTTGAGATTCTGGGTATCGATGATAGCTGTGTGAACATTGCGCACATGGGCGAGGTCTTCCAGCTCTGCCCAGGCGAGTCCAGGAGCTTCACGAGGAACACATCCAGCCCTGGCGGCTCGCTCGATGTGGTGCTCACAACCACAGTCACAAACCACGGTTTTGTTACCCTGGAGACTCCTGGCGGGCAGGAGGAGATATAAACCATTCATGACACATGAAGAGATTGAGAGCATGATGAGGAGTAGTGGTAAACCCGGAGATTACGATGAGCTCTCGATGTGTCTCAGGACGTACACGATCGGCGGGGAGGTCCTGGTGGCTGTATGCGACAGTGAGCTGCTCGGACAGCGGTTCACGGAGAACGATCTCCAGCTAGAGGTCAGCGTGAGCTTTTTCGGCCAGGAGCTCGCATCAGCGGCGATGCTCGAGAGGGCCCTCGAGGAGGCCACGATGGCGAACTTCGTCGGGGAGAGAGCTGTTGCATGGGCGATAGCATTCGAGTATGTCGATCGCGAGAACGTTCTGCATATCGATGGGGTTCCGTGTGCCCAGATGGTGCGAATGTGAGAAGCATATGTCCCAGATGCGGTGGGGCATCCGATGATGGGCTCTGCCTCTCCTGCATTCTCGAGACGACAGAGTTCATGATCTGCCCGGACCAGATCGAGCTCGTACTCTGCCCGGTCTGCGGCTCGATCCTGGAGAGGGGGAGGTGGAGGCAGTCGGATTCGGATCTGGATGAGCTCATAAGAAATGCTCTCTTCAAGGAGGTCTCCATACACCATGAGCTTGAGGATGTTGATCTGGAGGTCCTTCTGCATCCCAGAGGGTCCACGAGGTTCGTGGCAGATGTCAACCTGAGCGGAACGTTCAGAGGCGCCATAGTGCATGCGGAGTGCCATGTGAGGGTCAGGGTATCAAAACGCACATGTGACAGATGCAGCAGGATCGCCGGCAGGTACTTCGAGGGCATAGTCCAGGTGAGGAGAAAGGAGAGGCCGCCAGAGGAGAGCGATCTCTCCGAGGCGAGGGAGATCGCCAAGAGCCTTGCAGCAGCTGGATATCAAAAGGGCGACAGGCTCGCGTTCATTCAGGATATAAAGGACGTTCGGGGTGGCATAGATATCATTGTGGGCTCCACACAGCTTGGGAGACACATAGCAAAAGCCATCGCCCAGAGGTTTGGCGGCAGGATCCAGGAATCCGTGAAGCTAGTGGGGTGCAGGGATGGGAAGGACCTCTTCAGAACTACCATGCTCGTGCGCCTTCCCAGACTCAGGAAGGGTGATGTGATATACTCAAAGGGCGCGGTGATGGAGGTGGTGGGGTTTGAGGGGAGAAGGACAGCTGTCATATCACTTGATAAAGGCGAGAGGTTCTACATATCTGAAGAGGAGGCCGATGCTGCGGAGATCATAGGAGACAGCTCAAAGGCCAGGAAAAGCGTTGTTATCTCCATGGATGAGAGCGTGGTTGAGGTTCTGGATCCGGAGAGCTACCGGACTGTGCTCGCGATTCGCCCGGCCGGCATGAAGCTCGAGTCCGGATCAGAGGTGAAAGTATTGCATACAGACAAAGGTCTGTTTTTATTGTATTATTAGTATAAAAACATGCTGATGCAGTGGTACCAAAAAGTTATTAAACTAGTTTTGTCCCTTACCTTTTGATAGATGCTCGCGTGGGAGCTATTGTAAGAGCGTTGTATCTCACATGAGAGCTCGGTAGGACCACAGTGGGCAGTTATCACATGATCCATAAAGCTGATACATGAGCATGGGAATAGTTGGATAAATGCACGTTCATGATCATTACAGCTCGATAGGAAGGGCACCTGAAGGGTATTTTGGCTGAAGGACTGTGCTGGGTGGAGCAGTTGGGTGACGCCGATACAGTGTGGGTAGGTCTCCCTGTCGGGCGGTGAAGGTCTGCGTGACTTTTATCTGACTATTTTAAAATTTGGGGTGTCTTATATGCAGAATGTTGACACAACAAAATATATAATTTACGCTGATATCACTGCAGATGGCATAGTAGAGCGGCCTGATGTTGTGGGCGCGATATTCGGCCAGACGGAGGGGCTGCTGGGCAGCGATCTCGATCTCAGGGATCTTCAGAAAACAGGAAGGCTCGGCAGGATTGATGTCCAGATATCCTCAAGCGGCGGTAAGTCGATGGGCACGATCTCCATACCCTCAAGCTTCGATAAGGTCGAGACCGCGATCCTAGCTGCAGCCCTTGAGACCATAGACCGGGTTGGGCCATGCATGGCAAGGATACAGGTTACAAAGATAGAGGATGTAAGGGCTGCGAAGAGGAAGTACATCATCGACAGGGCGAAGAGGATACTGGTGGAGATGTTCGATGAGAACATCCTGGAGACCGAGCAGATCACCGAGGAGATCAAGCAGTCTGTGAGGGTGGAGGAGATCACCTACATAGGCAAGGACAACCTGCCAGCAGGTCCGAACGTTCTGGATTCGGATGCGATTCTTGTTGTGGAAGGTCGGGCCGATGTCCTGAACCTTCTCAAGTACGGCATAAAGAACGCTGTGGCTGTTGGCGGGACAAACATACCGCCCACAATCACAGAGCTCTGCTCGAAGAAGATCGCCACAGCATTCACAGATGGCGACCGCGGTGGGGAGCTCATAGTCAAGGAGCTCCTGCAGGTCGCTGATATAGATTATGTCGCCCGTGCTCCCGAGGGCAAGTGCGTGGAGGAGCTTACGCAGAAGGAGATCATACGCGCACTCCGCCAGAAGATTCCGGTCGAGCAGGTCATGGACATGTACAAGATCAAGCCGATTGCGAGGAAGAAGCGGGAGATTGTGGCCAAGCGGAAGAGCCTGATAAGGGAGAGGCCTGTCTCTGTCAGGACCGTCGCACAGGTGGTTCCCATAGCGCATCGTGCTGAGATAGCCCCGCCGCCTGAGATCCAGACCAGAGTGGTTCAGAAGGAGGCCCATGAGCACTACGAGGAGCCGGAGATCGAGGCTGAGGAGCCTGATGAGTGGTTCAAGCATCACGTCGAAGAGCTCGATGGAACGCTCACTGCAAGGCTCTTCGACAGGAACAACAATCCGATAAGGGATGTGGCCGTGAGGGACCTTGCGAGGGAACTAAAGGAGTCGAACGGCAGCGTTCATGGCGTGATATTCGATGGAGTGATCACACAGAGGCTGCTCGATATCGCGGCTGAAAAAGGCCTAGACTACCTGATAGGAGCAAAGATGGGGAGCATAGCGAAGACTCCTGTCGGGATAAAGGTTATCACAAGCGGTCAGTGATGCTCAAAGGAGATTCGATCCAGATCTCCTTTGCACTTTCTATTATGATGATCAGCTCCCCAGCACTCAGATGATGTCTCAATAGATGTTCAGCTGCATGGACACTCACTTCATCTCATCAGTTTTTGCTTCTGCTTTTGGTTCACTCTTGAACGATATGCAGAGTCCTGCGATCGTTCAGCTTTGCTATCCTGTTACGATTTTTCACCGGTCAGTGAGAGTATATGAAGTCGAGAGTTTCGGGACCTCCACATGATCTCCAGATCATCGAAACATATTTAGATCACCTCATTGCTTGTGGTGGCGATACTATGATTGGGGTCTTAGGGTTAGAGGATGGCACTCTGGTAGAGGGCTACGGTTTTGGTGCCCCAGGGATCGTAACCGGAGAGATCGTTTTCACCACGGTGATGTCTGGATATGAGGAGGCGCTGACAGATCCCTCATACAATGGGCAGATACTGCTCTTCACCTACCCGCTGCAGGGCAACTACGGTGTGAGCGGTGATGAGTTCCAGTCAGACCGCATGTGGCCGAGGGGGATGGTCTGCAGGCACATCTGGCCGAGCCCGAGGCATCACAGGTCTGCGAGAACGCTCGAGAAGTTTCTTGTTGACGAGGGAAGGCCCGGGATTCATGGTGTGGATACCAGGATGCTCACGGTCAGGATAAGAAGGCTGGGTGCCATGAAGGCGGCTCTTGCCGTAGGAGAGTCTGAGGTGAGAGGGATCGACATCGTGCAGCTCGCCAGGGATCAGCCCTCAATATCTTCCCTGGATCTGCTGAGCGAGGTCACATGCAGAACTTCGTATAGAATAAAAGGAGATGGTCCCAGGCTGGCGGTGATAGATCTAGGGATAAAAAGACACATACTCAAGAGCCTGGAGTGTCGCGGCTTCGATCTGCACGTTCTTCCTGCGCATTCGAGCATCTCGGAGATAGAGGCTGTTGAGCCTGATGGTCTCTTCATATCAAACGGACCCGGAGACCCTGAGAGGGCGGTGAGCGCCATAGAGGCTGTCAGACATTTCGCAGGATCGATGCCGATATTTGGCATATGCCTGGGCCATCAGGTCATCTCGCTGGCGCTGGGCGCGAGGACGTTCAAGCTGAAGTTCGGCCATCACGGAGGCAACCAGCCGGTGAAGGATCTCGAGAAGAGGATTGTGTACATAACATCGCAGAACCACAACTTCGCAGTTGTTCCCGAATCCGTCGAGGGTACAGATCTTGAGATAACCCAGCTGAATGCGAACGATGGGACGGTCGAGGGAATCAAAAGCAGATACCTGAGGATCCTGGCGGTCCAGTACCATCCCGAGGCCCATCCAGGACCGATGTGCACCGAGGATCCGTTTTTCAGCTCTGTATTAAAGATAGCGTCCGGGGGTGATTGAGGTGCCAAAGCGCCCAGAGATCAAGAAGGTGCTGCTGATAGGATCCGGCCCGATCCAGATTGGGCAGGCAGCGGAGTTCGACTTCTCCGGATCGCAGGCATGCAAATCCCTCCGCGAGGAGGGCGTGGAGGTCGTTCTGGTGAACTCAAACCCCGCAACGATAATGACCGATCCGGATATGGCGGACAAGGTCTACATCGAGCCCCTGGTGCCGGAGATTGTTGCGAAGATCATAGAGAAGGAGCGCCCTGATGGCATAATAGCAGGAATAGGCGGACAGACCGGCCTGAACATAACAAGCGAGCTCGCGGAGATGGGCGTTCTGGAGAGATACGGTGTCGAGGTGCTCGGCACGAAGGTGAGATCGATCCAGGAGGCCGAGGACAGGGATCTCTTCAAGAAGGCGATGGAGCGCATCGGAGAGCCTGTGCCGAGGAGCGTTGCGGTCACAAGCCTCGAGGAGGCGGAGGAGGCTATGAAGGAGCTCGGGCTTCCTTTGATTGTCAGGCCTGCGTACACCCTTGGGGGCAGCGGCGGAGGGATCGCGAGGACGCGTGAGGACCTCATGCGGATATGCGAGATGGGCTTGAAGAGGTCCCGCATACATCAGGTGCTCCTCGAGGAGAGCGTTATAGGCTGGACAGAGGTGGAGTATGAGGTGATGAGGGACTCGAACAACACCTGCATCACCATCTGCAACATGGAGAACATGGATCCAATGGGGATTCACACCGGAGAGTCGATAGTCGTCACCCCAATCCAGACGCTCTCGGATCATGAGATACAGATGCTGAGATCTGCTGCGATAAACATCATAAGGGCTCTGGGGATCGAAGGAGGGTGCAACATACAGTTTGCGGTCAGAAACGGTGAGTACAGGGTCATCGAGGTCAATCCCCGCGTATCCAGATCCTCAGCACTTGCATCAAAGGCCACAGGCTATCCGATAGCTCGTGTCACTGCCAAGATAGCCATAGGCCTCACGCTCGACGAGATCAGAAACGATGTGACGAAAGAGACGCCAGCGTCATTTGAGCCAACTGTCGATTATGTTGTCATAAAGATCCCGCGGTGGCCGTTCGATAAGTTCGTCAAAGCCGACAGAACGCTCACAACATCGATGAAGTCCACGGGAGAGGTGATGGCCATAGGCAGGAGTTATGAGGAGGCGCTCATGAAGGCCATCAGGTCTCTTGACATAGATATAGATCTGGGATACAACGGCAAGTACACCCCGTGGACGGATGACGATGTCAGAGAGCTTCTCAGGACGCCGACGGATGAGAGGCTCTTTGCGATATACCAGGCTCTCAGACGTGGTTTCTCTGTGGACGAGATCTCGCAGCTGAGCATGATCGACCCGTACTTCATCGAGAGGATTCAGAACATAATCCGGATGGAGGACGAGCTTAAAGAGGGTCTCACGCCGGACAGGCTCAGGCGCGCAAAGAAGATGGGGTTCCTGGATAGCAGGATAGCAGAGCTTGTGGGTATGAGCAGGGAGGAGGTCACAGACTACAGGCTGTCTTTGGGGATCATACCCACGTACAAGATGGTGGACACGTGCGCAGCGGAGTTTGCGGCCTCGACTCCATACTACTACTCGACATACGATGAGGAGTGCGAGCTGAATCCATCTGACGGTAAAAAGGTCCTGATCCTGGGCTCAGGTCCGATAAGGATCGGCCAGGGCATAGAGTTCGATTACTGCACAGTCCATGCGGTCACAGCCCTCCGGGAGATGGGAATTGAGGCGCACATAATCAACAACAACCCCGAGACCGTCTCCACAGATTATGACACCTCTGACAAACTCTTCTTCGAGCCCGTCACTCTCGAGGATGTGATGAACGTAATCGAGAAGGAGAACTACTGGGGAGTGATGGTGCAGTTCGGCGGCCAGACTGCTGTGAACCTTGCGGTCCCTCTCGAGAAGGAGCTGAAGCGGCGCGGTCTTAAGACCGTGATCCTGGGCACATCTCCGGACAGCATAGATATCGCGGAGGACAGGGAGCGCTTCAACAAGCTCCTGAACACGCTTGGAATACCTCAGCCAAGGGCTGGAATAGCCTACTCGCCTGAGGAGGCGAAGAGGGTCGCCAAGGAGATCGGCTATCCTGTTCTGGTAAGGCCAAGCTATGTCCTCGGCGGCAGGGCGATGGAGATCGTCTACGACGAGTCCGGGCTGGAGCTCTACATGCGTGAGGCCGTGCGCGTCTCTCATGAGCATCCTGTGCTCATAGACGACTTCCTCCAGAACGCTGTCGAGATAGATGTCGACGCGGTATGCGACGGTCGTGATGTTTTAATCGGGGCCATCATGGAGCACATAGAGGAGGCGGGGATACACTCAGGCGACAGCGCATGCATGATCCCGCCGCAGACGCTTCCAGAGGAGGTCATCGCGACGGTGAAGGATTACGTCAGGCGCATAGCTCTGGCGCTCGATGTCAGGGGGATAATCAACATCCAGATGGCCTACAAGGATGGTGTCGTTTACGTCCTCGAGGCGAACCCAAGGTCCTCCAGGACGATACCGTTCGTTTCAAAGGCTGTGGGGCTGCCACTGGCGAAGATCGCTGCAAAGGTGATGGCAGGAATGACTCTGAGAGAGATGAACCTCAACGTTGAGCCTGAGATACCGTATGTCGCTGTCAAGGAGGTGCTCCTGCCGTTCGACAAGCTCCCCGGCGCAGACGTTCTCCTCGGCCCTGAGATGAGGTCCACAGGAGAGGTCATGGGGATCGACTACAACATGGGCCTCTCGTTCTTCAAGGCGGAGATGAGCGCTGAGAACAGCCTGCCGCTCGAGGGAATTGTATTCATCTCTGTGAGGGACGAGGACAAGGCGGAGATGGCAGAGGTGGCCAGAAGGCTTGCCAATGCAGGTCTTAAGATAATAGCGACCGAGGGAACATCCGAGTATCTGAGAAGGGCTGGTGTGCCTGCAGAGCGCGTAAGGAAAATCTACAACGGCAGCCCGAACGTTCTGGATTACATCAGGCGGGGCGAGGTGAAGCTGATAATAAACACGCCCACCACAAAGCAGTCCGTGAAGGACGGCTTCCAGATACGCAGGAGTGCGGTCGACTACCATGTGCCGTACATAACAACCGTTCAGGCTGCCAAGGCTGCAGCCGAGGCGATCGAGAAGGCTCTGAAGGGAGAGCTGACGATAAAGGCGCTCGACGAGTATCACAGAGAGGTGCGCTACAGGGCGCTGTGATCCTGCAGCGTCACCCTTTACCAGCTCCTGTGCTCCCAGGGGCATAAGCCAGGATGTTGGCATCCTGCACTGTTTTTGGACGACGCTGTCATCAGGGGATTCGGAGCGGCTTCAGGGTCAAGATTTATCTATCATGGGCGTGATGGGCCTGAGCATGGCTGGTCAAACCCTCTCTGAAAAGATATTCTCAAGGGCCGCGAACAGGGAGGCCAGGGCTGGCGAGTTCGTCATGGCCTCGATAGATCGCGCGATGATACATGACATAACCGGGCCACTTGCTGTCAGGGGCTTCTACGAGATAGCAGGCAGGGGGGCCAGGGTCTGGGACCCCTCCAGGATCGTTATACTCTTCGATCATCAGGTGCCTGCAGACAGCATAAAGGCGGCCGAGAATCATCAGATGCTGAGAGCATTTGCAAAGGAGCAGGGCATCATAAACTACGATGTATTCAGCGGAATCTGCCATCAGGTCATGCCTGAGAACGGCCATGTGCTTCCAGGGCAACTGATAGTTGGCACCGACTCCCACACCTGCACCTACGGCGCGCTGGGCGCATTCGCGACCGGCATCGGCTCGACAGACATGGCCAGCGTATTCGCCACAGGAAAGCTCTGGTTCATGGTTCCTCATACTCTACGGCTTGTGATAGACGGGCGCCTGCCGAGGAGAGTCACATCAAAGGATGTGATCCTCAGGATCATCGGGGACATCGGCGCGGATGGCGCGAACTACCTCGCATGCGAGTTTGCCGGATCCGCGGTCGAGAGAATGAGCGTTGCAGAGCGGATGACCATGACCAACATGTCGATAGAGATGGGCGCGAAGGCGGGACTCGTGGAGCCTGACAGGGTAACCATGGCATACCTCAAGGAATGGGTCACAGAGGACCCGATCAGGGGCGATGAGGACGCGATCTTCACGGAGAGGCACTGGAACGTTAGCGATCTCGAGCCACAGGTGGCCATGCCCCATCGCGTTGATAATGTTGTTCCCGTAAGCAGGCTTTCTCATGTGAAGATCGATCAGGTATTCCTCGGATCGTGCACGAATGGTCGGTTCGAGGACCTGAAGCTCGCCGCAGAGGTTATGGGCGATGAGCCGGTCGCACGGGGCGTCAGGATGATCGTCATCCCCGCGAGCAGGAAGGAGTACATGCGGGCGCTCAGAGCGGGGCTCATAGAGAGGTTTATGGAGGCGGGTGCGATCGTCGAATCCCCCTGCTGCGGTCCGTGCATGGGTGGAAGTTTCGGGCTGATCGGGCCTGGAGAGGTCTCACTCTCAACATCCAACAGAAACTTCGTCGGAAGGCAGGGGAGCCCGCAGGGCGAGGTATACCTCTGCTCACCCGCGGTCGCAGGGGCTAGCGCCATAACAGGAGAGATCACGGATCCGAGGGAGATCTGATAGCGGTTGAGATCAGCAAAAACCAGGCTGCAGTCTGCTCAGGGGCTGCAGATCTTTTCTGCAGCAAATCCATTTCTGGTGCGATGAAGGTTGCACTGAAGATCGCATATCTCGGAGATCGTTTCTATGGATTCCAGAGGCAGCCTGGGCTCCGCACAGTTGAATCTGTAATAAGAGATGCTCTCCTGCGGATAGGGGTTGCAAATGGAGACTTCTGCTATGCGGGAAGGACAGACAGGGGCGTCAGCGCGCTTGGCCAGGTCATAGACTTCTGGATTGACGAGGAGAGAGAGCATCTCTCATATCCCAGAGTGATCAACAGTTTCCTGCCATCAGATGTATGGGCATGGGCTAGGGCTGTAGCTCCGGTCGGGTTCAGCGCCAGGTGGAGCGCCTTGTGGAGGGAGTACAGGTACTTCCTCTTCTCTCCGGATCTGGATCTGAGCTCAGTGAGAGAGGCTGCGGGGCATCTTGTTGGCACCCATGACTTTAGGAATTTCTCAACGTCGAAGGTTGACACGGTTCGCAGGGTTATGTCCATAGATGTGAACGAGCGCGGAGGGATCGTCGTATTCGATGTAAGAGCTGACGGGTTCCTCTGGAACATGGTCCGACGCATCGTCGGGGCCCTGGAGCTGATCGGCACCGGCGAGAAGCCTGTGGGGTGGATCCAGGAGCTTCTCGATCCATCTACCCCGCACGGCGCGCCCGCAGCAGCTCCGGAAGGGCTGGTGTTGATGGACGTCGGCTACAGCGATCTGGAGTGGGAGGAGGACCACTACACAAAGCAGCGTGTCTCAAGGATGCTCACAGGCGAGGCGAGAAGGAGAGCAGCCATGTACGGAGTCGTCCATGAGATGCTCGGGCGGATGAGGGGCAGCTCGTGACACTATAGCACAGCCGGAGAGTCGTCTGATAGTGCTCATGTGATGAATTGAGGAACATGGCGGCTCGGTGAAACCAGCTGTTCTCTTGAACTGCCAGATGGATTGGTATGCATCTGATAGCCGCTGGACCAGAATCCAGCATCTCAGGCTTTATCAGACAGGCGGAAAGGTTAATACGTCAGCAGCCTTCATCGGGATGAGAGGTGTAGGATTGTTTTTAGTAGGAGAGGCTCTTATCGGGAAGGAGCCCGAGGTAGCTCACATCGATCTGCTTATCGGGGATAAGAATGGTCCGGTGGGCATTGCGTTTGCGAATGGACTCACGCAGCTATCAGCCGGGCACACCCCGCTTCTCTCTGTCATAAGACCGAACCTGCCGGCAAAGCCATCGACGCTGATAGTTCCAAAGGTCACTGTGAAGAACATGGAGCAGGCCGCTATCATATTTGGTCCAGCCCAGACAGCTGTGGCTAAGGCAGTGGCAGACTCGGTGGAGGAGGGTGTGATCCCAAAGGAGCGTGCTGAGGAGCTGGTGATCATAGTATCCGTGTTCATCCATCCTGATGCTAAGGACTACGATGCGATCTACAGATACAACTACGGCGCGACGAAGCTCGCCATACAGAGGGCGATGGAGGGGTTCCCGGATGTCGATAAGGTTCTCTACGAGAAGGACCGATCTGTGCATCCTGTGATGGGCTACAGGGTCATGAGGCTCTGGGATCCGCCGTATCTGCAGATAGCGTTCGACATCGTCGATCTCGCGGAGGTGAGGCGTGTCCTCTCTGAGATCCCCGGAAGCGATCATGTGCTGATTGAGATCGGCACACCGCTGGTGAAGATGCACGGTGTTCAGGTCGTGAGGGAGGTGCGGAGAGCAAGGCCTGGATCGTTCGTCATACTCGATCTGAAGACCCTGGACACGGGGAACCTCGAGGTCAGGCTTGCTGCTGATGCATCTGCAGACGCAGTCGTTATCTCCGGACTGGCGCCCAGGAAAACCATAGAGCTTGCGATCAAGGAGGCTAAGAAGACCGGAATATACTCCATAGTGGACATGCTAAACGTGAGCGATCCGGTTGAGGTTCTCAGGAGCCTTTCGGTGCTCCCTGATGTTGTTGAGCTACACAGAGCGATCGATATGGAGAACAGCGAGCATGCATGGCAGAGCATACCTGATATCAAATCTCTCGGAAAGAGGCTCCTGATTGCTGTTGCTGGCGGGATCAGGGTGGATAACGTCGCGGATGCGCTCAGGGCCGGTGCAGACATAATCGTGGTCGGCAGGGCGATAACGAGATCGAAGGATGTCAGAGATATGACGGAGCAGTTCCTGAGCCAGCTGAAGAAGAGCGAGATCGATCAGTACAGGATCATGACAGATTTCTGATGCTGTTGCTCATACTATATCTTCTCATATCTCCAGCAATCTGTGACAGCGATAGCGTGTATATGGCCGATGAAGCGCTGCCTAGGGGGGCAGTTCTTCTCATCGTCGATGGGCTTGGGTCGAGCTACATCTACCCTGAGCACAGGCCGTACTCAGTGGATGGAAGACCTCTGGAGCAGGCGGTGCTGTTCAACATCAGCGATGGCGCCAGGGTTCTGGACATTCGTGCATCAGTCCCATCCACTGTTCCAGGGCACAGCACGATAGTCACAGGATGCTCGAGTGCGGATGATATCCTGGTGGGAATGGATAACGCCACGATATTCGATGCGGCTCGTCGCCGCGGGTACATCTGCCTTGCGCTGCTCCAGAGAGGTGACTTCATGAACATGCTCCTGGAGCAGGATGGTGTTCTCTACTTCGAGAACAACACCCTCTCCGGGGAGCCGACAATGGGATCGAGAAGCGATCTGCCGGAGGATGCAAGGGAGATCCTGGAGGAGTGGATGCATGCCTACCGCTTTTACAGCTCAGGCCACTCAAGGTACAACCGGTGGGGGCTCGATGCAGCATCTGACATAGTGCGAAGACTGGACCGGCCGTTTCTGCTGATCGTGAACCTCGGCGGCATTGACTTTGCAGGTCATTACAGAGGGTTCGATGAGTACATCAGGACGGTGAGGGCCCTGGATGTGGGGCTTGGAGAGCTGGTTAGCGCCTGCATGGAGAGAGACGTGTTGCTCATCGTCACCGCGGATCACGGCATGTCCTTCAGAGGGTCCCGCGGAGGGCATGCCGGGGAGAACTACTCTGACCGTCTGGAGAGCCTGAGGATACCCCTGATAGCAATCGGCCCAGGCGTGGATGACGTGATCCTGGGCGGCAGGTGGTCTCAGGCTGATATTGCTCCAACGCTTCTGGCGCTGCTCGGTATTCAGGGAGATCTCGCGATGAGCGATGGGAGGAGCCTGCCCATAAGAAGGACATACAGCCTGCAGGTGGAGCTCCCGCGGCCGGGCAGCGTGGAGGTTTGCAGAAACGGCTCGGTTATCGCAGCAGAGAGCGGATCCTCAAGCTATATCTTCCGGGGACTGGAGCTGGGAGTTTACGATCTGTATCTCAATGGCCATCTGAGATCCATCGTGCTCTCCGGTGACACCACTGTGGACCTGCGCGAGTCCAGCTCAGGGGTTTTTCCAAGATGGCTCTTGGGGTCCATACTAATACTGGCCATAAACGTTTGCGGGATCGTTGTGATCGTGAGGCTGATCAGAGGATGGTGAGTAGAAGGGCGCTAACTTCTGCCTTCAGGCCGGAGAGGAGGGCACGAATGCATTGACGCTTGAGCCAGCAAATCCAGCCTGCCTGCTGGGGCTTCTGCCATCCCAGCGCCCTGGAGGGGTATGACTGAATACAGGAGAATCGCGGAGCTCCTGAGCTCCGGGAGCAGAGACAGAATCAGCGCCCTTGCATCTCTGCTTAGATCATTATCTAAAGATGAGATATGCCCAGCGGTGCGTCTCCTGACAGGGGGCATAAGGCCGAGCTGGAGCCCCGGGGAGTTCACCGGAAGGGATGTGATGAGGGGTGTGCTCTTCTCGATCTCCGACCGGCTCGAGGGCAGTGATCTGGGGGAGATGGCTGAGCATGCAATCCGCCACAAGCGCCAGACTGGCATAGGCGAGTTCCCGCTCGACATACGCTATGTCCACAGCGTCCTCAACAGGGTCATGAAGTCGGAGGGGCGTGGATCTGAGGGGAGGCGCAGGTCCATGCTGACAGGTCTCCTCCTCGCATCAGAGCCGCTCGAGGGAAGGTGCATAGCGCTCACAGCGGCCGGGCTCAAATCCGGTATCGGACCGAGAACGATCGCAGCAGCGATAGCGAAAGCATTTGGAGTGGACATCGAGAGGGTATGGGCAGCATACTCGAGGCTGCCGGAGATGGGGTTGGTGGCAGAAGCTGCATCCTCCGGTTCTCTGAATGGTATAAGGCTCACGCCCGGTATTCCTTTCGTCATGATGGAAATCCCTACGGTGGAGATCGCATCTGAGCATGGTTTCGTTACCAGATCGGATCACATCTGCTATGCGAGAAGAGGCATCAGGGTTCAGCTCCATGTATCCGGGGAGAGTTCCTGGCTCTTCACCACCAGGCGGAGGGATATCAGCCATCTTGTAAGCGGTCTCAAGACAGAGATGAGCGGATCTGCGATGCTCGAGGGAGAGATCCATGCGGAGGGTGGTCGCGGTCAGATCACCCGGCTGATCAACCGCAGAAGGAGCTCGAGGCGGTCATCGATCAGGCCCTCGATTGTCATCTGGGATGCGGTCTTTATCGATGGCAGTGAGATCATCGATCTGGAATACTCGGAGAGGCTCCAAATGGCATCAGAGGTCGTGCGGAAGATGGACGGTGACTCTCTCGATGTCTCCGTTGTGGAATCCCTGGACCCTCCGAAGGCTCTCCAGAGCAATCTTTCATTCATGGTGCGCTCCGTATCTGCCCCATATCTTCTGGGTAGGAGGAGCAGGGTGGACATTCAGGTTGCGCCTCGTTGATAGAGATTAGCAGGGCGCGAACTTCGCTTTTCGGGCATGAGGGAAACTCGCAGCATCAGACTTTTCCAGACGCTGAGCAGCAGGAGATCCCTTTGCTCCGATGAGCATCGGATCACATGGCAGCGTTCAGGGCCTGGGCTGAAACCGGAGAACCAGCTGCGGCTCGCTCAGAACGGCCGCACGCCCGATAGCATGCATCCTGTGAGGAATCCGATCACAGCTCCGCCGTTGAGGAATGGGAGGCCCGCCTGCGGTTTCTCGCCAGATGTCATTGCGAGAACCATGAATCCGATGTATGTCCCGAGCATTGCGCCGATCGCCGGCAAAGCGACGCCGAAGATGGCATAATTCACTGGTAGAGACCAGTTCGCGGAAACTACCAGCACCGATGGCATTATCGCGTCCCCCAGACCCAGGAAGTAGGCGCCCCTCGCATCTGCACCCTGGACACGGAAGCTGTAGCTCCTGCTCTTCGGGATTACGAAGAGCAGAGGCGCCCTTATTTTTATCACGCTCTCAGCCAGCGTAACCATGTGCTTTGTTTTGTAGACTGATATTGCATCGTAGATAGCAAGAATGGAGAGGAGAACAAGCACGGGCAGGGTCTCCATGCTGATCCCGAAGAGAACGCTGACCCCTGCGCTCACGAGAATTCCCAGCGAGTCAACCACGTACCACTCCGGATGGTATATCATCGCAAGCATTAGGGCGATGGAGATCGAGAAGGCAATCATCCACGGAAGGTAAACGCTGAGAACGTAAAAGACGCTGAGGAAGAGGCAGAGCTGAATTGTCCCGGAGATGAGCCAGCTCCAGCCAAGCTTCGTTGCCAGAAGCAGGAATCCTGTGAATATCAGCACCATCACTATGTAGAGTATGGCGTTCGACGTCGCGGACGGATCCTCAAAGACCCGAACCTCGCTAGCCGAGAGCGCGGGCATCATGCCCAGCGAAAGGATCTGAACCACGATTATTAGAAGAAGCATCCACAGCATGGGACGCTCTGCTCGTCTTCCCATGGTGAAGAGATGCAGCTCATGTTTTAAAAAGTCTCTCCCCGAAGATATGCTATGAAGCACGCTGAAATCGCAGCGCTGAATATTCGAGGCGCATAGTGGTCGAATCGTCGGAGAGATGTGTCCGGACAACCCAACCAGCGGCAATCGACTTCGCTTCTTTCTGCAAGGCTACCGCTCCGTCGAACCACATGGATGTGCCATGTAATCAGTTGTCATCCGAGCATAAAGGCATATTTTATAATTAATATCAACTCCATCGTTCTGTCCGTCCTTAAAAATAAGGATAAAACTTAATACAGTTGATGACATCTTAATTTCTGGTGGTGCTTGTGCCTAAGTTCAAGAAGCGCGAGACCGAGAGGAAGGGCGGCAAGAAGATGGAGAGCCTTGAGGAGAAGCTGCTGAAGACACACCTGGATGAGCTGAAGGGCGCAGGCGGTGAGGAGTAGAGGTTTTGATATCTGTATCTGTGAGGATATTCGCTGATGTCGAGGCTGAGAGGCGGATCATGCTGCGTGAGGGGACCTCGTACTACGATCTTCTGGATCTCCTTGGCATAAACCCGGAGACCGTGGTTATCACGAGGGACGGGGTCCCTGTTCCATTTAACGACGTGGTGCTCCCAGGCGAGATCGAGATCATCCGGGTTGTATCTGCTGGCTAGATCCTTTTGGGCTGATCTTCGTGCTCAGTTCTCTCAGCCTCTGTATGCTTTCCATTATTTTTGCAGCTTCTCTCTTCTTCTCCTCCTCAAAGTGTTTTATGATCTCATCAAGGCTCACGGTCAGCCTGTAAACCTTCATGGGCCTGCCCTTGCCGTCTTTCTTGAGCTCCCTCTCCTCAACCCAGTTGTTCGCTCTGAGCACCCTCATCGCAACTGAGACCTCAGGCTGTCTCAGGTTTGAGCCTATCTCGATCTCCCTGGAGGTAGCCTCCTCAACGTTGGAGAGATATGTTATCATGGCAGCCACATTTCTGGGTATGCCCACGGATACAAGCGTCTCCACAAACTCGACATCCTTCTCATCAAGAACCCTTACTGAGAACTGTCTCATGCACATCACAATCTTCTTTTAGCATTGTGTATTGTTGTTATAATATAAATACTTTATTTTGTGCAATCATAATCTATATGTTAGTAATATTAATATCAACCCAGTTAAGCTGTAAAATCCGGGCTGTGCACGTGTGTTGTTGATTTGCAGCGCTTAACTTGTTAAGTTTCACAGAATACCTATCCCACGACTGTCGATTTCAGCAATGCCGACAGAGTGCCCTCTGAACTTGGTCGCATGCAGTGGTAGTCAAATTTACCCAGCTGAGGTCCTGGTTTTTGTGCTCATATTATTGGGATCAACAGCATGTGACCTCTTGGTATACGTGATCTTATGCTGAATGGTGCCGGTTCCTTACAATACTGGATTGTGTGCTCAGATCATTGAACCCAGCAGCTGTTGGCGTCGCAAGATTTGTGATCTGTTGTGCAAATGCATGCTGATTCCTGAAATCTCATTGAGTGATCCGAGCCCGCCACCGATGTATCCCGAAAAGAGGTATGCATTCTTCACGTTATGCATGACGCCTGGAGCTGTTGATTGCGGTAATCTGGAATCATTGGCTTTATCTCGAGATCATCACAGCCTGCTTGGAGGAATGTTTAAGTATTAGTGACAGGTAACTATTTCGCCGATAACGGCTGCTCGTAAAACAGATTTGGCGTAGGAGGAAATCAGATGGCGTTTTACACACTGGGCCTCACCTTCTCCATCGTGATAGCTTTGACAGTCGTTGTGCTGGCGGTCTGGCTCTACGGCATGTATTTCAACTTCAAAAAGTGGGGCATTGGCTCCACAGGATACCAAGAGCCGCTCGCCCACAGCTTCTGGCTGTTCATTGCCACCTGGATTCATGAGGCATTCAAGGACGGAGTATGGGTCTTTATAAGAACACTTATACTGGACGTGCTTCTCCTCAGGAGAACGCTGCGAAGAAGCCCGGTCAGATGGGTCATGCATATGGCCATCTTTTATGGATTTGTGACACTTGCTGCGCTTTCGGGTCTCGGTCTTTTCATGGATATTATAGAACACTTTAACATTCTTGGCATGGCCCATCAGGCTGAGATGGTGAAGAAGGCTATGGAGCTGCCCTTCGACATCTTTGGGTATCTGCTGCTCTTCGGCTCAACGATCTCGATACTTCGCAGGATTCTGCTCAAGGAGGTCAGGGATGCAACAACAGGGTACGATGTGGTGCTCATCGGAGGCGTTTTCCTGATAACAATAACTGGGTTCTATGCGGAGTGGATGCGCGGAAACGCATTCCTGGTGGGAGATGTCTTCGCAAATCCTGTTTACGCCCCGCACTTCGCACTGATACACACAATCCTGGCGTTATGTCTCTTTGCATTCATACTCCCGTGGAGCAGGTACCTTCACGTCATAGCAGCGCCGATGACGATCCTCGCAAACAGAGGAGGCGAGTAAAGTGGCAGATAACAAGCCCAACAATAAGCCTCTCATATCAGGTTTCCTGATGTCAACACAGCTAATGGAGCTGAACGCCTGTACGAGATGCAAGGAGTGCATGAACTGGTGTCCGACTTACGCTGTGAGGCCGGACAGGCCTGAGATAACCCCGATGTACAAGATCGCCAAGTTCAGGGAGATGCTCGACAGCCAGTATGGTCTCAGAGCGAAGCTCTTCGGTCCAAAGCCAATCCATGAGGATGAAGTAAACAGGTACACAGAAGACACATACATGTGCACCACGTGCGGCGTCTGCGGAACAGTCTGTGAGTCCGCGATACTCACTGTGGAGCTCTGGGAGGCGATAAGGCCGAATCTCGTGGCCAGAGGCAACGGCCCATATGGAAAGCAGTCATTCTTCCCGAAGCTGCTCAAGACAGACCGGAACCCGTATCAGGCAAAGCAGGAGGAGAGGCTCTGCTGGGTCCCGAAGGATGCCAAGGTCGATGAGTCGGGGAAGATCGCCTACTTCGCAGGATGCACGGCGGCATACAGACAGCAGGCTCTCGGCGTTGCGACGGTGAGGGTGCTGAACGCGCTCGGTGTGGACTTCTGCATGCTCGGCAAGGATGAGTGGTGCTGTGCCTCAGCGCTGGTCAGGACAGGGCAGAGGCCTGTGATGAAGGAGCATGCGGTTCACAACATAGACGCTTTGAAGGACAGGGGCGTCGAGACCGTCCTCTACGCATGTGCTGGATGTCTCAGGGCAGCGACGATCGACTGGCCCAGGTGGTATGAGGGCTACATACCGTACAAGAACATGCCCCTGTCGGTATTCCTCAGAGACAAGATCAGAGAGGGTGCGGTCGATTACAAGAGAACTGTGGATTACAAGGTCACATACCACGACCCGTGCCACAACGGTCGCCACCTGATGCACATAAACGGCAGGGACTGGGCTTTCGAGGCTCCGAGAGAGGTGCTCCAGTCCATTCCAGGCCTGAAGTTCATCGATATGGAGAGGAGCAGGGAGTTCCAGAGGTGCTGCGGCGCCGGAGGCGGCGTGAAGGCAGGGCTTCCTGACCTGGCGCTGGACTGCGCGGTTAACAGGCTCAGGGATGCGGAGCAGGTTGGAGCTGATATCATAGCAAGCACATGCCCGTTCTGCAGGCGCAACATAATGGACGGCAGGAACTCGGTGAACTCTCCGATAAAGGTCCTGGATGTCGTGGAGCTTGTGGCAGCTGCGATGGGTCTAGATGTGACGATTCCGGAGAACCCCTACACCAAGTACCAGGAGCAGGACACGATCGTCTGCAAGGATGTCTGCAAGCTGGAGACCGTGGTCGGCAAGGAAGCAGGAAAGGACATCGTTGGCGAGGCCCACTAGGCTTCCTGCCACAATTTATCTCACAGTTCCGGTTCTGCAGTGCGGGTCTCTGCAATTGCCTGGTGCGGTTGCAGTTGTACCATCACCAGGATCTTCTGCCTGTGGTGAATTGAGTTCCAGATTCACCACGATCATCTTATAGTTTAAGTGCCGGAGCTTGATAGACCAAAATGACAGACATACCAGTACTTACTTTGTCGGAGATACAGCAGCGCGTTGTCGGATGGTGGCTCGGAAACTACTACGGTAGTATCGGCTACGTGGGAAAGAGGCTCGGGAAGAAGGGCGTCAGGGAGTTCCTGGAGCTCGGCGCCAGGCAGGTGGCGGCGACTTTCAAGCGGCTTGATCTCACAGAGCCGCTGGATGTGGCGGTTGCGATAGCGACGAATGAGAAGAACATGTTTGGATCAGAGATTGAGGTGAAGGAGAGCGACGGATGTGTGGATATATACAGGGAGCGGTGTGCGATTCTCGAGGGTGCAAGGGCCTTCTCAAGGCTCGGAGCGTCACTTATCGCAAAGGAGCACTGCAGGACATGCTCAGAGGTACACTGGAAATCTGCATTTCGGGAAATGGGCATGAGCCTGGAGACCGAGCTCTCTGAGAACGGATGCAGGATGCGCGTAAGGAAGCTCTGAAGAGATGCATCCTTTTTATCATGCGGTTTTTGTGCGCAGAGAGGCTGCTTTATCAGCAGACGAAAACAGAGCATAAATGTTCGAACTGTGATATACCACAGATCAATGGATACTATTATTACACATGGAAATAGAATCCCCTGCAGGGCAGGTGATGTTTAATGGTCAGCGCTATGGAGATCTATCAGCTAACACCAAAGCTGAACTGCAAGAAATGTGGCCTGCCGACATGCATGGCATTCGCTGTTGCCCTTCTTGCCAGGGAAAAGCAGATCGAGGACTGCACGCCTCTGCTGGAGCCAAAATACGAGGCGAAGCTGAAGAAGCTCAGGGAGGTCATGGCGCCAGTCGCAGGCGCGACAGAGACCGGACTTATAATCCATGATGAGCGATGCTACGGCTGTGGCAACTGTGTGGTAGCCTGCCCGGTGAATGTGGCAAACGACCCGAAGGGCTCTGCAATCGGTTTAGGACCAAAGAGCGATAAGGTCATACTGATCGTGGAGGATGGAGTCGTGAAATGCCTCAACCCCAAGGAGTGCAGGCGGTTTGGCCCGAACAGGATACTGTGCAACCTCTGCACTGCGACCTGCCCGAGCAAGGCTATAGAGTTCGTCTAGGTGATCAGATGGCTGTATGCACAGGATGCTCCCTTCTCTGCGATGATATCGAGGTCTCGATTGATGGAAGAAGTATAACCAGAACGAAGAACCTGTGCAGGAAGGGATTCGGGAGGTACAGATCCCTCACTTCGGACAGATCTGTGCCGAGGGTTGATGGGAGGCAGACCAGCATCCAGGAGGCGATCTCCAGAGCTGCGGAGATGCTGAGGAATGCAAGGAGGCCCATGCTCTTTGGCTGGTCGTGCTCGACGCTGGAGGCGCAGCGGAAGGGAATCGAGCTCGCGAGGAGGGCCCGGGCGATCATCGACGACACCTCTTCCATATGCCAAGGGGAGATCGTGGATATGATCATCCGCAGGGATATCCCGAGCTGCACCCTGGATGATGTGAGAAACTACGGCGACACTCTGATCTTTTGGGGATGCGATCCATCGAGCAGCCACCCGAGACACATGTCACGATTCTCATACTACCCGCGCGGGGAGAAGCTCCAGAGGGGGCACGAGGAGGACAGGACCGCATTTCTCATAGACATCAGAGCATCTCCCACAGCCAAGATACTTGCGGGAAACTTCGTACAGATACCTCCCGGAGGAGATTCCGATCTCATAGATGCGATGCTTGCGGTTCTGGACGGGAAGATCCCGAAGGTGAAGGACAAGAAGGCCCTGATATCAATGATGAACACTCTGAAAAAAGCAGATATGGGCGTTATATTTCCCGGGCTGGGGCTCGCGTACTCCCTCAAGGGCAGGATGGATCGCCTGAAGGCGCTGGTGGACAGGCTGAATGAAACCACCAGATACAATGTTATATCGATGGTGGGGCATTATAACATGCGTGGTTTCAATCAGCTTCTCTTCGATGAGACCGGCTTCATAAACAGAGTATCGTTCGCTGATGGTGTGAACCATGGGCCGATGTACAGCGTGGTTGAGGCGTCGAAGAGCTGTGATCTCGCTATGATTGTCGGATCTGACCCGATATCATCCCTTCCTGCAGGGATTGCAAAGGCGCTCGCAAGGGTCCCGATGATAACCCTTGATCCACACAGGACGCTCACCACGGAGCTCTCAAGGGTTGTGATACCAACAGCACTGTCTGGTATTGAGGCAGGCGGAAGCGCGCTCAGGATGGACGGTGTGAGGATCGAGTTCGATGCGATTGTGAAGAGCGAGTATCCGTCAGATGAAGAGGTTCTCTCGAGGATCCTGGAGGAGATCTGAATGAGGGTTACGATCGTGACGTTCAGAGACATCTTCCAGAGTGAGGCACAGGAGATCGACAGGTTCAGCGAGGAATACAGAAAGATGAGCGCTGTGGTCTTCCTTGATAAAAGCGATGCTGTAAAGGCCGGAGTAAAGGAGGGAGCGAATGTGCTTGTGGAGAGTGATAACGGGAGGGTTGTTGTAGTGGCCAGAATCTCAGAGAATGCGCATCCGGGTCTGGCCTTCATGCCGAACAGCCCTTGGTCGAACCGATTGGTTCCGGCGAAGACAGATGATACCAGGATACCCAGCTACAAGAGCATCAGCGCGGAGATAAGCGCAACAGAGGATAAAGTTCCCACAGTTGAGGATCTTCTCAGGGAGATGGTCTCATGAGCGCTCGTTCTCTCATATCGATAGCTGATCTTTCTCCGGGGGAGATCATATCGCTCCTTGACAGGGCGGAGGACCTAAAGGCGGAGCGCTACGGGCGGGGCGGGTGTGCGCTCGGCGAGATAAAGCCTCTTGCAGGAAAGAGCATTGCGATGATCTTCGAGAAGCCATCGACGCGCACCAGGGTGTCCCTGGAGGTCGCAGCCGCAGAGCTAGGCGGGCATCCACTCTATCTCAGTGCAGGTGAGCTGCAGCTCGGGCGTGGCGAGACGATTGGAGACACCGCGAGGGTTCTCTCAAGATATGTGCATGGAATAACAGCCAGGGTCTTCTCACACAGGACCGTGGAGGAGCTTGCAGCGCACTCGAGCGTGCCTGTGATAAACGCTCTCTCAGACCAGGAGCATCCGCTTCAGATACTGGCAGATCTTATGACGATCAGAGAGCATTTCGGCCATCTGGAGGGCCTCCGCATAGCATGGATAGGGGATGGGAACAATGTGTGCAACTCATTGATACTGGCGTCTGCCATGCTGGAGATGAGAATGATCGTGGCGTCGCCCAGGGGTTATGAGCCAAAGGGCCAAATATTAGAAAGGGCCAGAGAGCTCGGCTGCGTCCCGGAGATCACGGCTGAGCCGTCAGAGGCTGCACGAGATGCTGATGTACTCGTTACAGACACATGGATATCGATGGGGGATGAGTCTGAGGAGGCGGAGCGTCTCAGGAGCTTCAGCGGGTACCAGATAAACCAGAGGATTCTTGAGATCGCTGGGAGGGACGCAATAGTGATGCACTGCCTGCCAGCACACAGGGGCCAGGAGATCACGGACGAGGTTATGGACGGCCCGCAGAGCGTTGTATTCGACGAGGCCGAGAACAGGCTTCACACATCAAAGGCAGTCCTGGAATGGCTGGTGGGAAGCAGGCCGCTTTAGAGAACGCGGGGGTTGCCAAGAGGTCAAAGGCGCAGGGCTTAGGACCCTGTCCCGAAGGGGTTCGCGGGTTCGACTCCCGTCCCCCGCATCTAAGCATATCGATTTTTGATTTATAACTCCCAGAGAATTTATATCTGGGAGACAGGATTCTTTTTCACGCTCGCTGCTCCAGCGATGATGTGGATGTCCAGGAAGCGGCTGGATGTGAAATGGAAGAGGGAGCATGATGCTGAGGATATCATGCCCGCATTGAAGCGTTACAGGAGGTACCTGGAGGATAACGGACTTCGACCGTCCACAATACCCATGTACGTGCTGCATGTGAGAAAGTACCTGGAATTCGCGGGAACGGATTCGCCTGGTCCAGATGATTTCGAGCGATTCAGGGATCATCTACACGACATGAAACTCTCACGGAGCACGATCAACAACTACTCGTTCTCGATACAGAAGTATCACGAGATGCTCGGGCAGCATGTTACGTTCAAGTTCATCAGGCCGAACAACACCATACTATTTCGATGAGCAGTATAACACAGAAATCAGAGAGCGGTATGTCATTTGGCATCACCTCTCTAAATTTCAGTGAAGTAATTTTATAGTATTCCGCATAAGTTTATATAATATCGCATATTACATAAAATAGTGTATGAAGTGCGACATGTCTAGCAA
>NZ_JAOAKP010000017.1 GCF_026419855.1 Methanothrix sp.
GATCTACTCTCCACGCATTCCTGGAATCGTCTTCTGCTTGCGGATTTTAAAGACTTATCCAACACAGCACTAAAAACTTAATGGCTGCAAGCCCGCCGGTCTTTCAGTGTGATTGATTTCACCGGCTCTTTGATCCATCAGAGCTCTTCTTCGCTCCTGCCAGTTACAGCTTTTCTATATCCGAGGCCCTGCTCACCTCTATCTCGCTTCTGCCCATGTACTCTGATATGCGTCCTCTGACCTCGATGCGATCACCCGGTGACAGACTCCCTCTGACCTTCTCAGCAACCCTCGCCGGGATAAAGATCTGCATCGGGGTTGAGTCCAGTGTGATTATGAGATGACCGCCGGTGCGGGTCTCTCTGATGCTGAGAATACCTCCGCTCAGAGAGATCTCCTCATCGGATCCAGAGGTTCCAAATGCCCAGTAAGCGACGGCCAGAGAGGAGAGGGCCATCAGAAGCAGGACTATCGCTATCTTCTCCTCTCTCTGAAGCCAGATGCCCACTGCCCCCGCAGCTGGTTACTTCTTGTTCTCCTTGGGACCGAACCGCTCCACCCATGCTGCATTGAGCGCCTCGAGACAGCTCTCACAAACGCCCTTGTATGCGCCCTCGGGATTAGCAAGCGTGTGCACCTTGACCTTTATCGGTATCAGAGTCGGCTTTGCCACAGTACAGAGATCACAGTCTGCCATAGAGAACTCCTCCTGCTAGACCTGCTGGGCGCTAATACAAATTTAAGCTTTCTCTCGCCAGGTACGAGCATCTACAACAGACTGCGCGGCTGGAACATATTCTGCTCAGGCGGATTCATGCCCAAAAAGTGCACATCTCTGCAATTCGGTGGATCGGTAACATTACGGGGTTGCTCTTGTGTGTTCAGCAACTTAGAGGGCACGCATACTGGTTGCTGGATGCACTCATTCATTCGCCAGGAATACATAGCGGGAACAGTGCCCCTCAAAGCAAGTCATCAAATGGATAAGAGTGAATATATAAAATATGTCTGTGCCGAAAGCTTGATCTTAATATGAAACAACTTTAAAAAGATGAATCTAGAGTTCCACGGTGCAGCAGGTGGTGTTACAGGTTCGCACATGGTTCTGGATGCGGGGGACATGCGAATCGGAATTGATGCAGGTCTCTTTCAGGGCAATGAGGCGCCCAGGGACCAGGCAGACCTCGGTCACGATCCGCGCTCGATGCGAGTGCTACTGCTCACTCATGCACATATCGATCACAGCGGCCGCGTGCCGCTATTGGTCAAAAAGGGCTTCTCAGGTGAGATCGTCTCAACTGCCGCTACGGCAGACCTCTGCGAGATAATGCTCAAGGATACTGCACAACTTATGATGGAAGCAGCAGAGCATGAGATGCTCCAAAGCGATCAGCGACGCAACCCATTAGCCAGACCACTTTACGAGGAGAGGGACGTTGCAGCGGCCATGAAGCACTTCAGACCGATTAGATACGATAAAGAGCATGACCTGGGTCGATTTTCGATCAGGTTCAGGGATGCTGGTCATATCCTGGGATCGGCGATTATAGAGTTATCATTCGGCAAGAAGAGGCTGATCTTCAGTGGCGATCTCGGACGACCGGGTGCTCCATTTCTTCGCGATCCTGGAAAGTTTGATGAGGCAGATTGGCTGGTGCTTGAATCCACCTATGGCGATGTGGATCATGGGAATATCGCCGAGAGAGGCAAGATGCTGCTGGATATCATTCTTGAGACGCTGGATCGAGGCGGAAATGTCGTGATTCCAGCCTTTGCCATCGGGAGGACGCAGGAGATACTTTATGAGCTGAATCCATATGCTGAAAAGGGAATGCTAAATGAGGTAAGCTGCTTTGTTGACAGTCCGATGGCGATCTCTGCGACCGAGATCTACGCTCGTCACCCAGAATGCTTTGATGAGGAGACGCTCTCTATGTTAAGAAGTGGCGATAGCCCGCTTGAGTTTCCTGGAATCCGGTATACAAGGTCGCGGGATGAGTCTAAGGCCATATACGATCACAAAGGGCCTCGCATCATAATCTCAGCGAGCGGAATGTGCACCGGCGGCCGGGTTCTGCATCATCTTATAAAGAATCTAGAGCATAATGGCTCCACAATACTCTTTGTGGGTTATCAGGCGGATGGAACGATTGGCAGAAAGCTACTGGACGGGGCAAGAAAGATACGAATAATGGATAAAGATCTGGATGTTAAGGCCCATATCAAGTCACTGGATGCATTTTCAGCTCATGCCGGCAGAAATGAGATCCTGAGCTGGCTGCGCTCATTCAGGCAGCTCCCAGGCAAGGTCTTTCTCAACCATGGAGAGCATCGAGCAACCAGAGCACTTGCAGAGGCGATAAGAACCGAGTTCGATTCAGAGGTCATCATCCCGGAGAGGGGGCAGAGATACAGGCTGTGCTGAACTACCGCTGGAGAAATCAATATTCTCAGGGGTATTTTTGGCATTTGGCGCGGATTTTGTGCTCATATTACAAGTTCAGACCTGAGCTCCTCATCATTTAGGCAAGGTGAGACGGAAATGTGGCGAATGATGCTGCTTTTCTTAGAAGATAACTGTGCCATTACTCACAAATAATCAGTATGCTGCGGACCCATATGTCTAAATTATGGGGAGTTCAGGTTCAGATGCATGCGTCCTTGTGGGATCTATGTCGTATCATGCCAGTACACGCTGATTTCTGACAACTTTTAAGTTATCCAAACCAAGGTCCGAGATAGAATCTTAGCACAAATTTATTAAGTGATGAGGTGAGAGCAGCATAGGGGATATCATTGAAAGTAACATATACAGATAAAAGTGGGAAAAAGGTAGAGCAGACTTTTAGTACTGAGGAAGAGGGCAAGAAGCTGAAGGAGAAGCTCAAGGCGCTGGGAATAACAGACGCAAAGTGGGAATGGTAACTGGAGACTATCCCGGCCGAAAGGGATTTGCTTCCTGCATCATCGCCCATAGATATCTTTAAAAGAGTGGTTTCACTCCGGATACGGGCAGATCTTCGCCTTATCCGGAACATGTATTTGAGACAAAGCTGGTGAGATTGTGAATAGATTGGCCATATTAATAGCGATTTTTGCTCTGCTTGGATGCTCGGCTGCCCTTGATGCAAAGGTGATCACACCATGCGAGAGGACCCTTGTCGTCGATATTGGTGAGGGTTACTATATGAGTGCAGGTGACATCGATACATCCTCTGGCATCTTTATGGAGAACTTCACGATAAGTGGTGAGGCCGGTAAAGCAGATGCGGTGGTCTTCACCCCATACGATGAAATCCTGAAGATGTTGAGCAAGGAGTCATTCCTGGATATAATGTCGGTGGCGCTGATGGTCGAGGCCACAAAGGAGGGATATGAGACCGGCAACTGGACAGTCTCCAGCTACTACGGAGCGCCTGTGGTTGTGCATAACATGACATTCATCTCAGGTACCCTTGCGGGCAGCGATGGATACCTTGCGGTATGGCACGCGGGAGATGACAGTTACATAATGCTGTTATCCATGCTGGACAGCAACACAACATCAGAGATTATCAGCACTGCAAGAATAGTCTAGATGTTCTCCCCCTGGTAGGCTCCGCTGTAGGCTTTCTGCGCTGCGTCCTTCATGGTGATGAAGACGAGCTGCATGAGCCTTGCGTTCTTTTTTATGCGTATACCATGCGGGTTGTGGACCACGAGAAGCGACTGTGACCTACCAGTGTATCCAGGATCCCAAACCGCAGTGGAGAGACTCGCTCCGCATCTCAGAAGGCTCGATCTGGGAAGCGCGAACGCCATCATATCCATGGGCATCCTGACGATCTCGTTAAACGTCACCAGATAAGCACCCATCTCCAGGAAAGCCCATCCATCTTCATCGAACTGAACGACCTCGGTCTCTGCGACCCTGCGCTCGCTGTTGTCGAGGTCGATTGATCCTGACGACATAAACCTCTCGATGCTTCTGGCGGTAAGATCCACCCCGCATATCTGCTCCTGGATCTCCCGGTCTGCAAACGACTCCATGTAGCTCAGTGCATCCTTTCCAGAGATCACCGACATGATCATCCCCAAGGGTTAAATTCGATGACACCTTAAATATCATAGGGTGCTCCGGACCGGTCCGTTTCTGGGGGTGGAGCGTGTCTGTGCATCCCGGGGATGGAAGTGTGGATGGATTGATTGTGTTCGAGGTGGAGATCGAGGATCCCACCGTCATGCGGTCCAGGATAATCTGGCCGACCACAGTGGGCCCATGGATAGAGGGCGGTGTGGATGAGCTTGTAGTTCATCTGATCTACGCGATGTGGTCCGCCTATAACACAGCCTGGGCTCTGTCTCTAGTGATATCAAGCCGTTATGCGGATCTCGGCATCTCAGTCTCAGAGTCCCTCTCGAAGCTCATCTGCTCGCTGGGCGCTGTGGAGATAAGCGAGATACGCATGGACAGAAACGCTCTGGAGGAGCTCAGGAACGACAGGATAGAGCCGTGATATCTGCGCTAGAATGGAATATATGCTGTTAGCATCGCGGCCGCATATCGGGGAAGGTTGTGTACCCAGCCATTGAAGCGCGCATCAGACGTGTCCATGCACTACAGAGCCAGTGACCGCTGATTCCATATGGCTGATCAGATACCACAAAACTGTGTGTTCGGATGCAGCGCATCTGGGCGTTAACTTCTTTTTGCTCTGCGACATGAATCGGGCTGGGTGGTTCTATGAACGCGGAGCTCGAGGATAGGGATGTTATAGAGTACTTCAAGCGCAGCTACAGAGCCGTCGACGGGCTGTGGTTCATGAAGGTCGAGGAGCGCTACGGCTTCGATACAGCTCTTGAGATAGATGACGATGTCTGGAGGGTGATGCCGAAGATACAGGCGCGAGCCCTGAAGTCGATGATGAATGAGTCGGAGGGTCTAGAATCTCTTACGAGATGCTTCGCAGCAAAGCTCAACCTGGAGGAGTTCGAGTTCGAAAGCTCATCTGACGGGAGGTATGCCAGGTTCCATGTGACAAGATGCCCCTGGCATGAGATCATGGTAAGAGCCGGGAGAGCTGAGCTGAACGAGCGCGTCGGATCCAGGATATGCTGGAGCGAGCTGGTGGTCTGGGCATCAGAGTTCGGCGAGGGGATCGTTCCCAGAAGAGGCAGAAGGATCTGCAGAGGAGATGAGAGCTGTGAGATCGAGTTCGAGCTTAAGAATGGAGCGGAGCATTAAAATCATCCGTAATCGATGTGTCTCTCATTATGGCATGCTGCGCTCTTCGCAGCACTTCGAGTTATGAATACAATGCGGATGGTGCCTGTTATCACATTCTCTCTGTTATCACATTTCTCTTCTCGAAGAGATCGATCTCATCGAGCGATATCGCAGCGCACCCTGTGGTTCTGAGGTAGTGCGCGAGAAGTCTCGACCTGACGCCTGCAGGATGGTAGAAGATCACAGCCTCAGGGGATACATGATCGAGCATTCTCATGATCCCGCGAAAATCCAGGTGGTCGCTCAGGCGTATCCGCTTCCATGAAACATCCGCCCTTCCGGTGAGCATGTATCTCTCTGGCGAGCGCACACTTGAAAGGTTTCTGGGAGTCACGACAGAGACTCCATCACAATCCCGGAAATCGATGATGTCTCCGGCATCTGGCATCAGAGCCTCTGTGAGCCTTCTACCCTCCTCGTCCATGCCGATCGGATCTCTGAATCCCATCGCTCTTATCAGAGATACCGCGCGCTGCGCCTTGCCAAACGCGTATGCTCCGAAGGACGATCCGGCGCTGAGCGCCTCCCAGAATCCGTTCAGATCATCATCGAATATGCAGGATGCGTCCCATGGGTCTCCGTAGTTCGCCTCTGCCACCAGAAGATCGCATTTCGGGAGCGATCTGTAGTCCTTCACATCCCCTGTCACTAGGATCCTCACGCCCAGACCGTTCTCCCAGTAAAATGCCGATGACCCGATGGTGTGCCTGGTGGGGTATGTTCTCAGCTCGACGCCATCGACATCAACTCTGTCCCCTATCTCAAAGATTCTGCCTGCATAGCTCCGATCGTGCCTGATCTCCAGCGCCAATGCAGTCTGCCGGGAAGCTATCGCTCTTGGCGACCTCATCGCGGAGCTTCCATGGTGATCACTGTGCGCATGTGTTATTAGATACGCATCCGGCTGGTCGCAGCCCGGTGCTCTGCTGGTGTCCACAGAGAACTTATGATCATCGAAGAGCAGCGAGAGATGCGGAGCAGGATTGCCGTTGCCGTTCAGCCTCCTGATGGGCCAGACCCCGAATTCGCTGAACAGATCATGTATACGACGCGCACCTATGCGACCGCCTCCTAAAGAAGCTCATCGATCGCGTTGCTCAGCTCCTCTTTGGGTGTGACGCCAAGCCAGCGGCGCACCTCCTTGCCGTCCTTCTCAAGAACTATCGTCGGCACCACCATGATATTGTACCTGTTCGCGAGCTCCATGTTGCTGTCGACATCTACCTTTTTGATCTCTATCCTCCCGCTGTACTTCTTCTCCAGCTCCTCCATTATCGGCGTCTGCATCCTGCAGGGGCCGCACCAGGTCGCGAAGAAATCTATAAGCACAGGTTTGTCCAAATCTTCAACCTCCTCAAATGATGTCAAACTTTACTCCTATCTTGAAAATCTTGATGGTCGGAAGCACGAGCATCTCTCGCCCGGTCCTTCTCTTTATCTCAGATATTATCTCATCAACACGCTCCGCAGGTGCGGATATCGTGAACCACAGGTTGTAGCCACTATCGTTCGGCCTGAGATAGTTGTGAGACACCTCATCGTACTCGTTCACAACAGAGCTAACAACATCTGCATCTTCGGGAGATACCTTCATCGCGACGAGAACGCCGCTCATACCGAGACGCCTCAGATCCAGAATCGGCCCGATCCTGCGGATGAGCCCGAGCTCCTTCAGCCTGACGACTCTTCTTATGAGCTCATCCTCCCCGATTCCCAGGCTCTCCGCGAGCTTCAGGAAGGGTCTCTCAACAATAGGAAACGACTCCTGAAGCACTGCGAGGATCCTCAGATCGATCTCATCCAATGGATCCCCTCCAGGCGCATGCCGGATCCTCTCCCAGATAATCGCCGGTGAGCGCGTATGCCCTTGCCCTGCAGCCGCCGCACGTTCTTACGTAACTACAGCTACCACATCCGCCCTTCAGCTTTCGCTCCCTGAGATCATTCAGAAGCGGTGAGCTGCTCCATATCTCTGAGAAAGAGCGCTCCCGGATGCTGCCCGCTGATACCGGAAAGTAGCCACACGGAAAGACATCTCCTGTTCTCGAGATGAAAACAAACCTTATTCCTGCTATGCATCCCCCGGCGCTGTGCTCCTGTGAGAGACCCTTCTCCACGAGCACCCTTCTGTACTGCGGTGCGCACGTGGGACGTATCTCGATGGATCGCTCTTCCGATACAATTCTCTCAAGAAGAGATCGCTGCATTTCCGGCGAGATGCTATCCACAGCTCTGCCCCTGCCTGTAGGGACCATGAAGAATATGTGCACAGCTGCCGCGCCTTCTCGCTCTGCAAGCTCCAAAAGAGATTCAAGCTCATCGATATTTCCTGGTGTGACTGTCATGTTTATCTGGAACTCAACTCTCCCACTCAGAGCACGCATGCCGCGGAGGGCCATATTAAAAGAGCCCCTTCCCCTTGTGGCATCGTTAGTCTCGGCGCGCGCACCATCGAGACTTATGCTTACCCTGGAGATTCCTGAGAGGAGTATCCTGTCCACGATCTCAGGTGTTATCAGCGTGCCGTTTGAGGCGAGAGAGACCCTGACTCCGGAGTCGGCTGCGTATCTCGCAACCTCGAAGACATCTGATCGGAGCAGAGGCTCGCCTCCGGAGACTATCAGCATCGCCCCGAGCGGAGCGATCTCTCCGATCAGGCGTTTGATCTCAGCGGTGCTGAGCTCATCTGCAGATGGTGCTCGCTCAGCAGACGCCCTGCAGTAGCTGCAGCTCAGGTTGCATGCACCTGTCGACTCCCAGGCTACGAGCAGCATTCAGAGCAGACCCTTTTTGTGAAGAAGCTCGGCGTTCAGTATGCTCGCTCCTGCAGCCCCACGGATTGTGTTGTGGCCCATGCAGATATACCTGATACCGGGCCTGATCCTTCCCACAGAGACTGACATGCCCCTCCCTGCGTTCCTGTCCAGCCTGGGCTGCGGCCTGTCCGGCTCATCCCTAACTATTATAGCCTTCTTTGGTGAAGTCGGGAGATCATCCAGCCCGGGGTTGAAGTCAAGGAAGGCCTGCCTGACCTCAGCCGGCGTGGGATCTTCTTTCATCTTAACCCAGACAGCCTCTGTATGGCCATCCATAACTGGAACACGATGGCAGCTCGCGCTCACCGTGAAATCCGCCGGCACTATTTTCTCCCCATCAAACCTTCCCAGGATCTTCTGGGCCTCGGTCTCGACCTTCTCCTCCTCGCCAGCGATGTAGGGTATGATGTTGTCGAGGATCGCCATGGATGGCACCCCCTCGTACCCTGCACCGCTGACCGCCTGCATCGATGCGACATGAACGCTCTCTATGCCGAACTGCATCAGCGGCTTGAGCGTGAGTGCGAACATGATGGTGGTGCAGTTTGGATTCGTGGTGATGTAGCCTTCCCATCCCCTCCGCTCCTTCTGGACCTTTATGAGATCTATGTGATCAGGGTTGCATTCGGGTATGAGCAGAGGGACATCCGGAACCATCCTGTTTGTCGCGGTGTTCGAGGCGACGACGAACCCGGCCTCCGCGAACTCCGCCTCAACCTTTTTCGCCTCATCTGATGGAAGTGCTGAGAACACTATATCCGCGTCGACCTCCTTTGGATCGACCCTGACAACGGTCATGTCCGCGAACTCCTCCGGCAGCTCGCTCTCCAGCCTCCATTTCGCAGCCTCGCGGTACTTCTTTCCTGCGCTTCTGTCAGATGCTGCCAGGCTCGTGAGCTCGAACCACGGATGATCCCTAAGTCCTTCGATAAAACGCTGTCCCACAGCGCCCGTCGCTCCCAGGACGCCTGCCTTGATCTTTGCCATCGATGATCACCCTCCGAACTGAGATGGCATAGAAGATGGTGTGGTATATAATTACTGCTCCTGAAAGGATGCAGAGGGACCACGGCATCGCCAGGCCTGACGTATTCGGCGGAGAGCATCGGATCTTGTGCTCGAATCATCGAACGTCCTGTCAGAAAATAGACAGCTAGCGGTGCAGTACCTCACACATCCCTTGACATGCCATTGATCTTAATGATAAGAGTAGATGTCCCGCAACCCAAAAGCTTATATTCGTCAAATGTCGAAGAGATGCTGACCGATATGTTCGAGAGAAATGCATGCACTTATGGCTTAGCTCACATGAGCTGGTTCAGTGTGTACGACTGGGAAAAGCCGGAGCCGAATCCTGAGCCCAGGATGCCCAGGAGAAGGAGACCATTTATCAGCAGCCCGTGTGGCTGCTAACTCCAGTCTTTTGAATAGGTCTCAAGGCTCATGTCCGCAAATCATCAGATATCGTATCGAGCCAAATTTTTCGGATCGTTGGGCGTCGTTTTTCATCATTCTCTGAGAATCCGCTAAGGCTCAACTCCGCGAATTATCGGAGATCTGAATTGAGCCGGAATTTCGGGGATCTGTGAGGTCTCTTTTCCTTCTATGCCAAGACGCTAATTCAGCTGGATGAGACAACTTCCTTTTAATGGGAACTGTGTTAGCAAATAACAAAACGAAATTCTTATATTCGTGATTGTCTGTATTGTCTTTGGGGTTTGAGGGCAGTTATACGTATTTTGATCAGCAATGCGCATGATACCCAAATCCCTCGTTAGGCGGAGTGATGGGCATGTCAGATCTATACAAAAAAATGGTTGACGAGGCCATGATGGCCCAGCGTGCAGATGTTGAGACTGTAAAGAGAAAGAGAGGCCAGGACTTTGTCGTATCAGATACGAAGGCGTATGTCGATGTGGTCAACAAGATGAAGGTCGCGGACGGCCAATCAAAGGCCGTGATAAAGCTGCACGTCGACTCGGTGAACGCGCACTACGACATACTGAGCTCCCTCACAAAGACGATACGTCCGGAGGATGATCCCTTTGTGGAGCACTACCAGACGCCGGCCATAATGGAGATACTCTATGAGGAGGACGAGAAGTTCAGGAAGAGCGTCGAGGCGTTCATACAGGCAGTGGGAAAGGCAGAGGCGCTGATCGGTCTTGAGGTGGTCAGGAGGTACGGCGGGTTCTACGGTCCGACATGCGTCGTTGACTTCGCACTGATCCCTGGATCGACTAGCAATGTCGTGAACAGGATACTCAAGACCGTGGATATTCCGGAGCACCACAAGCAGGCGATACTTGCTGCGAAATCCTGGGGCATGAACACATCCTATGGCGTAGGCGAGGTCTTCGCGCATGAGATAGAGAAGGGTGCTACGCTCTCAGACGCCATCAGGAAAGAGATCGAGATGATCCAGATGGTGTACCGAACACCCATCGAGGCGCAGGCGAAGCTGATGGATGCTGCAGGGCACACATCGTTCGATGTGAGAAAGTACATGCAGAGCTACAAGAGCAGGATGAAGGGCGCGGTCAAAGCTGCGATAGATGATGGTGTGCACTATGGCAACATAGTCACAGTGCCAGCATACTGCGTCGGGGACATAGCGCATCACATCGCGCAGTCGACATTCAACATGTGCAAGGATGATGTTGTGATGGCGACAATTGAGGCCACAACAGAGGTAATGGAGTCGACACTTAACAATGCTGTCGATAAGTTCAAGAACGAGTACCAGCCGCTCGCGCTCGCCACCGGCGCATCAGCATGCGCTGTCGAGCACATCCTGGAGCTCGACGGGTTCAACGCGATAATGATCGTGGATCTTCTCACCAAGAGATTCCACAACTACGTGCAGCTTTATCCGACAAGAAGCGCGGCTGCCGAGCTGCACAACTGCGACTTCATGGATATGATACTCAGAGGCTGGAAGTACCTCGACAAGGCCATGCGCATGAGGAATGGCGCGAAGACGAAGATCGTCCCGAAGGTCATGGGATTCGATGTTGATCTCGATCCAATACACAGGAACGATGTTCTGATGAACCCGCAGAGATACGCGTATCCGGGATGCGCCATCTCCGTCAGATTCTCTGCGCTGATGAGGCTTGCTGATTATCCCTGTCTGCTCACAAGCGAGCCTGTGACTGCCACGATGATGACCAACATAATAGCTCTGCATAAGGAGAAGCCTGCATCGCCTGCAAGAGTGTGCAAGGACTGTGCTGCTGCGTCTCTGATAGACTTCAGGCATCAGTACTGCCAGTGGAAGGAAGCGGTGTGAGGGATTGAATGAGATGCTATCTCTGCGCCCTCGAGGGCAAAACCACCGAGGCGGTCGCGATATGCATAGTCTGCGGGATGGGCGTCTGCATGGATCATCTAGTCAGGGATGAGATAGAGGTCTGGGAGGGAGGGTATCCCTTCCCCTCGAAGAAGCTGAAGAGAAAGCTCCCCAGGATCCTCTGCAAGCCATGCTACGCTGTATATCACGAGGGATGAGATATGTCCCTGGCTAAGAGATGTGTTGCTGAGGTCATAGGGACGGCGATCCTGGTCTACTTCGGCGCCGGAGCAGCTGCCATAACGCTCATGATCTCGAAGGGCTCCAGCCCGCCGAACCCCTTTAACATCGGGATCGGGGCTCTTGGTGGCCTTGCAGACTGGTTCGCAATAGGCATGGCATTCGCCATAGCGATCGCAGGCGTCATATACGCTCTGGGAAGGGTCTCGGGGGCACATATAAACCCGGCTGTGACGATAGCGCTCTGGGCTACCCGAAGGTTTCCGAGCAGCGAGGTGATTCCGTACATAGCGGCGCAGCTGATCGGCGCCTCCCTCGGATCACTGCTCTTCGCAGCAAGCGCTGGATCTGACGCTGTGATTGTCGGCGGGCTCGGAGCGACAGCGCCTTTCCCGGGCATATCGTTCGGGCAGGCTGTGCTCGCAGAGGCGATGGGGACTTTCCTGCTGATGCTCGTGATCATGGGGGTGGCTGTTGACGAGCGTGCGCCCCAGGGGTTCGCAGGGCTTGTGATAGGCCTGACAGTCGGTGGGATCATAACGACCACTGGTAACATCGCCGGCTCATCCCTGAACCCTGCCAGGACGTTCGGTCCCTACCTGATAGACCACATCATGGGCGGCCCTGTGCTCTGGAGCCACTATCCGATATACGTCATAGGTCCGGTGCTCGGTGCACTGGTGGCAGCGTTACTCTACGATATGCTGGCAAAAGAATGAAAAATATTCATTCTTTTATCTCGATTTTATTCTCCTTCTCAGCGTATCCTCCGATATCGTCTTTCACAGAAACGCGAAGAACGTATTTGCCCTTTGCAGCATTCTTCCACGTCCAGTAGTTCTCTTTCTGATAGTTAGTTCCATTCACCCAGTTGTTATTCTCGTCCCAGATCTCAAACTTGTACTGGAGGGGCCTTCCGGATGGATTGTTAGCAGTGCAGGAGAGCCTCACATCACCCGGTTTGGGTGTAGAAGAGTCCTTTGGATCGAAGCTGGTGATTTCCAGCTTGGCTGCTTGAGATGGCGCTGGAGAACCACCGCCTCCATTTTGTGGCTCAGTGCTCTGCGCAGCGCGACCGCCAAAGTAGAAGCCTATTATGGAAGAGATAGCTCCGGTCAGCGCAAGGAGTATGTCCTTCAGCATCGCGTTTTCCTGAGCAGAGGGGTTGAAGATGAGCAGAAATATGGCGGCACCGAGGATGACAGAGAGCGTCAGGGCCATTGTGGCCCTGGCCACGCCCTGCATCCCGCTGGACTGAATGGTCAGTGCGTCTTTTACCAGGTTGATCAGCTCCGCCTGGTCGCAGTTGGTCGACAGCTTTTTTTCCAGCAGAGTTCGGACATCTCTCAGATGATCGTAGAAGCCCTTGATGTTCAATAAGATGGGCAGGCTGGCGAAAGCAAAAAGAAGTATGATCACAAGATATAGGAACCATGGTTGCAATGAGGAGGTGAAATTTTTAATCCCCAGCGTGGCGTTTTCTATCATGAGAGTGGCATTTGAGATATCTGATGTCTGCTGTGCGCGTGTTCTTACTACAAAATGCAGGATTAAAAGCAACGACAGTACAACATAGAACAAGTTCAACTTTCGGTTGTAACGTGGTAACATGTGCACATATTGACCGGTACTATATAAATAGATTTGTGAGGCCTTCTTGTAAAATGCCCACCATAAAAAGCAAATCGCAATCATGATTTTTCAAATCCGTGATTATAAAATTTGTATACTGTTTAATTTTCTTTTCTGTTTTGCATTTGTGACACCGCCTCCTGAAGCAGGACTTCCTCTGCATTTGCTGTCTGTCAGAGCCCATCGATCCTGAGTTCCTCCTCGTTTAGGCGAGGTGAGACGGAAATGTGGCGAATGATGCTGCTTTTCCTGGAAGATAACTGTGCCATTACCCACAAATAATCAGTATGCTGCGGATCCATATGCCTAAATTACGGAGAGCTTAGGATCGATGCAGTTGAAGAGATCACGGGTTCGGTTCTTGTTGACACTCGGCATAACACCATGCTTAAATACAATCCCCACGAACACAGCAACAGATCTGTATGACGCGAATCTTTATCCTGTTCCTGGCTCTGATCGCATCTCTGATCTGCGCCGATGCGGCTGACTGGCTTGGGGGAGGGTATGTGGGGTCGCCCGACTACAGCGAGATAAGGCAGTACTTCACGGATCCGATATTCTATACAAAGGTCCCTGTATCGCAGCCGCTGAGCTTCTACAGGCCGTACACTGGCGGATTCTCCTATCCGCTCACTGCAGTCCAGTCTGACTTCAGAAACAGATCTCTGGCCGCGATGATCTGGGAGCCATTTGAGGTGAACTGGACGAAGACTATGTTCACAGCGAAGAGCAGCTCATCGCTGAGGGTCTTCAAGGACGGGACCTGGCAGAGCTTGTAGTACCGACTGACAGGTTCTGAATTTTTCGGAATCGAACGGATACGAAGCTTGATGGATGAAGCTGGAGCACTCTGAAGAAACATGCATCTGGCAGGTCCCCCTCATGCCCGATGATCTTCTCGTTAAAGTGATCGAGATCCTGGAGAGAGCCTATGGTGTGCCCGAGGCCAGGAGCTTGGATCCTGTGGATCTGCTGGTGATGACGATACTCTCACAGAACACGTCTGACATGAACTCCAGCAGGGCGTTTGAGCAGCTGAAGAGCAGGTTCAGGAGCTATGATGAGATCCTGAATGCCTCCGAGGATGAGATCGCGGATGCGATCCGCCCGGGCGGGCTGGCAGATATAAAGGCCGCCAGGATCAAAGGAGCTCTCGAGAGGCTGAGAGAGGACTTCGGCTCTGTGGACCTCTCACCGCTGCAGAAGATGAGCCCGGAGGAGGCCAGGAGCTACCTCACATCGATCCCCGGAATCGGGCCGAAGACTGCATCTGTGCTCATGCTCTTCGGCTTCAACATGCCTGCGATGCCGGTTGACACACACGTCTACCGCGTCTCAAGAAGAATCGGCCTGGTGCCTGAGAGCGCGAGCATCGCCCAGACGCAGAAAATCCTGGAGGAGATCACGCCGCGCGAGAATTACCTGTCCCTTCACATCAACCTGATCCGCCATGGCAGGCTCGTCTGCAGGGCCAGGAATCCGCTCTGCGATAGGTGCGAGCTGGGAGACCTCTGCAGATACATACAGGTGCAGCGCGAGCAGAGCTGATTAAGCAGAAGCGCGGCTCAAACTTTCAATACAATCGCATACCTCAATTGCGTAGAATGTCTGCCATCTGCCATTTGAGTGCTACCTTATCCTGCTCAGCAGACGGTTGGCCTCCTCCAGATCGAACCTCTCAGGGTCGAAGGGTCTTCCCACCCAATTCAGCATGCTTTCATGCTCCGGATGAGTTGGATCGCAGATGGCCTCCAGGAACTCGTAGTAACCGCTGACACCACCGCAGTCCTCAGGTGGGCTGGAGGCGCTTCCCTGCCAGAAAAACAGGATGCTTCAGCGACGGATCTGGAGGCAGGATCTTCTCCACAAGTATCTCGTGAAGCCAGCTATCTCCAAAATCGTACTCGTAAACGAATTCGACCTTCTCTGTGGGTGCAATCTTAGAGAGCCTGACGCGAGTTTCGTTTTTAACATCCCTGGGCAGAGGGTCATCCGGCAACGGGATCGAGTAGCAGGTATCCCCGACTATGAACTGATGAAGATGATAATCATCCCATGGCATTACAGCCTGGATGATTTTATGCAGCTTCAACAGCGTGATGTCTCCCCTGACCAGCACCCTGCGCCATATGGGAGGCCTGATCTCATCGAGAGTTATCTTGAGCTGATAAATCGGCACCTCTTCGGTCGGCTTTTTAAAAGCTATGATCTCACATCCAACTATCTGTTATGAATTCATACCTATTTAACCTGTGGTTGCGGCATGTTGATCGTCGCTCCCGTCCGTCAGGAGGGGGCCAGTTATCGCTGTATCCACATTCAAACCTGCTGTGTTGGATAAGTCTTTAAAATCCGCAAACAGAAGACGATTCCAGGAATGCGTGGAGAGTAGATCAGAATCAATAGCTAGAGACGTTATCACAAAGGGTTATCCAACACAGCATTCAAACCCGCAAACCAGAATGACGATCTGAGTCGGGAACTGATTATATCTCCCCAAATATTCGTAATCATGATATACCGAAAACTTTATATTCGACTTTAGACTAAGTAATGAACGGCAAAAGTCGAACTCGACACCCTCTTCTCATTGCTACTCCCTTCTACACCCTCCCGACTTTTGCCACCCCCTTAGTTTTTAGTTGAGGAGCGCTTCCACCATGTATCATCTTCTGTGGAGTGGGTGTGTGACAAGAAACACATGCTCCACTGGTCGTGACCAATAGCCGAATGGGACGACTCCGACTGCCTCTGATGGTTCAGTGCTGCAGGGCGAGGTTGCGTATCCAGTGCTGTGTTGGATAAGTCTTTAAAATCCGCAAGCAGAAGATGATTCCAGGAATGAGTGGAGAATAGATCGGAATCGATATCTTTAGACATTATCTAAAAAAGTTATCCAACACAGCAGTATCCAGAGGATCTTACATGACCGGTAAGCTAAATAACGTCAATCCTGCTTTCTGCTTCTGGTCAATCTGATGCAGAGGATTGCATGATTGGAAATCTGATCTGAGCGCATCCAAACCGCGCACTTTTTAGATGAGTATTGCGTACTGGTTAACATGCGGGTGATCCGGTTTGAAGGCTGTCATGATCTCCGGAAGGACCCTCGCGCAGGGAGCTGGCTGCGAGGATAAGATGTCTCCACTGTACATCAACGAGGTCTCATGCTGCTATCTCTCCGAGGAGGACTACAGGGCGCTGGGCATCTCCGATGGGAAGAACCTGCTTCTGACCAGCCCACATGGAAGTGCGGTGCTGAGGGCTGGTGTGGACAAGGGGCTGCCACAGGGCATGGTCTTTATCCCCATGGGGCCATGGGCGAACATGCTGATAGGCACAGATACAAATGGCTGCGGAATGCCCGGATTCAAGGGTGTGGAGGTGGAGGTCACACCCACGGATGAGAAGGTTCTGGATATTCGCGAACTGATCTCAAGAGGTCGATGATATTGCAGATAGAAGATGTGCTCTGCACCTTCTGTGGCTGCCTCTGCGACGATATCAGGGTCGAGGTGGACGGAGGCAGGATCGAGAAGGTCAGGGGGGCGTGCAGGCTTGGCTCCTCGAAGATCATGGGTCACAACAGGATAAAATCGCCCATGATACGCGTGAATGGAAGCCTTAAGGAGACGAGCTACGATGAGGCTTACAGAAAGGCGGCTGAGATTCTTGTCAGCGCGAAGCACCCACTCCTCTACGGCTGGGCATCCACGACATGCGAGGCGCTGAAGAAGGGAATTCTCCTCGCGGAGGAGATCGGCGGCGTGGTCGATACCACAACAAGTGTATGCCACGGCCCGTCGATCATAGGAATCGAGGAGAAGGGGCTCGTCGGCACCACACTCGGGCAGATAAAGAACCGCGCAGATCTCATAGTGTTCTGGGGGTGCAATCCATCAGAGGCGCATCCGAGGCACACGCTCAGATACTCATCAAATGCCTGTGGCAGGTTCACCCCCGATGGCAGAAAGGGCAGAAAGGTGCTGGTCATCGATGTGAGGGAGACGAGGACTGCCAGGAATGCCGACAGATTTCTTAGAATCCAGCCAGGTACTGATTACGAGATCATATCTGCGCTGCGGATGATCGTAGGAGGAAAGGCGGAGTCTCTGCCTGAGGATATAGCGGGCGTGTCCAGAAAGGAACTAATAGAGATCGCGGAGATGATGAAGGGCGCGAAGTTCGGCGCGATCTTCTTCGGTCTTGGATTGACGCAGAGCAGGGGCAGGTACAAGAACGTCGATAACGCGCTATCTCTGGTCTCGGAGCTGAACAGCCACACGAAGTTCGTGATAATGGCGATGAGGGGTCACTACAACGTCACAGGCGCAAACCAGGTTCTGACATGGTCCTCAGGGTATCCGATGGCCGTTGATTACGCGCGAGGTGCGCCGTACTACAATCCCGGGGAGACGTCGTGCTGCGATCTCCTGAGCAGGCGCGATGTCGATGCTGCCCTGATCATAGCCTCAGATCCGGCATCGAACCTGCCCAGAGGCTGCGTTGAGGCTCTCGCGGAGATGCCCGTGATACAGATAGATCCTTTCGAGAATCCAACGACGCTCTTTGCGGATGTTGTGATACCAAGCGCGATCGCAGGCATCGAGGCTGAGGGGACAGCCTACAGAATGGATGGTCTCTCGCTCCGCCTGAGAAAGCTCGTGGATGCCGAGTACCCAAGCGATGTTGAAATACTCCAGGCAATTCTCGATAATGTCAGGAGGCTCAGAGATGATAATTAAAGGGGGCATTGTCTATGATCCTGCCAACGGGATCTTCGGCGAGGAGATGGACATATGCATAGAGAACGGCCGGATAGTTGAGGATGCGGGAGGAGAGGTGATAGATGCCAGCGGTCTTCTCGTAATGCCAGGCGGGGTGGATGCGCACTCGCATATAGCAGGGCCAAAGATGAATACAGGCAGGATAATGCGCCCCGACGACTCCAGGATCGGAACCGAGCCTAGGACGCGGGTCTGTAGGCCGTCAACTGGATACACGGTGCCGAACTGCTACGCGATTGGCTACAGGTACGCCAGGCTCGGATACACAACAGCATTCGAGGCCGCAACTCCAATCATAGAGGCCCGCCACACGCATGAGGAGCTTGAGGAGATACCGATCATTGACAAGGGGGCGCTCACTCTCTTCGGGAGCAACTGGACCGTGATGGAATGTGTGCGCGACAACGATCTCGGAAAACTTGCAGCATATGTCGCGTGGGGTCTTAGGGCAGCGCGCGGGTATGGCATTAAGATCGTGAATCCGGGCGGTGGAGAGGCCTGGGGCTTTGGTTCGAATGTTAAGGGCGTGCATGATCCCGTTCCGCACTTCGATGTGACCCCTGCGCAGATAATAAGAGCGCTGGCAGAGGTCAACGAGCGACTGAGGCTTCCACACTCGATACACCTCCACTTCAACAACCTGGGCAGACCCGGGAATTACACCACAGCGATAGAGACACTGGAGCTTCTGAAGGACATCAAGCCGAGCAGGATGCGACAGGTCGTGCATGTTGCGCACATGCAGTTCTCAGCATACGGAGGCACAGGCTGGAAGGATTTCGAGTCAAAGGCATCTGCGATAGCGGATTACTTCAACCAAACGAATCACGCGACTATGGACCTTGGCCAGATAATCTTCGGCCCTGCCACAACCATGACTGCTGATGCGCCGCTGGAGTACGCAAACGCTAGGATCGGACACCAGAAGTGGTCGAACCACGATATAGAGCTCGAGGAGTCCAGCGGTGTGGTGCCGTGGGTTTACATGAGAAAGATGCCTGTCAATGCTGTGCAGTGGGCCATAGGGCTGGAGCTCGCGCTGCTCACCAACGATCCGTGGAAGGTGGTTATGACAACAGACCACCCGAACGGTGGGCCGTTCGTAAACTACCCTGAGATCATAGCGCTGCTGATGAGCAGGGAGAAGCGCGAGGAGGAGATGAAGACCCTGCATGAGGTTGTGAGATCGAGAAGCACCCTGCCATCAATCGAGAGGGAGCTGGACTGGTCAGAGATCGTGATAATGACGAGAGCTGCACCTGCGCGAATTCTGGGCCTAGAGGACAAGGGGCATCTTGGCACTGGCGCTGATGCGGATGTGTCGATATACAACATCAAACCAGATGAGATCGACCCGTCGAAGGATCATGCAAAGGTTAAGGTCGGCATGTCCAGAGCGAAGTACACGATAAAAGGCGGTGCTGTTGTAGTGAGGGATGGCGAGATAGTCGCAGCACCCCAGGGAAGAACCTACTGGGTCGATGCCGCTGTTCCTGAGAGCGATATGGATCGCATGCTCTTAGACCTCAAAGAGAAGTTCGAGAGGTATTACAGCATAAGAATGTCGAACTACATGGTGCAGGACGCATATATATCAAATCCGTTTGTGGTAAGGGCAGGGGTGCAGCCTCTAAGAGAGGTGATCTGAGATGCGGACCATCACCATAAAACTTCCAGAGTATCGTGGAGTTCCGGTGGAGGCGGAGAGGATATCTCCAGATGTTCTTGCGGGTCTCAGCATCAGGGAGATCTCTGAGGTTGAAGTATGGCAGGGCAACAGGAGACTGAAGCTATCGGATATCTTTTTGATCTCGGGCGATCCTGATCCGGACAGGCCGGAGAACACAAGGATCGTTGTTGAGGGGGACCTCTCAAAGATCAAGCGCCTCGGTGAGGGAATGTCGACCGGAGTTGTGGAGATCATCGGAAACGCTGGGATGCATGCAGGGAACAGCATGCGTGGTGGCGTCCTGCAGATAAAAGGAAACGCCGACGACTGGCTCGGCAGGGAGATGCGCGGAGGCAGGATCGTTGTTGAGGGGGATGCAGGCAACTACGCTGGCGCTGGCTACCGTGGCGAGCGATGCGGCATGCGCGGCGGGGAGATAATTATAAAAGGGAATGCAGGTGCATTCCTTGGCGAGCATCTCTGTGGCGGGACGATCGAGGTTGTGGGGGATGCAGGAGACTTCCCTGGATGCGCGAACCAGGGAGGTGTCATACGCATACACGGACACGCTCACCTCCCGGGAGCTGAGATGGTCAAGGGCAGCATAACCGCAGGGAGCGCGCGTGTGCTACCCAGCTTCGCATACGAGGGGACCGTGGAGCTGGGTGGTCTGACTTACAAAAAATATGTTGGAGATCTGGTTGAAAATGGCAAAGGGGAGCTCTACGTCGCCTCTGACCAGATCGGTAAATAATAAATCATGTCAGCATATACAGCTTTGAGGTGTCGAGTTGATCGATCGCAGCAGGATCTATGAGATTCTGGACGGATATGAGATGGATGATGTCAGAATAGGCATGATCGCATCTCATTCCGCCCTCGATGTCGCTGATGGCGCTGTGGAGGAGGGGTTCAGAACCCTGGCTGTCTGCCAGGAGGGGCGGGAGAGGACCTATGTGAAGTACTTCCGGGCGGAGCGGGCACCGGATGGAAGGGTAATCACAGGAATGATAGATGAAGTGGTGGTCTTAAAGAAGTTCAAGGATATTCTCGACCAGCAGGATCTGCTGATCAGAAAGAACGTCCTTTTTGTTCCAAACAGATCGTTCACATCTTACTGCGGGATCGATTCAGTGGAGGATGAGTTTGAAGTCCCACTTGTGGGCAGCAGGAACCTGCTCAGATCTGAAGAGCGGGGCGACAAGATGGACTACTACTGGCTCCTCGAGAAGGCAGGCCTGCCCTACCCGGAGCAGATAGAGCCGGACGAGATCGACTGTCTTGTCATAGTAAAGCTGCCACATGCCGTCAAAACGCTTGAGAGGGGTTTCTTCACAGCAGCATCCACGGAGGAGTACTACGAGAAGTCGGAGCTTCTTCTCCGTCAGGGAGTGATAGACAGCGATGGCCTAGAGCTCGCGAGGATAGAGAGGTACATAATAGGCCCGGTATTCAACCTTGACTTCTTCTACTCGCCTCTCAGGGATCGCATCGAGCTTCTAGGGATCGACTGGAGGTTCGAGACAAGCCTTGACGGGCATGTGAGGCTTCCGGCACCGCAGCAGCTGAAGCTGAACGAGAAGCAGATAAACCCTGAGTACACGGTCTGCGGCCACAACTCCGCGACGCTGAGAGAGTCTTTACTGGAAAAGGCGTTCGATCTCGCTGAGAAATACGTCGCAGCGACAAAGGAGTACTATCCACCAGGTATAATCGGGCCGTTCTGCCTGCAGACGTGTGTCGATAAAGATCTGAACTTCTACATCTACGATGTCGCGCCCCGCATAGGTGGAGGAACAAATGTACATATGGCAGTGGGCCATCCGTACGGAAATGCGCTCTGGCGGACGAATATGTCCACAGGGAGGAGGCTGGCCAGAGAGGTGAAGCTTGCGATAGAGAGCGATGAGCTCAGGAAGATAGTGACCTGATGACCTGGAAACCTTTTCGTCCAAAGCCCAGGGAAAATTCAGAGAAGGATTCAGGGGGAATACCTTGCCCGGATCTGAAGAGCCGCCCCGGAAGCTCAGACGCACGCTTGAGAAGCTCGCAAAGGAAGGGGAGCGCGTACAGCTCGTGTACCCGGCGCTGCTGGAGCGGCACTGCGACAGGAACACGCTGGCGCTGGCGAGGCTCGGCGGCAATGTGCGGATATCGAGCTGGGTGGTCGTCACAGATAAGAATCTGCACTTTGTGAGAGCAGGCATACTCTGGGACAGCGTCCAGAGCATACCGCTCGAGCGCATAACTGATATCGAGTACGTCGATGAGTTCCACACAAACACCATCAAGATCCGGGTCGGGGAGCTGTCAGAGAACCTTGTATTCTACGATGAGCTCGAGGGAATACGCTTCTATCAGTACATGAAGTTCGAGAGATGGAAGGATACGTCTACGTCGTCTCACATTGCATCCTCAACCCACTAGTAAGGGTCAGGGGGCTCAGGCAGCCTGAGCTCTGTCACAAAGGCCCGTTCATACAGCTCCCCTGCCCGGAGGCGATCTACATGGGGCTGGATAGATGGGCTGTGACGAGGAACCAGCTCGATATTCCTGAGTACCGGAGGTTCTGCAGGGAGCTTATGCGATCATCTCTGGACGCTGTGGAGATGCTCTCCAGGCATTACAGAATAGCGATCGTGGGTGTTGCAGGAAGCCCGAGCTGCGGCGTGTTCACCACAACCACAGGCTACATGGGGGGAATGGTTAGGGAGTCAGAGCACGAGGTGATCCAGGGCATGGGGATATTCATGGAGGAGCTGAGGCGTGCCATGGACGGACGGGGGATCGACGCGGAGTGGCACGAGGCGCGCAGCCACGGGGATTGATCTGACATAAAAATGATTCAAGTCCGATCAGGATATGGAGAACATCCATGTGATTCCTGGAACTTTTGGCGAGAGGTTTTTCCCGGTTCCTGATAAGTGAGAGCGCAAACTACGATCATCAGGCCGGAGAGGAGGTCACCGACTTCCTGGAATCCAAATTTAATGAAGTCTCAAAATGACTCCGTAAAATCTGAGCATCTCGTAATGAAAAACCCCAGATTCATTTTGGTGTTCGGCATGCATCCAATTGTTAAATCATCTGCTATGGCACTGGTTCTTGCAGCCTCGCTGATCCTATCCGGCTGCATAGAGCTGCCTCAGGGAGATAACACGAGCAATAAGCTTCTGGTGGTCGCCACAATACAGCCGCTTGGCGAGTTCGTCAGGGCTGTCGGCGGGGATCGCGTTGATGTGATGGTGCTGCTCCCGCCCGGGGCTGAGCCGCACACATTCGAGCCCACGCCGGCGCAGATGAAGCGTGTTGAGGATGCAGATCTTTATGTGGAGAACGGCGCTGGTCTGGAGCTGTGGCTGGAGAGATTCCCCGTCGGGGGATTGAAGGTCGTTGATAGCTCTGAGGGGGTCGAGCTTCTCTACCTGAACGGCACCCCCGACCCCCATATCTGGCTATCGCCCCGGTGTGCTGCGATCCAGGTTGAGAACATCTGCCGGGCCCTGATCGAGGTGGATCCTGAGGGCAGGGGGTTCTACGAGAAAAACAGAGATGCTTACATAAGCGAGCTCAGAGGTCTCGATGAGTATCTAAAGAGCAGGCTCTCCAGAGCATCCGGCCGCATCTTCGTCGTGGATCATCCAGCATGGAGCTACCTCGCCAGGGATTACGGGCTGGTCCAGATCGCAATAGAGGAGGGAGAGCGGGAGCCCGGGCCGAGGCGCATCGCCTACATAATAAAAACCGTGAAGGATAACAACATAAAGGCGATACTAGTCGAGCCGGAGTTCAACCCGAAGATGGCAGAAGTGATCGCATCAGAGGCTGGCTGTCAGGTCGTGGAGATCGATCCACTTGCAGGTGATTATATAAATAACATGAGGTCTGTAGGAGATCTCATAGCGGAATCGATTGGGGCATGATGTCAGCGGTCTCTATAGAGGGTCTCACAGTCAGACTTGATGGCAGGGTCGTGCTTGAGGATATCTGGCTGGAGGTGGATGAGAGGGATTTTCTGGGTCTGATAGGCCCGAATGGGGGTGGCAAATCAACTCTTCTTAAGGCTATCCTCGGGCTTGTGAGGCCTTCATCAGGCAGGATCACAGTCTTCGGCAGGGATCCTGTAGCTGCAAGACCTCTGGTCGGATATCTGCCGCAGCACAGCATCTTCGATCAGAGATTTCCTGTGAGGGTCCTAGATGTTGTTCTCATGGGAAGATACCCGCGTGTGGGCATGCTCAGGCGGTACAGAAAGGAGGATCTGGATGCAGCGAGAAGAGCGCTCGATGCCGTCGGCATGTTAGGGCTAGCGGATCGTGAGATTGGGGCTCTCTCAGGTGGCGAGCAGCAGAGGGTCTTCGTCGCCAGGGCGATCGTATCCGATCCGAAGCTGCTTCTGCTTGATGAGCCGACCACTGGCGTGGATGTCGCGCAGCAGAGGGAGTTCTACGATCTCCTGAAGCATCTCAACAGCAGAATGGCCATAATAATGGTATCACACGATCTATCTGCGATCTCAGCTCACGTCGAGAAGGTCGCGTGTTTGAATCAGAGACTTTACTACCATGGGTCCAAGGAACTCACAGAGGAGGACCTCACCCAGGCGTACGGTTGCCCCATAGTCGATATAATCGCGCATGGGATCCCGCACAGGGTTTTTAGGGAGCACAGGTAGATCGCCATGAACGCCCTGATAGGAGAGATGATGCAGTATGAGTTCATTAAGACCGCCCTTATTGCGGGGCTGATGCTCTCCGTGCTCTGTGGTGTCGTTGGAGTGTACATAGTTCTGAACAGGATCGTATTCATAGGCGATGGTGTCGCACACGCTGCCTTTGGCGGCATCGGCCTGGGATACCTTCTGGGAATAGATCCCTTCGTTCTCGCACTTGTAGCAGCAGTCCTCTCCGCCGCGGGCATCGGTGCTGTGAGCAGATCGAAGGTCTCGGAGGACACCGCAATAGGTGTCTTCCTAGCGATGGGAATGGCACTTGGTGTGCTCCTCATGAGCATGAGCACCGGATACTCCAGAGACCTCTTCGACTACCTTTTTGGAAACATACTAGCGGTCTCCTGGATCGATGTGAAGATAATGATCGTCTTGACTGTGATCATAACAGCGCTGGCACTTGCGTTTTACAGGGAGTTCCTGATCCTCTCGTTCGATCCCCACTACGGCGAGGCGCTGGGCCTGCCGGTGGGCAGGCTGAAGATGCTGCTCCTCTGCATGGTGGCGTTCACTGTTGTGATGCTGATAAAGATCGTGGGGATAATAATGGTGATAGCCATGCTCACGATACCGGCTGCCATAAGCAGGCAGCATCTCTGCGATCTAAGGAAGATAATCGCGCTCTCAGTTATTCTGGGCATGATATTTGTGACTTCAGGTCTTGTGGTATCCTATGCTTTTGATCTCCCATCAGGGGCGACGACCATACTCATAGCATCCGCTGCGTTCTTCTCCAGCACCGCTGCTTCACGGAGAAATGCGTTTGTATAGGTAAGCAGGCAGAGAGCCCTCCCCTTCAGGGAGGGGATGAATGCCGTACGATTCCAGTTCACCGGTTACCATATGTTCTCGCTCTTATCCATATGATGGCTTGCCAGAAGAGTCGCTGGTCCTGCTGTGCGTTCTTGGAGAATGAACGTGTGGTCCCAGCAACCAGCTTGCTTACCTCTAACCTAAGCTCCCCGTAATTTATAGTCTTACGCTAAACTTAATATAATACTAGTATATGAATAGACTGATCATATGAAAGGCGTCAGGTTGGAGATACAGAATGCGGAGGAGATACCTGTCAGGCTGCGCGATGAGAAGGATGACCGTGTAAAGGCGCGGCTTGTTTTTCTCAATGCGATAGCGAACTATCATATCGACTTTGAGTCGGCGTGCGCGATGTGCGGGATAGTGACATCAACAGGGTATCTCTGGATAAGAAAGTGGAACAAAGAAGGGTATGAGGGGATAAAGGATAAAGAGAACGCTGGCGGCAGGCCACCACGTTTATCGGAAGATGATCTTAAGCTGCTCAGAAAGGAGCTGGAGGGCAAAGAGTACTGGAGCACCAAAGAGGTGAGGGAGAAGATACATGAGATTTTTGGAGTGAGCCTGTCCGAAGACCAGGTAGTGAGAATACTGAGGAATAAGCTGGGTATGCTGTTTTCAAAACCGTTTCCTGTGGATTACAGGAGACCAGATGACGCAGAAGCGATACTCGAGAACCAGCTGAGTCTTGTGTTCTCGCTTCTAAGAGCCAGAGGAATTCGTGATGAGGAGATAGCGATAGGTTTCGTTGATGAGACCAGGCCTCAAAACACGCCCAACACCGTAAGGGTGTGGAGCTTTGAAAAGGTGAGATCTATAAAAAATACAACAAAATTTGAAACAAATACCATCGGGTTCTATGCAATAAAAGGAACCAGCGTTCAAAAGTTCCTGGAAAACTCAAAGGCCGGGTCAATAGCAAGCTTTTTCGAGGATGTAAAAGCTGCAAACTCCGATTACAAGGCTATTGTTGCCATAGTCGATAATTTCGCATCTCATAAAAGTAAAATCGTGAAAAATAAAGTCGCAGAGCTCGGAATCTATCTTGTCTACCTCCCACCATACTCCCCTGACCTGAACCCAATAGAGTTCATATGGAAATCCATAAAGAGGCTACTTTCTGTTACATTTGTCAAAAACCTGGAAGATGCAAAAAGAATCATCTCAGAAGGTTGGGCCAGATCCGCCTCTTACCTGAGCTATGCTAAAGCATGGATACAACGGTTCCTCAGAGCTGTAGGTTATACAGAGTTATGCGGATAACTATATTCAAGCTCGCGACCGCGCTCAGTAGGTTATAATACCAAGAAGATCGCGCTGAGGAGCGACTACCTGCTAGGATGTGCCCTAGGGTCGCGCATCCTCACAAGCGGTTTGGCGAGATGCCTTCTTGCAGACGGCGGGACCTCGTAGAGGCCCTCCTCGATATCTCTTGACAGCTCCAGGACCTCGGCCTCGATGGATCTCGTCCTGCATCTCCTGCACCTGTATCCCTGGCCGGCCCCGGCAGACTCCATGCGCCTGCCGCATGCGCAAAGTGGCGGCCTCGATCTCCTCTGCTTCTCCATGGAGATTATATCGATCTTCTCCAGGTTCAGCGTGCTGGACTTCATTGAGCCGTAGACCTCTATCAGATCTCCGGGAATCAGCGATCTGACGATCTTTCTGAAGCATTTCGTCGGCTCGAATGCGGCGCACTCAATTTTTCGCCCTCCCACATCGATGGGGAAGAATACGTGCCCACCCTCGATCGCTCGCGGCTTCCCGGCAACACTGCCGCGCAGCCTGTAGCTCCTGTCATCATTGAGACATGTATCGCGGCCCCTCATATCTATGATGTGCGCATCCGTCCCCTGGTTTGTGACGTACATCACGCATCTCTCAGGCGCCTCAGATCTTATCATGCTGAATGCCCTTCTTATCGCATCGGGATCATCCCCGCGAATCCCGAAGAGCACCGGATCGGGTGAGTGAGGGGAGAAGACTATGCGCCTGTTCGAGTAGTCTACAGTGTCCCATGTTGCAGGATATGTCGCTCTATCCGCCTCCCATATCGAATCCTCATCGAGGGATCTCGGCGTGCCCCAGAGCTCTCTCCGCCTGTAGGCTATTAGCTCGTATGTGGAGTCATCGAACTCCGAGCCGACAGCCGCGAGCGCGCCTATGAGACCTCTCTGATTTTTGAAGCCGCGGTGCCATATGCCCTCGGCTGTGAGTATACCCTTCGCCTCCTCGATCTCCAGGATCTCCGTGACCGCCCTCCTGTAAAACTGCCTCATCTCTTCAGTGACCCTCTCTGCGATCACGAGCCCCGGGTTCGTGTTTATTCCAGAAAGATCCGAGAGCTCCAGGAGTGTATCCAGGGCGGTCTGCCCGATACTCTCAGGGTCCTCAGCCTCCACAGGTATGGCGATGGCTGCATTTCCCCTGGTCTTGTATCTCGCACAGGGATTGAGGCGCACAAGCTTTGGCGTGCAAACATGATACCCGCTCGCCCTGAGCCTTTCTATGAGAACCGCAGCGAGATACGTTGTGCAGAAGCCCCTCTCAGAGTCCGTGTCGTCTATTCCTATGATAAGCATCTCCAAACCACGTCTATCGGTTCCAGAGAATTGTCACTGCCAGCCACAAAATCAGATGCGTTCCATAAATAAGCCTTTGGCTGAGCCCCTGACACTCGGGATTTTGGTACGGAAATGCAACTTGATCTTCATCTGCAGAGATGGCCTGTGCGTCATGAGCGTTTTTTATGACGTAATACGATCGTATGATTGAACCAGTGAATAGCATGCCGGGAATGATGAACCCGAAATAAGCCGCAGACCTCGATGGTCATAAAGTGAAAACACATGCGTTCAATCGCATTTCTGACGCAGTCTCGAGGCGACTCCAGCCACATATATTGCACCTCCTGGATCCTGAAGGGATCTACGATCCAGATTTCCATGGTCCGGTTGACCAAAACACTTATATCTAACCTTTTGTTACTAACCATCGGTTATGATTTCGCGGCAGGGTGTTCGGCTTGGATCCAGTCGAGCTGCTTGATGTTCTGGGGAATGAGAACAGGAGGCGCATACTTCAGCTTCTCTCGTTCCGGCCGTTCTACTTCAACGAGATAGCCAAGAGGCTCGATGTTGGACCTAAGGCTGTGATAGATCATCTTGGTGTTCTGGAGGCTGCCGGCCTGATAGAGTGCTACAGGGATGATAGGAGGCGCAAGTACTTCCGGCTTGCGAGAAATCTAGTACTTGAGGTTGCGCTAGCGTCGCACTCATATGGGGTGAGGGCCTATGCGCTCTCCAGTCCATCAGTGGAGAGGGAATCCGACTGCCGCGATCTCAGAGAGATACATCAGGAGCTCTCGGCGCTCGCGGCTGAGATGGACAGGCTTAGAATGATGATGGCGGATGTGGCAACGAGGGAACTGAGGCTGCGTCAGAGGGCCATGAGAGCGATAGAGGAGTGCGCTACCGATGAGATCGAGGAAGAGCTGTTATTCTCTCTTCTATCAGGCAGCTCCACCGAGGAGAAGCTCGCCGAACGGCTCAAGATACCAGCACCGGTCGTGAGAGAATCGCTCGTGAGGCTTGAGTCGAGAGGGCTGGTGCGCTTCGAGAATGGCTCCTGGAGCATTTGAATCCGTGAGGAAGATCGCCGATGAATGATCAGATAGTTCTCAGAGTGGCAGAGGCATACCATAGGGATGCGGGTAAGAGCATAGCCAGAATCAGCCTGGATATCATCAACAGGCTGGGACTGAAGAACGGCGATGTCGTTGAGATTCAGGGCAGGAACAAGGTATGCGCGCTGGCATGGCCCGGAAACCCGGGCGATGCGCCTGATATAATAAGAATCGATGGAAACCTGAGATCAAATCTCGGGGTGGGAATAGACGACAGGGTCTTCGTCAGGCGCACCGAAGTAAAACCTGCAAGAAGAGTGCTGCTCGCTCCGACCAGAAGCATAAGGCTGATAGGCGGACCGCAGTATCTCCTCAGGATTCTGGAGGGAAGACCGGTCACAAAGGGGGAGCAGATAAGGATAGAGATGATCACCAACTCCCTGGTTATGGTGGTTGTGAGCACAACCCCTGCAGGTCCCGTCGTCATAACAAGAGACACAGTCATAAACATAACAAGCGAGCAGATCGAGGGGTTTCAGTTCAGAGATATCACCTACGAGGATATCGGTGGGCTGAGCAGGGAGATAAGAGCGATACGTGAGATGGTTGAGCTGCCCCTCAGACATCCTGAGGTCTTCCAGAAGCTCGGCATAACGCCGCCAAAAGGAGTGTTGCTTCACGGTCCTCCGGGCACCGGCAAGACGCTCATCGCAAGGGCTGTGGCAAGCGAGACCGATGCGACGTTCACAGCCATATCCGGACCGGAAATTATGTCCAGGTACTATGGGGAGAGCGAACAGCGGCTCAGGCAGATCTTTGAGGATGCGCAGAAGAGCGCGCCGTCGATAATCTTCATCGACGAGATAGACTCAATAGCCCCGAAGAGAGAGGAGGTCGTGGGGGATCTCGAGAGGAGGGTCGTTGCGCAGCTCCTCTCGCTAATGGATGGTCTCACATCCAGGGGAGATGTGATAGTGATCGCGGCGACAAACCGCCCGAACGCCCTCGACCCTGCTCTGCGCCGCGGCGGCAGGTTCGACCGGGAGGTCGAGATAGGGATACCCAATAAAAACGGCAGGCTGGAGATCCTCTATGTGCATACGAGAGGCATGCCTCTCGAGGAGTCTCTGGATCTGAGTGAGATCGCTGAGATGACGCATGGATTTGTTGGTGCAGACCTCGCATCCCTCTGCAAGGAGGCTGCGATGCACACGATAAGCCGGATACTTCCAGATATTGATGTCGAGGAGGAGATCCCACCCGAGATCCTGGATCAGCTGAAGGTGAGCCGCGACGACTTCCTCGCTGCAATGAAGAAGATCGAGCCGAGCGCGATGCGCGAGGTTCTTGTGGAGATCCCAGAGGTTCACTGGTCTGATATCGGTGGCCTGGAGGAGGCGAAGCAGGCACTGAGGGAGGCTGTGGAGTGGCCGATAATGTACCCGGAGGCATTCGAGGCTGTTGGCATAAGACCTCCCAGAGGAGTCCTTCTCTACGGTCCTCCGGGCACAGGAAAGACCATGATCGCCAGGGCGGTCGCAACGGAGTCACAGCTCAACTTCATAAGCATAAAGGGACCGGAGCTCATGAGCAAGTGGGTGGGCGAGTCAGAGCGCGCTGTCCGTGAGGTCTTCAGGAAAGCAAAGCAGGCAGCACCTGCGCTGATATTCTTCGATGAGATAGATTCGATAGTTCCTGCGAGGGATTCTGGCAGGGACTCACATGTCACAGAGAGGGTCGTGAGCCAGCTGCTCACAGAGCTCGATGGTCTCGTCGAGCTGAAGGATGTTGTCGTTCTTGCAGCGACGAACAGGCCGGATCTGATAGACCCATCGCTTCTGCGGCCCGGAAGGTTCGACAGGATGATCTACATACCGATGCCGGATCTCCAGGCGCGAAAGAAGATTTTCGAGATATACATGCGAAGGATGCCGGTGGCAGATGATGTGGATATCGACGAGCTCGCTGCCAGAACAGAGGGCTATACCGGCGCAGACATAGAGATGATCTGCAGGGAGGCAGGCATGCTAGCACTGAGGGAGAAGATCCAGCCCGGCATCAAGCGCGAGTCACTGCTGCTGGAGCAGATCCAGGTGAGAAGGGAGCACTTCGAGAGGGCGTATCAGAACATAAAACCCCACATGCCGCCGGAGACTCTTAAGGAGTACCTGAAGATAATGGAGATGTTTGGCAGCGGCTGAGTGGATTTTATCGCCGGAGAGGGCAGACCCCTCAACACTTTGCCTGAAGGTTCTCACCTGGCTGGTGGAGGCACAAGAGCGCGGTACTCGATTGTGATGATATCTTAGGCCGGCTCATGTCCGCGAATAATCGGATATCCGGATTGAGTCTAGCTTTTCGGGACCATTGGTCGCCTATTTTTCGCCATTCTCTGCGAGTTCGCTAACTCAACTGGATGTACCCATAGGTCTCCCCGCTTTTGATTTCAGCGTGTCACCGAATACTTTCGCGCTGCATGGCTAATGGCTTCATATCTCCACAGCTACTACTATCTTGACCGCTCGTCACCGCTGTTACTGCTACTCCCGGACGGGCGGATCTATCCCCCTTCTTTATAACCATCATCGGACACGTTCCTGGATTTTGTGGATTGGTACCCTTCGGAAAAGAGGCCAGATCGATTGCTTCGAGGATACCGGATTCTCGCCGCTCCGGCGGTTCGACCACATGAGCTCACCATCAAATTATGGGTCTGTGAAGCACGGATTGGAGTTTCGTGTCCAGGTCAGATGCAATTTCGACCAAAATTTTGAAGACATCCAGCGCGATCGCTGATACCCCCTCTCCTAACCTGGTCGCGAGCTCACCAAGAAGTTCGCAGGCCAAGCCTATGATATACGCTAAAGCACTCTTTGAGATCTCAAGGATGTGAGCAACGGGCATAACTGTATCTAATTTTTCACTATTCTGTGCCCAGATGAATATGCATAAGATTGCCACCATGATGACGAGAACAATAGCGGATTTCCTCATTCAGGAGACCTCTTCACATCCGATATCATGGTTTCTGTAGTTTTATGTATAATAATTTTTTGTATAGCATTATATATGCGTTGTGTGTAAACTGAGCTCCCAATCATTTATAGTATTCTGCATAAGTTGATATAATATTCATATTACATAAAACCATGTACGAATTGCGGCATATCCAGCATATTTTAAATTGGCTTATATGAAGTGACGCAAAGGGCTATACTTTCGACGCATTCCTGGAATCGTCTTCTGCTTGCGGATTTTAAAGACTTATCCAACACAGCAGTGCCCCTGCATCTATACGATATGGTGAGATTGAGCCTGCCCCGATCCTGTCGCCCCGAACTCAGGAAAGTCATAGATCTGTGTTATCTCGTAGCCTCTGGATTTCAGCCTGGCGCAGAGGAGCTCAGCTCGTTCCAGCACGATTTTGACCATGTGGAGACGCACAGGGAGCGATGAGATCGTGGTCTGGCTTATCCCCTTCTGCCTGAGCACGTCGCTGTACTCCTCGCTGCCCATCTCGACAAAGCATGCCCTTCCTGATAGCTGTATACCCGCAACATCCCTCATGCTCTCATATGGATCGTAGACCGCAACTGAGACCCTGTCATTAAGCACGATGTTTGCGAACTTCTCCCCTCCTTCGCTCAGGAAGTAGATCGAGCCATTCCTGTAGAGATACTCAAGAGGCGTCGCCCTGACCCTTGAACCATAACCTGTTGCAAGTGTGCATGTGTTGTGAGATGCGAGAAACGCATCTATCAGCCTCCGGAGCTCGTTGACCGGCATTCTTGGCGAGATCATGTCTCTCGACCTCTTTATCTCCAGCCCGAACTCGACAACCTCCTCCCCGACCAGCGTGTCTATGTCCTGTAGGAGAAAGCCCTTCCTCTTGCAGAACGACTCCATGCCGAGAAGATCGTTCGAGCTGAGCCTCTCGATGCACATCCTCCCTCCAAGGGCCCTCGAGAGAAACACGCTGTCTCCGATCATCTTTTTGAGGCTTTCCAGGTTTGTCTCCCCATCCTTCCTGTCTATGGATGTGGTGAAGAGCGCGATCTTCTTTTCGCGCAGCCAGCTCAGGTTCTCCCTCACGAAGTTCCAAAGGTTCGGGCTGATAACACCCTTGTACACGGGCGCGCCCAGAACGAAGAGATCAAACCTCCTGTGCTCCGGCTGGATCTCGCCGACCTTCACCGCATCAGAGGGGCCGAGTATCAGCGAGAGTGTCCGTGCGACCTCCTCCGTCGAGCCGTATCTGCTATCATAAACTACAAGAGTCCGGATCATCCCATGAAGTATTGATTTGCCTCTTTTTAACATCTTCCTTGCGTGCGATATAACAGAGGCTCGTTCATGTGCAATTGGTTAAGGCTGTTTGGTGGAAGAATCAATCAACAATTTTTATATTGGTATTATCTTGGAGCTAATCGTTGTGAGTATTGCCATCGATATCATCAAGCAATACGAAACCTGTAGTTGCAAATTGTTAAAGAAGTCGTCTCGAAACTATAAATACCTCTTTCTGACACATTATCAATCGTGAAGTTAGATGGAATTTAAAGAGCTGA
>NZ_JAOAKP010000018.1 GCF_026419855.1 Methanothrix sp.
GATTCCAGGAATGCGTGGAGAGTAGATCAGAATCAATAGCTGGAGACGTTATCACAAAAGGTTATCCAACACAGCATCATCTGGCTGAATCAGAGGATTGCCAGGGAATGATGGAAAATAGACTCCATCGATCCTGGAAACTCAAGCGTGATCCAGATCTTCGATACTCACGGAAATGAAACTCCTAATGATCTCATCTGCCAGATGGCATATCAAGACAGTGTATCAGGTTTCCGACCTCACAAGAGCGTGTCCGCTAAAACAAATGCGGCTCGTGGTCGCTGATGGGCAGGTCGTTAAACTGACAGAAGCTTATGCAGATACACCAGAGCGATGCAGCAAGTTCCCTTTGAGCAACCTAATTCTGCGATTACGGGAGCTCGATCGTCCCTGCTATCCTCAGCTTTCCCCCCTCCGGGTATGTCATGAGCGCACTGTCCCCTGGAAGATGCACGAGCGGCCTGTCCAGGGAGAGGGCCAGATCAGGTCTTCGCAGATCGCCAGAAACCGATTCGATTCTCGCAGGTACATACTGCATCCAGTGCCCCAGGTGAAGCACCATCCCCTCTCTCAGTGGAGATTGCCAGTACCTCACGAGCTTCGCTCCTGATCTGAGGCCGGTGGAGATTTTCACGGCATCGTTTGTTGTTAGGACCGTTCCACGATCGAGCTCATTGACCTCTATGCCCTTCAGCGCAAGACCTGCACGCTCCCCTGCGCTCGCGCTCTCAAAATCCTCGTCGTGCTTCTGTATGGACCTCACCTGAGCGTTCTTACCGTCAGGCAGAACCCTGAGAAGATCATGCTTTCTTATGGTTCCTTCTGCAACATTTCCCAGAACAACGGTCCCGACGCCCCGAACGTTGAAGAAGTGATCCACAGGGAGCGTTCCGGAGACGTTTTCCTCATGCACCACAGCATCTGCATCCTCAAGAAGACGCTCGCGTAGCTCTATCGGATTCTCATCAATCACAGAATATCTCCCGACCGCAGTTGATCTGAGAAGAGGCGCGATCTGCTCCTCTGTTATGTAATTTTTGAGCACGATGTAGCCATCGCGAATGCCCATGCAGTCCAGGGCGAGAACAGTCTCCCCGAAGAGCTGGTCGATCTTCTCTACTATCAGGATTGCCCTGCGAGCCAGTGACAGAGCATAGAAGAGCGGCGCCAGACGCTCCGGATACCTGGTGGGCTCGACGAAGGTCACCGTCGTCTCGCCCCTCTTGAGGTTGTAAAACGTTATATCGCTGGCTGTGCCCCTCTTGCCCAGCTCCTTCGAGAACTCTGCTTTACCGAGCACCGCCACATTGAGGTTTGGCATGGGCTGAATGAATCCAAGAGCGGTGTTATAGGCCTTGCGGTTGCTACCGGCTTGCCACACGCAGGGCACATGGTTCGGACAACCATTGATGGGTGCTGTGTTGGATAAGTCTTTAAAATCCGCAATCAGAAGACGATTCCAGAAACACGTGGAGAGTAGATCGGAATCGATAGCTGGAGACGTTATCACAAAAAGCTATCCGACACAGCATCTTTGAGTTGATCTTGATGGACCGGCTCCCTGAGATGTGTTTATTTTGACGCTGTCAGCATGAAAACCGACATCCAAGACCTGTTAACACTTGTCCGACGCCTTACAGCGCGGTTGATGACCATGAATTTCTCGAAGCTATTGCTTTTGCATTTATCCACACGTCGTAGGTAGACCACCAAACTCCGCAGCACTACGGTAGGTGCCCCTGCAGCAGCCCTGAAGTCTCCAAACACATGGGCATGTTGCCAAAGCGGAACAAGGATCGAAATTGCTTGCAGTGCTAAAAGTCCAGCAGGGATCGCTGCTTTTGTGCCTTCTGATCGAAATGCAGGAGGCTTTTCTGCGATTTGCACTGTAGCAGGCTCTCTCTGCCCACATCAAATGGCATGAAGAGCCTGAGGACGGGGGGCAGGAGCTGCTTCTCAATGTAATATTCTGTATCCACCGGAAGGTTGTTCTCCACAGCATACTCCGGATCCTCAGCTCTGTCGACGAAGAGCGTTTTCTTGCTTCCCTTGATTATTATGAACGCGACCCTGTCGCCCACCGCGGGCACCCTTCCGCCGCGCTTCCTCATCTTTTCGATCAGCTGGATGTGAGGCTGCTTGTTTCTGTATGAAGCTGCATCCTTTGTGAAGCGCCTTGTGAGCACAAGATCATCAAGAAGCTCCCTATCCCGTCTGATATCCATCTCCCTGAGCCGCTGGATCACATCTCTAACATGCTGGACAGCATCATCCACCCGCCCCTCCTTCAGAATCAGCTCCAGGCACCTCCTCAGAGTCTTGGAGGTGAGGTCGCACCAGTCCCGCCGCACGGTCTCCATGCCCCTGACCTTTATCCTGTCCCTCCAGACGCTCTCGCTTCCTTCGACTGAGCCGAGGGGCTTTGATGTAGCCGAGGCTCTCTCGAAGAGCCAGAGGGCGTACCGTTTCTTCGCCAGGAATATCGCACGCCTCGCAAACGCCTCGAACACGAGCTCCATAGGCTCCGGGAGCTTCGAGGTAATCGTCTCCGCGATCTTTCGTCCTATAAGCTCTGCATCCTCGGGGGTGATGCTGTGATCGGCGGATAGCCTGACAAAGACGCTATCCGTATCCCCGTAGACAACGGAGAGATCATAGCGCCTGCCTCCAGCGGGATTCTCGCTGGGGAGCACAGCCTTCCCATCAATAATGTAAACGGAGCCGATATCCTCTATCATCTCCTTTGTCCTTATTATGTTGTGCCTTCCGAAGCTGGTGACAGCGTTGGCAAGAACCAGGCTGTATAGCCTTGCCCTGGCGTATCCGGAGTATCCGTAGAAGCTGTTCAGCAGGATCTTGAGCGCGTACTGCTTTGCATCGAGAAACGCGCGCTCCGCCTCACCTGCGCTCTTCATGAGCCTCTTCGTCTCCGTTCTCTTCTCCAGCAGCTCCTTCAGTATCTCAGGCACGATTCCCCTGCAGACAGATGGGGCTGCGAAATCCCCGCCCGATGGGGATTTAACAACCTCTGGAGGCTTCTCCTTTGTGACCACCGTTGAGTAGCAGAGGTTGTGGGCCATCATTATTGTGGGATAGAGCGATTTGTAATCCAGGATGATAACGTTCTCCACAAGCCCCTTGACAGGAGGGAGGACCGCACCGCCCTTCAGCTCATCTGCATCCATAAACCGCTCGTCCGACTCCTCCGAGTCCGGCTTCGGCGGAAGAACCCTTCCATGCGAGCGGAACTTTCTTAGCAGAAGACTCTCCACCATGCCGCTCTGGCCGCCGTTAACTATATCCTGGAGCAACGAGCCGCTCGCCCTCGCCAGAGCCATGTATTTATCCATCAGCCTGAGGCGGAGGAGGAGCTGCATGACAAGCACCGCATCCCGCCTCGAGTAGCTTATGAGATCCGAGAGCCCATCGCCTTCGAGCCATATTGATTCCATCCTGGCAGGGTTCACGTCTCGTTTCTCTTCCCCGATCAACTCCATGGCAGCACTTCTCAGGGTGTACTGCTTAAGGCTGAACGAGGATCTTATGATCGGAAGCAGGTCCACAACGACCCTGCCTGTCACAGCTACATTTTTGCTACCACCCATGCTCTTGATGAGCCATGTGCTTCCATCGCGACCCACATCCATATCGATGCCCAGCCTGGACGCCCGCTCTCTGAGATATGGGATATCGAACTCGTTCGAGTTGTAGCCCACAATAATATCAGGATCATAGTCATTGATCACGGACACGAACCTGGAGAGGAGGGCTCTCTCATCGGCGCACCCCTCAACATCGGGCCTGTTGCAGCTGAGCTCCCTTCCCACAAGAACCATGTCGCTCAGGCCTCGATAAGGGGGATTGAATGCCATGCTTATCAGTATCACAGGGGAGCTCTCAGGCCTCGGCATCTCCCCGTTCTGCGGGAGGCATTCGATATCGAAGGCCATGAGCCTCAGAGGTGCCGTGCTCTCCAGATCTTCCGGCGCCAGCTTCTCCACAGGCAAATCGACGATCAACCGGCGCCTGTCGTGCATCTCACATCTCTCTGCCTCCGGCACTCTGACCCATGCCATGCCACCGAGGCCTGTATCTATGAGAAATCTGTTCTTGAACAGGATGTCGGTCTCGTAGACCGCCTTTACAGACGGGATCTCTTTCACCCTGTCCCTTATCTCCCTGACAGACTTCGGATCCCTTGCGATTATCCTCAGCATCTTCGAGGGCCTCGACTGGTATCCGATGGGCTCGTATCGCTCGACGATCTCCACATCGAGCCCCATGGATCTTACAGCCTCCTCTGCATGTGTGATATCATGAGCGCTTGCGTAGAAATACGGCCTGAATCCCGACACACGACAGATGACGCTATCTCCACCATCGCTGACGCCAAACAGCTGCACGACAGGATAGCCGACCCTGTCGTAGACGTAGTTTGCATCCAGGATCTGGAAGCGCATCATGCAGAAGATAAACCGGATCGGTTATAAAGTATTCGAAATGCACCACGCCTGCTGATGCATCCCGTGGCAGCATCGAAAAAGCAGCATGTGATCTTGCAGGATAAATGAAGTGCCATGGATCGTGTGTATGTATCCGAGCATGCTCAATACGTTGAGCCTGAACTCCTCATCATTTAGGCGAGGTGAGACAGAAATATGGCGAATGATGCTGCTTTTCTTGGAAGATAACTGTGCCATTACCCACAAATAATCAGTGTGCTGCGGATCCATATGCCTAAATTATGGGGAGCTTAGGCTCAAAGCCATCTCACAAGATCCGCGATCGAGTCCAGAACACAGTCTGGCTTCACGCCGGAGCTCTCCACATGCTCAGGCCGGTATTTTCCCGTTCTGACAAGAATGCCTCGCATGCCGACGCGCTGGGCTCCGCCGATATCTGTTATTATGTCGTCCCCGATCATGGCAGCATCTTGTGGATTCACACCCATATCCCTAAGGGCCATATTGAAGAACTCCGGCGATGGCTTGCCCACGAGCTCTGCCCTCTTTCCGGTTGCATATTCAAGCGCTGCAACAAACGGCCCCGCCGAGAGGACAAGTCCATCGGAGTCACGCCAGTACCGGTCCATCTCCAGAGCTATGATACCAGCGCCTTCAAGGACGCGATTGAATGCTGCGTTCAAGCGCTCGAAGGTGAAATTGCTGCCTGCATCCCCTACAACCACGAAATCCACATCCTCCTCGGCAAGCACAATGCCAGCATCCTCGAAGTCCCTGTGGACATCCCCTGTTGAAATGAGATAGCACCTTCTCTTTCCGGATCGAAGAATCCTCTCGATTGCTGCAACCGACGGCGTGAAGATATGCTCAGGCGTTATTCTGTACCCCATATCCAAGAGCCGTTTCGCAACAGATGCCCTGCATCTACGGGTTGAGTTTGAGACAAAACGGAATCTGTACCCCCGCTTCTCCATCAGCTCCAGGCACTCCCTTGCCCGGGGAACCGGGCTCCTTCCGACATACAGCACACCATCCAGGTCCATGAGAAACGCAGAGATCCGGGCCATCACAGCTGTGAGGTCGTTATCAAAATATAAATGTAGCTTCTCCGGACGTACCACAACCTATTAAAAACCAGGACATCTTCGGGGTTGTTATGCGGCTACTCTTCGGCAGGCCGATTCCCGGCATAGTGAACGCCATAAAGAGCCTCAGATCAAAAGGCTACCTGATACAGGCCCTCGATGCTGCAGCTGTCGTGAGCGAGAGGCATGTGTTTTACGCAGCCGAGAAGGCCATAGCAGCGTTCCAGGAGGGCAGAAACGTGGCGAAGGACCTCGGCATCGAGATCCTGAGATACGCATCCGGCCAGAGGCAGATAGAGAAGGCGCTGTCTCTGGGCGTGTCGGATGCGACAGAGCGTGTGGCCCTGCTCATCGTCGACGACCTCGAGGATGAGGAGGTCAGGAGGATCGCAAGCACGCTCATCGAGCCCGATGATAAGGGGATCGGCTTTGATGCTGAGAGGGTGAGGAGATTTTACGATATCCCAGATGCTGAGATTGAGGCTGCCGGAGAGGACAGAATACCGGATCTGGTTCTGGAGAGAGTGGCGCTGGTCGATGCGTACAGGTAGCATCCGGAGGGAGGATAGCATGAAGGAAGAGTTCTACACACAGAAGCGCTGGCTGAACTGGATGAACAAGGTAAAGGAGAGCCAGTTCAGGCTCCCCGAGTCCGAGCAGGACGCTGCAGGGGCTGTTTTTGTATACATCATGGATGATGTGATCCTGGCGTGCTTGAAGGTAATAGCCAGATTGGAGAAGGGGATGCTCAGCCAGGATGAGGCGCTTGCGACGATACGAAGCATAAGGGACATCGTCTCCGCAGAACATGAAAGCCTTGGCGAGGATGCGGATATGATGCTCGCCTCGCTTAGAACATCGCTGGCCGCGGTCTTCGAGTCGTGCAACAGCTACATCCTTGGGGATTACGACAGGAATCGGAAGTTGGAGGATATGATCAGCGAGGCGGTGAAGGCCGAGACGGATGGGCGGATAGAGGACGCCCTTGCTGTCGTGGGAAACATCGGCGCCAGGGTTATAGCCGGGGAGAAGCCGCCGGAGATCCCTGATATGGATTACTGCATTGTGGCAGAGCTTCTCGACGGTATAGATGCGATAGCCGCTGCAATGGTCGGGGACACAAGCTACAAGGAAGAGGACGGGAGCCCGCTCGATGAGGAGATATGAGCTACCTTGTTATTATCTCGCATCCGCTCTCCGTCACAATAACTGTGTGCTCCGCCTGCGAGACCATCGCGCCCTCGATCTCCCAGAGCACCGGATACGTGTGAATCGCCCCGGCACGTATCAGTCTCTGGAGCGAGTAATCCACGCTCTCCCCCCTCAGCCAGCGCCGGGCGAAAGGCAACCCGTTGAACCTCGTCTCGATCTCAGCGAGCATTGCCCTTGCCCTCCTGTCCCTCACAGGCCTGCGGGATGTGAAGCCGAATATCTCAACCACCGGGGAATCTGATATTCTTCCTGAGCCGTTCGTGGCAAACGGCTCTATCGCGATCACGTCGCCAGGCCTGAGCTCCACGCCTGATGCGCATGATCTGTTGGGCACGGTCGGCTCCGTGTGCGCGTTGAATCTTGTTAGGCCATGACCGGTCAGATTCGAGACAGGCCTGAATCCATAGCCCTCTATCGCCGACTCTATGGCTCTTCCTATCTCACACGTGCTCACCCCTGGTGCGACAAGCTCGAGAGCTGCATCCAGGGCTGCCCTGGATGCATCAACAAGATCCGGATGGCCGCTCAGGTCGACAGTAACAGCTGCATCTGCGATGTAGCCATCGACATGCACCCCAATGTCCAGCTTCACCATCTCCTCGCCGAAAACAGCATCATCATTCGGTTTTGGTGTATAATGAGCAGCCTCCCGATCTCGAGATATGTTGCACGGGAATGCAGGCTCCCCGCCAAGCTGCCGGATGCTGTTCTCCACGTAATCCGCTACCTCCAGAAGGGACACGCCGACGTCTATTCTAGCAGAGGCTTTGCTGATGACATCTGCGAGTATCCTGCCTGCAGCTCTGTATCTTTTCAGCACGTCATCATCCATAGAAACGGACGCACACGATCTGCGCCCTGCTCACCTCCTCAGAGCAAAGATGCGATCTGACATGCAGATTCCTCAGAGCATCTCCGCAGAATCGAAGCACTGATTCCCCTCCGCCTTTCGGATCGCCTATCCCTGAAGCGACTTTCGGGCTGCACTCAGTCCGGCATCTATGGCCGCCTTCAACCCCCCGACGTTCGGTCCTCCGCCCTGCGCAAGATCCGGCTTTCCACCGCCTCCTCCTCCGATGTACCTTGCAGCGGCCCTCACGATATCAGCAGCATTCAGCCCCCTCTCGATCCCGGACCTTCCCACAGATACAACAACCTTGGCCGAGCCGCCGCTGGCACCGCCGAGTATAGCGACCATATCGCTCTCTGAGAGCATCGTCGCGGCCTTTAGCAGGGTCTCGCCATCCGCTTCCTCCAGGTCTCTGGCAACGATTCTCACACCATTCACATCCACAGCCTCTGCGGAGAGCGTGAGTATTCGGAGCCTTGCGATCTCTTCTTTCAGATGCTCTATCTCCTTCTGCTGGTCCTTCCACTCCTCGAAGAACCTGGACACTGTCCTGGGAAGCTGCTCAATCGGCACCCTCAGAATGGATGCTGATTCCGCGAGTATATCGTCCCTCTCCTGTATTCTCTGGACTGCTGCCTCTCCCGCTGCGAACTCTATCCGCTCCACTCCATCCTGGACCCTCTCGGTCCTGAGTATCTTTATTGGTCCGATCATTCCGGTGTTCGTGACATGTGTGCCGGCGCAGGCCTCTATGTCAGATCCCACCCTGACGACACGGATCTCCCTGCCCGGCGGCACGCCTCCCTGGTAGAGCTGGAAGCCGAAGAGCCTCTCAGCCTGCTCTCGCGGCATGAATTCCGTGATCACGGGAATCATCTCCATCACGCGCCGGTTCGCCTCGAGCTCTATCGCCTTCATCTCCTGTTCAGAGATCCTCCTGTAGTGGGATATGTCCAGCCTGGCTCTGTCCTCGCTCTTCTGAGCTCCGGCCTGCCAGACATGTCTCCCAAGGATACGCTTCGCGGAGTCGTTGATGATATGCGTGGCCGTGTGGTGCCTCGCATGCGCCATTCTCCTGCGCATGTCGATCCTTCCGGTGACCCTGTCGCCCGGCAGGAGCCCCTCTGGCTCCACTCGATGTAGGACAACACCCTCGATCATCTGCACATCGGTGACATTGAATATCTGCCCTCCTCTCTCCAGGACACCATGATCTGCTGGCTGGCCTCCCCCCTCTGGGTAGAAGAGTGTCCTGTCAAGGACAACTGAGCCCTCGAATATGCCAAGGACAGTTGCATCAAACTCCTGATCGAAGGGTCTGTGGTAGAAGAGGCGCTCGGTTTTCTCGAACGGCGGCGAGCGCGTCTCTACCTCACACTGCTCCGCCCTGCTGTGTGTCGATGCGACTATGGAGTAGAAGTTATCCGGAAGCTCCACATCCACGCCGAGAGCACCTGCGGTCTCCTTCGCGATCTCAGGAGGAATACCGTGAGTATCGTACAGAGATACAAGCTCTGTGAGGGGTATCCGACCGCCCTTCTTCGAGTAATGCGATGCTATCTTCGAGACCATCCGGCTCCCCTTCTCCAGGGTCTCCGCGTACCTCTGCTCCTCCAGCGACAGGATCTCTGAGATCGTCTCCATCCGCTCCTTCCAGTCCGGGTAGTCAAGCCTGGATATCTGCATCTCGACGATCTCTGACAGAGGGATCTCTAGCTTCAGATCCCTCATCATTCTAAGAGTTCTTCGAATCACGAGCCTCGCGAGGTAGCCGGCCTTGACGTTAGATGGAATTATACCATCGCCGAGCATGTATGCCAGGCATCTGGTGTGATCTGCGATCGCGTAGATTCTCTCCATCGGCGCCATTATGCGCTCGAGCCTATCAGGAGTGGTTTTTATGCTCTCTGCGATCCGCTTTCTCAGATCCCTCAGCGAGGCCTCTCCGAGATCGATCATGCCCGCGAGCCTTGCATTTCTCGCGAAGATCTCCGCGTACTCCGGATCCTGAAGATCATGCTCGACACCTGCCATCTCAGACAGAGATTTCACCACATCAGGAAACACAGCGTCGTATATCGTGGGTGAGCCCTTGGACGCCCACACAAACCTCTCGAGCCCATATCCTGTATCCACAATGTAGTTGTCCATGCGGGTATAGCGCTCGCCCTTTATGACGTACTCTCCTCTGGGATCAAGTCTGAGGTTCATGAAGACCAGGGTCGCGAGCTCGAGCCCTCCGACGAGTACCTCAAGGCTTGGGCCAGCGTTGCCGCCTCCAGCCCAAGGGGATTCTTTGTATGTAATGCTCTCAGGATTCACGCCCAGACCGAGGAGGAGCTCGTCACACAGCTCCACGGTTCTGTCCTTCCAGTAGATCTCATGCTCCTTTGTGTTGAAGACGTGATGCGCCATCATCTCAAATGTTGTGAGGTGTCTGCCGCTCCTTCCCACGGAATCGAGATCGTCCAGCCTGATGCACGGCTGGGAGATTGTAAGGGGATTGGCCGGCGGCGGGACCTGGCCTGATGTGACGAACGGCTGGAAGTCTGCTATCGATGCTATGGTGAGGTAGATGTCATCCCTCCATCTCGCGACAACCGGATACCTCGGCACCCTCGTGTGCCCCTGCGCCTCGAAGAATCTCAGATAGTGATCGCGCATCGAGTCAAGATCCATCTCCCTGAAAACAGGAGTGCCTATGAATGAGTACGGATCACACGGCGGATCCCCACAGGTTCTTCTATAGATGTCCCTTGTCCAGAACCTGCCTCCGCAGCTCTCGCAAACCCTGCGAACAAAACCCTCTGCCCTGAAGAATTCCAGTTGGTACTCGTCCTCGGGAAACATATCGATCTACCAGCGTGATACAGAGCGAATATCTTATCAGCTCTAAAAGACTTTCTGAGCACGATGGAGGAGCTCTTTCCATTCGGCAGACATCCGAAGCGCGTCCTGAACGAGATGAAATGGCGCGGCCTCGATCTCGGTGATGTGGAGATCGAGATACTTCACAGGGGCGCGCCGTCGGACAGGATCTGCGCAAGAGCGAGCGAGATAGCGCTCGGCAGGTCGTTCTTCACTTACATGGGCACCGAGATACCGTATCACAGGATCGAGAAGATAGTATACAGGGGAAGAACAGTGTTCTCGCGCGCGGATATCGTGAAGGGCCAGCAGTCGTCGAGCAGCTGACACATTAGGTCGATGCTCTTGATGGACTGTGAAAAAAGTGCTGCTTATGAATTCCGGCCATCCCGCCGCTGATGGAGGTGTTTGTTCTGAACCTGGAAGCGCTGCTGAGGTACATAAACGAGAGGCGTGTAAGAATAGATTGGAATGACTGCATCAAGAGCGGTTACTCCTCGGTAAGGGGCACCGAGCCGAGCATTCAGGATACCTTCTTCGCCATCGCATCCCTCAAGATGCTGAACGCCGAATCCCCTGATGATGAGATCGTGTGCTTCATCCTGGATAGTGATTATCTCGATCTCAGCCGCGCATATTACGCAGCAGGATGTCTGAAGCTTGCTGGATGCATCCCTCAGCTGAACGACGGAAAACTCGAATTGCAGTACCGCGGAGAGCATCACGCGATCGAGTGCTTCATCCCCAAGACACCACTGATCAAATACTTCGAGTACGATCTCTACGGAATGCACGCCTCCAGCATATTTTCATCCTCCCTGGGCACACTTCTCAAGCGCCTTGAGCTTGGCGCGTTGAGCTCTGATGAGGATGTTGAAAGTATCAGGAGATCCGCGCTTCTGCTTCTGGAAAAGAGCCGCGAGCTCGTCAGAGCCTACATGGCGCTGGAGATACTGGAGAGGATCGCTAAAATAGATGGCCAGAAGAAGCTCTCTGAGCTCCAAATCACACAACTCATTAGTCTGCTTGAGCGCTGCGAGACCGGAAGGGGATACACACCGAACCCAGAATCCAATACAGAGACCCTGGAGAGCACCTACGCAGGCTGCATGATAGCGAGGCGTATAAAACACAGAGAACCTCCTGGGCTCAGATCATTCGTTGATCTTCTCCAGAACGACAATGGAGGCTTCAGGAGGTCTCCCTTTGGCGGCATATCGGCGCTCGAGCACTGCTACCTCGCACTGCGGGTTGCTGGCTTTGGTCACGATATCATGAATCCGGCTCCGTGAGATTGTGCCAGGAATCGATTGTTGCCCGGATCGCCGATCCAGATGCATTCTGCCCAACTGCGCATACCGAATCTTCAGCTCGTCTGGGGCGATCCTGACTCGAAGTAATCGCATCGATCGACCCCTTCCAGCTCTACAATCACAGGCGTGCAGGTCCCGGACCTTATCGCATTGAGGGTGGCCTGGAAGACTGCACCCTCTGTTATGTTGTACTTTTCGAGGAATGCAGCCCCCGGATACCAGGAGTTGCACAGTCTCAACACAAAACTGCAGTTCCCGCTCTGGTTCAGTTGATCTGAAACCCACACGGGCAGCTCTTCAGATGGCGTGAACTCATATCTCACATCGTATCCAGCATACCCCGGCCCTCCTGCGATCTCTGCCTGAGCTATCGACTCGTTTGTCTGAATCACCGAACAGATCGTGGCAGTTCCGTTGTAAATGTCGTACTCACACGGCCCACCGACAAGTACCGGCCCCTCTCCTGAGGAATTGTTCAATACAGTTGCGTTCCCACCCACCGATCCCTTGCTGGCAGCGGTGGCTGCAAGCAGGAGCAGAATCATACAGAAGAGATTGCTCATGGCTCTCATGTATCTCAGAATGTGATGGTCGGTTATTATCTTTCCTGTATGCTCGGGATATGGATGGAGGGCATCTGCCCCACCCGGCATCTGATCGACCGAATGATACAATAAATAATAAAGCCGAGCCGGAAGGTTTAAATAAAGCGCTCTAGGTACAAAATAATACATTAATGTATTAAAAATTACATAATTGATCGTGGTGTTGCATCATGTACGGAAAGGCTGTCAGGCTTGAGAGGATTGTGAACCGTGCGACAGGGCGATCTGTCATAGTGCCGATGGACCATGGTGTTACTCTTGGGCCAATAAAGGGCATAAGATCTCTGAAGAGCACCGTGGATGCTGTGGCGTCAGCCGGAGCAGATGCTGCTGTTGTTCACAAGGGTGCTGCGATATTCGGCCACCGTGGATACGGGCGTGATCTAGGCCTCATAGTTCATCTCTCAGCCTCCACCTCGCTCGGCCCGGATCCGAACAACAAGGTGCTTGTGGCCACTGTGGAGGAGGCCATAAAGCTTGGCGCCGATGGTGTGAGCATTCAGGTCAATATCGGTGCTGAGGACGAGGCCCATATGCTCTCCCTCCTAGGATCGGTGTCGAGAAGCTGCCAGGAGTGGGGGATGCCGCTGATGGCGATGATGTATCCGCGCGGGCGCAGGATCTCGAATGAGTACGCAGAGGAGTTCGTTGCACATGCAGCCAGGGTCGGTGCGGAGCTGGGAGCGGATATCGTCAAAACGTCCTATACAGGGGATCCTGACAGCTTCTCCCGGGTCGTGGAAGGCTGCCCTGTGCCGCTGGTTGTGGCCGGCGGACCAAAGATCCACTCTGAGATTGATCTTCTTAGAATGGTCCGGGACGCCATAGATGCTGGAGCGAGCGGCGTCGCCATCGGCAGAAACATATTCCAGCACGAGAGACCATCGCTCATAACGAGAAGGATATGCGCCGTGGTACATGAGGACTGCACGCCAGAGGAGGCGATGGGCATAACAGATGGTGGAAAATAGCTATCACTTTTGCAAACTGAGAAACCTCTTCACATGAAGATTTTTAACCCCCCCCGCCTCCAATCACACCATGAAACTTGGAGTTCTCTTCAGCGGCGGCAAGGACTCTGTCTTCGCCTGCTACAGGGCGATGGAGAAGGAAGATGTGCGATGCCTGATCACCCTGATCTCTGAGAACGAGGAGAGCTACATGTTCCATACGCAGAACATAGGGCTTGCGGAGCTTGTGGCATCTGCTATCGGCATCGATATGCTGAAGTGGAGAACGCCAGGCGTGGAGGAGAGGGAGCTGGAGGATCTGAGAGAGGCAATCGTCGAGGCGTGCAGATTATACGGCATCGAGGGGATAGTGACAGGCGCGATCGAGTCTGTGTATCAGTCGTCGAGGGTCCAGAGGATCTGCAGCGAGCTCGATCTATGGTGCTTCAACCCGCTCTGGCAGATAGATCAGCCCGATTACCTGAGGATGCTGATAGCTCATGGATTCAGGGTAATTGTGACGGGCGTCTTTGCATATCCACTCGACGAGAGCTTTCTGGGCGCGGAGATCGACAGGGAGATGATAGAAAAGCTCGAGAGGCTTCAAAAGAGGTACGGAATAAGCCCATCAGGAGAGGGCGGCGAGCTGGAGACGCTGGTGCTGGACGGGCCGATATTCAGGAGGCGTCTGGAGGTGCTCAGAGCTGAACGGCTCTTCAGCAACAATCGGGGAAGGTACGTTATCGAGTCAGCGAGGCTCGTGGAGAAGCCCACGAATTAATATATGTGTGGAGATGATCCCGTGATTCTTGTTCTGGACCTCTGCTATCGCGATGGCTCGCTCTCCAGGTACGAGTTCGTCGATCCTGTTGCAAATGCGCTTCGCAGGGCCGGCGCGGAGATTGATGTTCTGCACTACAGAGAGCTTGATGATCCATCCGGTTACGATAAGGTGGTGCTCTGCGGCACAGCTCTCAAGGACAGGTGCTGCATCGATGACGCACAGAAGTTCTCCTGGATACGGGACTGGAAAAACCCGATGCTTGGAATATCGACCGGAGCAGCTCTCATATGCTCAATTCTTGGCGGAAGAGTGCTGCCTGACATTCACATCGGGATGGAGGATGTGAGGATCATCGGTGAGACTCCGCTGCTTGGAGAGCCGCGGAATATACCATCGTTCCATCTGCACAGCTTCCGTCTCGTGCTTCCATCCGAATTGATTGCGGTAGCGGAGAACTGCGAGGCTTTTGTGGCGCGCGATCGACCTATCTATGGCGTTTTATTCAACCCGGAGGTCAGAAACCGCTGGATCCTCGAGAGGTTTGTGAAGTGTGAGCTGTAGCTGCAGGCACACCAGCGTAAGCTAACTCCTCCGCAAAGGAGACGGGTCTTCATGGTGGTCTCATATGATCACAATCCGTTATCACATATCCAGCCGGCCTGTCCACTCAGATCTGCTGAACTCTTGTACTCGGGTATCCGGCCGCCATCCACCGGCAAAGATACTTTTATAAAATTTGACACTGTAACTACCGTAAGCTGCCCGTCCATAAGGAGATCGGGCTTCCTGGTGATCGCATATGAGAAAACTCGCCCTGATTGTGGTCATATACGCAGCTCTGAGCGCTGCAGCTGCCACCCCGTACTTCAAGGTCATTGACGCTCCCGATGTGAGCATGAGGCCAAACACCACAGTAACACTGCCGATAACAGTACAGAACATAGGCGGTGACGGAGCCTATGCCAGGCTCGTATTCAGAGGTCTGCCTCCTGGCATGACTGTCTCGAATGTGACGAGAGCCAGATGGGTCTATCCCGGCGGCAGGATGACCTTCAACGTGAACCTCTCAGCGGGAGATATTCCTCCTGCGAATCATACGCTAGAGGTCGGGATCGCCGCAAAGGGATCTCCACCAAACTACAGGAGATTCCATGTGATCGTCGAGAACGTGAGCGAGGTCGAGGGGATTGCTGTGGAGGAGATTGCGCATGCCGAAGAGCACGTTGAAACGAGTAACGTGAGTGAGAGCGCGGAGAGGCAGGTTCCAGCGGCAGGTGTCCTGTGGTCTCTGATTGCGATAGTCACAGCGCGCATCCGGCGATACAGGCGACTTTGATCTCCACATGGGATGTCTCTAGATACTGCAATACCTGGCCTGTGGAGCATGGCTCAGTTGCATTCATATGCATCCAGGCGTCTGCACCCCGCGCCGTGGATCCGGTTTGTTTGACCAGCGATGTGACGAACGCAGATGAGTCTGAGCAACCTTCATCTACCATGAAGAAGATCTCTTATCAGATGTGCAGAGGGATGCTGCGTCTGGTCCTCGTGCTTTGTATTCTGGTTCAGGGCTCGTTATCATGGGCGCACATATCATATGGCATTGCAGATGGTGCAGGCGCATCGCTCCATCCCGCGATGTACGGATTCAGGACTGATGACATGGTGGGGGTGTTCTCCATCGAGAAGAAGATCGTCCTTGCGGGCGGTGAGCCGTCGGGTGCAGAGGAGAAAGCAGCATCCCACGACGCCAGGCTCGGGCCTGATCTGCTGAATCTCACGATCGAGCCCAGGGTGCTGAACGCCACCGTGGATGCGCTGAACATATCGCTCACGCTCTCCGAGATTGGAGCGTCTCAGCCCGCGCTAAAGCTTGTCAGCCCATCCGGCGGGATGTCGGCAGTGGTGCAGCTGAACCAGACCGCGGGCGCTGGCAATACCACCGGGGCTCTCTACCAGGGCGATATCAGGATGCCAGCAGATGCAGAGCCTGGGAGATGGCGGATATCATGGCTCAGAGCTTTTGATGCAGAGGGCCACAGCATTCTCCTCGGAGAGGATGAGCTGAACGCGATGGGCTTTCCCACATCTGTCGATGTTAAGAGCAGAGGCCGCAGCCCGCTGCAGGGCTGATTGAGAGCCGGCTGCTCCGGCCTGAACACCAGGGTCTCCAGCAAACCGCATTCGGGGGGCAGATGAGCCTGTTTAGAGGTTCAGCGTATCGATCTGCGCTTTGAGAGTACAAGATAATCCTCTTCCAGAGATATGCTCACTCCGCGCATCTCGAGCTCGGAGATCAGAGCGTCGAGTATATCCTCCATGGGGTTCATCCTTCTTACAGCAACCCCTCTCCAGGCCTCGAAGAAGCCGGTGACCATGTTCTCCCTGAACTCCATCTCAGGGTGCCTCACGACCAGCTCCTCCTCCAAGGGCACGCCCAGCTCTTCCGCAGCCCTCTCCAGGAGCTCCAGGCAGTCTGCAATGCCCCAGCGGCAGTAGACATGCGCATCGCTCACCTCCAACCTCAGGATCATGCCACCGGCCTCCACCTCAGGTGATATGGGAGAATCCATCGCAGAGATGATCGGCTCGAGAGCCCTTGCAGCAAGCGCAGCGATGCGATACGGGATGTCTTTCATGGTCAGTCATAGCAATATCTTTTCAGGTATATATTTTTGCGGCGCCCTTAGGTTCCAGCAACTTGGACGTCTGAAGGCCTAGAAGCGCACATTCACCCGCCAGAATTGCGTAGCATGGACAATGCCTCTACGGACGATGTATCAGATGGTAACAGTGTTTTCGATACTAAGTTCCCCACAATTATAGTCCTTTGCGCCACTTCATATAAGACAATTTAAAATATGCTGGACATATCGCACTTCATACATGATTTTATGTAATATGCAATATTATATCAACTTATGCAGAATACTATAATGATATATACCCAAAGATTATTTAACGGTAGGATGACACCCCATCGAGCGGTTGATACCAATGAACTATGGTAGCGCTGCTTTTGCGTTGCCCACACGCCTTGGGTAGATCACCCTCATGAGCTTAGAGGTAAAATATAAGCAAATGAACAACTAAATAAAATTTCGGTGTTACTGAACATGCCACCACACTGCGACACCATGGATGTGCCGGTTGTTACGGCTGCCAGGAAGGCCCTGGAGACTGGGAATATCAACCTTATACTTCCCTGGGTGCCAAAGACGGCCGAGGACGAATTGAGGAGATCCTTTGAAAAAGCATTACAGGCCAGAAAGCTTGGCAAGGAAGCCGCTGAAGTTGCAGATTATTGGTTCTTTGAAACTGCTGTGCGATTACATAGAGAGGGTGAAGGGGCGCCGTATACAGGGCTCAAGCCTGCAGGGTTGGATTGGGGTCCGATTGTGCCGCGGGCTGATATGGCAATCGAAAAAGGAGATCCAGGAGAGGTTGTGTGCCTCATAGTGCACGCTGTTGAGGAGGAACTTGAGAGAAGGTTCAGGCATGCCATGGAGACGAAAAACTATGATGTGAATGATGTAGAGGCCGCGAGGGAATATGTGCAAGCAATGCTTGGCTTCGTATTATATGCGCATCATCTATACGAGTTTGTGAGGGGCGGAAGTTTGCACGACAAATAAAGAGCCTGCAGAGGTAAGCACTAGCGATGGGATCACCAGGAAAGGGCAAGCTGACTATGTAGTCGTGGGCTCGAATCATTGAGATCCGCAACGTCTACTCCTACAGGGTTCTGGAGATATCTCGACATAGCAGTTGATCGGGTTTTTGGCTCGCATCACCGACTGATTCTGCTGAAACCGATAGCCATGGACTAGACATTCCATAAAAACAGTCCGATAGCTGCGGTTTTCAATGATACGAGTGTACAACTCACAACTATCTGCTATTCTGGATCAAAATGTCGCATGCCTCTGACGATGCGGGTGAACGTTGATGTGCTCTCACCTCCACAGAGACACGCTCAGAAGCGATATGTTCATACCCCTTCCGTGAATATCGAATGGCAATGGGCGAGCTGGCAGTTGTTCTCGATGTCGCAGGCACGCTGCTCCGGATGTACCGGGTGGCCAACGATCTCATCCACAGGAGGATCCTGGAAAGAATAGTGACCGCGCTGCTCATAATAGAGAGGCCGGGCAGGGCGCTTGTCGTACCTCAGATGGATCCGAGGGATGTCCAGAGATGTCCCGAGGATACACATCTGCTCAGGCTGATAGAGCTGTGCTCAGAGGGCATAGAGATAAGCTGCTACAGCACACCGGTCTCGCATTCGGATGCTCTTGAGGCTATAAGGCGCTCGGATGCGACTGTCAGGGATCTCCTGGTTGCGCACGATGCTGTCAGGCAGAGATGCCCTGAGATGTATCACACAACTGGAATAATCGTGGATGCTCTGGATATGACCGTCCCGTACATTGTGAGCACTGGAGGCGTGCCGTTCCCTGGCGTCAGATCTGTCCTGGACGAGCTCCGAGCCATGGGTGCGGACATCTATATAGCATCTGGCGACAGTCCCAGGAGCCTGATCCATCTAGTTGATTACGGCATAGCTCCTGAAAACATATGCTCTGTTGCAGATCCGATCAGGAAGAAGGCGATCGTGAGAAGGCTTAAAGAGAATCACAGAGCTGTGGTGATGGTCGGCGATGGTCTCAACGATATTTACGCCTTAGAGGAGGCGGATCTCGGAGTCCTCACAGTCCAGCAGAACCCGAACCCACATCCAAGGCTGCTGGAGGTTGCAGATATCGTGATAAGAGATATACGCCAGCTTCCGGTTGCATTGAAAGCACATATTTTGTGAATGAATGTGCCTGATGTCTGATCGTATGATCTGCTCACAGATAACGTCGCATGCCTCTGAGTTCAGTGATAAGTGCATACACCCTACATAAACAGCGATCACATCGATACGCACGCAGCCCGATCATGCAAAAATAACATTGCCAGATGCCGGCATGAATACTCTGATTTACGAACTCTGATCGGGCCGAGCAGATCGCTGCACCCAAGCAATCTCTTAAGGAGACCGCAGCGTGTACATCGAAATCTATATATAGTAGCGTCTGTTTAAGGACAAATAATATTTTGCTTCATCCAAACAAACTATACAAGTAATAGGTGTAAGCAGATGTTCGAAGAGCTTTTAGAGCTGTATAAAAATAAGGCTGCTGAGACTGAAAGGAAGCTGAAGGAAGAGCAGGCCATGATCGAGCTCATAACCGCCGTAAACAGACTGACAGAGAGTGTCGGGTCTGGAAGGGATGTTGAGCTGCTCGGCCGGCTGATCGATCAGGTGGACAGATTATCGAAAGAGGTTGCAGATCTGAAGACCCAGCTCAGGGCAAGGCATGCCAGGACCTCAAAGGATCTCGATTACGGCGAGGGGCGTGCGATAGACAAGCATGCCAGGGCGCTGATAGAGATCATGAGCGAAAGGCCAGGGGATTACACCACCGCGGAGCTGGTGGACATGCTTGGTCTCAATAAAACGACAGTGATAACCGTGATGAAGCGCGCCGCAGATCTTGATCCCAAGCATGTCAGGCTCACGCACGGCAAGCGCAGGAAGCTGACGCTTACGTATGTACCGGACGAATCGCTCGCATCCAACACCGGATCTGATATGAGCGATCGTGAGCGCATGAGGCTGGAACTCATGGCCCTCACATAGGGCTGAGTTAGTTGCTGTAGACTTTCGGTCAGGTCGAGTGTTCACAGACTTTCAGTGCACCTGGCCTTTATGTAGAAGGGCGTTGCGTCTGTCGCCACTGCCCTCAACCATTTTCCAACGGAGCTGGCGCCATGGACCACGACTCCGACGTAGTTCCTGGTCCTACCCTTCATGGTGCCAGCTCTCCCCTGCTCTGTGATCAGCACCTCAAGCTCCTGCCCCACGTACCGGGTATTGCGGACCAGCGCGATCTCCTTCCAGAGCTCTGTCATCCTGCGCGACCTTTCCTTCTTTATCCTGTCCGGCATATCATACATCATAAAGGCGGACGTGTGCGGTCTCCGCGAGTATCTCGTGACGTTCACCTTGTCAGGCTGAATTGCTCTTATCACATCCTCAGTCAATCTGAAATCCTGATCTGTCTCTCCAGGAAAACCGGTTATTACATCGGTCGTGAGCGAGATCTCCGGAAATCTCGATCTGAAAGCATTCACGATACGAACAAAATCCTCTGATTTGTAGCTCCTTCTCATGCTCTCCAGAACCCTGTCGGAGCCTGACTGGAGGGGAAGGTGGAGAAATTTGTATACTTTCTCGCTCCTGTACGATTCCAGCAGTTCGTCGAGAATCCTCATTACGGAGTCCGGGTTCATCATGCCCACACGTATCATGAACGTTCCGTCCATATCAGAGAGCAGATCGAGGAGTTCCGGAAGTGATGCTCCGATGTCACATCCGTAAGCTCCGGCATCCTGTGATGCCAGCTGGATCTCAACAGCGCCGGTGCTCACGAGACGCATTACATCACTCTCTATTTCGCGCGGCTCTCTGCTCCTGAGAGGCCCCCTGGCCATCTTCACTATGCAGTACGAGCAAGCCCCAAGGCAGCCCTCTGAGATGCTGACAACTCCGCACAGGCTGCCGGGCAAACACGATGTGATGCGGTCCTGTTCCGGCTGCTCAGATCTTCCAAGAACGTCGATAACCTTTTCTATGCCATCTCTGTTCAGAACGCCCACTGCCTCAAGACCCTCAACCAGCTCCGGGATGGCAGCGGGCAGACAGCCTGCCACTATCAGCCTCCTGCCTCTGAGCTCGACGATCCGCCGGAGCATGTCCCTCTCTGTGCGTGATGTAACTGCGCATGTATTGAGGATCACAACATCTGAGTTATCAAGGCCGCTCTCCTGATGCCCGTGCGCTATCAGCGCTCCCTTGAGCTCCATGGAATTCCCTATGTTCGCTGTACAGCCATATGTCTCTATGCAGAACCGCATACCTCCACCTCAGAGATCCTGCCCGCTCTGAGGCTCTTTCGCCAGAGACTGCTCCCTTCTGACCTGGTATACGCCCACGACCACACCCATGATCGCAGGGGCGAGGAAGAAACCCCCTATTCCGGCCACCATCGCACCGCCGAGGAAAGAGAGTATGACAAGCAGCGGATGCAGGGAGGAGCGAGCCGCCACAAGGTACGGCCGTATGATCAGCTCAGAGGGGAGATAGATCAGGGCGGATGCTACGGCAAAGAACATGAGAGCCTCGGCTGGACCCAAGAGAAGGTATCTGTATATCGATATCGGGACAATTACAGCCCATGCGGTCAGCACAGGCACCAGACCTGCTATGAAAACCAGGCTCGCCATCGCAAACGGCCTGGGAACATCGAATGCGTAGAAGACTATGGCCGAGATCACGCTTCCAACGATCGCGGTGTACATGCTGCCGAGAAATATGCCGCTCAGGATCCTGTCGATCCTCTCGAAGTACGCCCTGTATGTTTCCAGGCTCTCCTCAGGGACTATGGTGAACCAGGACTCAACGAAACGCTCGCCGTCGCAGAGCAGGAAGTAGCATACAGGTATCGATAGCACGAGATTTATTGCGAGCAGTATCATTCTCCTGCCGTAATCGAATAGCGGCATCCTCGCAACGAGATCTGCCATGAAGCTGAGGACGTTCTGCAGGCTTCCTGTGATGAGCGTGTATATCTCCTCAGGGATCTCGAGTCCTGAGATGGTGCCGCTTATCTCCCTCGCTATGCTTCCCTGGTTCTGGGCGATCCACATGAATAGATTCGCTATCTCCATCACGCCCAGGATCAGAACGAGCGAGATCGGCACTATTATCCATATGGAGGCGATGGCTGATCCCAGGCGTTTCCGGGTTCCGAACATATCGCGTATCGGCCTTCCTATGTATGCGAAGACCGTGCCGAGGATTATGCCATCCATGAGCGGGAACATGAAGTAGGCTATGGCGATGAGCGCTACGAGAACAACAGCGGTAATCCAGCCAAGCCTGATGTTCAAGGTCACACTGCTTTACCCAGAATGTCAAACTGTAAAAATCTTTCTCGGCAGGGCAGAGACAACCGGCCCTTTTGCGGAGATCACAGCTATCGCTGTTTATGCCTGGAGCAGTTGCTTCAGCTGCTCTCGTTGAGAGAGAGCAGAAGGGCACAAACACCGGTTTCAGGCCGGAGAGGAAGCCCCCTCAATCCTGGATCCGTATGCGCTTGTTTTGGCGGCTTCGGCGCTCATCTCAGCGGACTCTGCCATCGACCTCGCGATGCTCGCGTTCTCAGATGCGTAGACCGCCATGAGTCTTGTAAGGTTGTAGATAGAAATGATATCAGATCTCACGCTCTTGGTCTCATTAAGAGCAACCCTGCATTCGTATGCGCTTGTTTTGGCAGCTTTGGCGCTCGTCTCAGCGGACTCTGCCATCGACCTCGCGATGCTCGCGTTCTCAGATGCGTAGACCGCCATGAGTCTTGTGAGGTTGTGGATCGATATGGCCTCATCCCGTGCCCTCTTCGCCTCAGAGAGCAATGATTCTGCCTGATGGATCATCGCGCCCGGGCTCAGCGCCATCACCTGATGGGAAACAGGCGCTGCAAACCCCCTCGTCCCGAAGGATGGCACATAACCAGGAGACCTCGCCCCCACATCGAGATTCACTACACTCTCAGGAGCGCCACGGCCAAGCCACAGAGGCTCCTGGGCGTAAGAGACTGTGAGCATCATCAGAAGCAATAAAACTATGAAGGGCAGGCGTGCATACAATCATATCACCTTTTGTAACACGAAGTGAATCTTTGTTGTGACATTATGTATCATCATTTAAATATCTTTCCGGAGCCAGCTGCTCATCGGGATTGAAGGGACTTACAGAGATATCTTCTAACTCCGGTCGTGAGGTCGAATAACCGAATGGATTGATGCGGATCTGTATTCACTGGCAGGATGCCGGTTGAAGTCGTGGGCTTGAACAGCCGAAAGGCCTGTCATTAATTCGATATCTTGTGGCAGGATATGCTGTGTTGGATAAGTCTTTAAAATCCGCAAGCAGAAGACGATTCCAGGAACGCGTGGAGAATAGATCGGAATCGATATCTTGAGGCGTTATCTCAAAAGGTTATCCAACACAGCAGCAGGATACATCATCAATCCCGCGAGGTCAGATGCTGTTGCTATTACAGTAAGCAGGCAGAATATACCCCTCATGGGAAGCCACACGAGTACACGGCGGCCAGTTGAATACCATAATGTCACATGCCTATGGATTCAGTGATACTGTTACGCAACCCTGACTACTGGACCATGATGCAAACGCTTATGCAAGGTCACAAAGAGATGGTTATATATCGAATTCCGTCATTAACCCTCACTTGCATCATGAATACCAACTGAAAGGAGGGATCTGCTCTGAAGCTTGGAGATGTTCTGAAGGTGGTCATTGGCATTCTGGTGGCCATTGTGGGCATATGGACCATGGCAGACCCGGCATGGTTTGGGCACAACAGCTGGCTGTACGGTCTTAACTGGTGGTCGTACACAGCGGACATCATAAAGGGGTCCATCGGGCCACTTCTGATACTGGTGGGAATAGTGATAGTATGGATCGCGTATGAGGAATCGAAGGTCTAGACCTTCGGCTGGCCCAGACGCTTCATGAGCTTCTTCACGTTCATACGACCCATTCCCCCTCTCATCCCTTTTATTGCCTTCTGCATCGCTGCATGCGACTTAAGAAGCTCCTTGACCAGCTCAGGCCGCGTGCCGCTTCCGCGCGCGATTCTCTTTATCCTGCTGGCGTTTATTATCTTCGGATCCTCAAGCTCCTCCTCTGTCATAGAGTCCATGATGAACCTGTATGCGTCGAGCCTCTCCTTTGTGACCTGATACTCTCTGTCCGAAAGCTCGATGCCCATTCCGCCGATCGGGAGCATCTGCATTATCTGCTTCAGCGGGCCCATCTTGTTCATCGCCTCGAGCTGCTTGTACATGTCCTTCAGAGTGAACTTGCCCTTCATCATCGCATCGACATCGACGTCGCTCTCGATCTGCACCTCCTGGGCCTTCTCGATCAACCCCTTTATGTCGCCCATGCCGAGAAGGCGTGATATGAAACGGTCAGCCTCGAACTTCTCCAGGTCGGCTGCGGTCTCGCCAACGCCTATAAACGCGACAGAGGTCTTCGTCTCCGCGACCGCGCTCAACGCCCCACCGCCCTTCGCGGTGCCGTCGAGCTTTGTGATTATCACTCCCGTTATTCCAACGGCCTCGTTGAAGGCCCTGGCCTGCTCGCTCGCCTGCTGGCCGATAGCAGCATCCATGACGAGAAGCTTGTGATCTGCATTCACAACCGCATGGATGTCCTTCATCTCCTGGATCAGATCGCTCTCGAGAGCGTGCCTGCCGGCCGTATCCACGATTCGCACATCGTACTTCTTTGTCGCCTCCAGGCCGTTCTTAGCGACCTCAGGCGCGTTCTTGTTTCCCTTCTCCCCGTAGAAGAATATCCCCTGGCGCTCGCAGAGCGCCTTGAGCTGATCGTATGCCCCCGCCCGGAATGTGTCTGCGCATATGACAGCTGTTCTCAAACCCTTCCTCTGGAAGTATGTCGCGAGCTTTGCGGCTGTAGTGGTCTTGCCGCTGCCCTGGAGACCGACAAGCATGATCGTCTGCTTCTTGAGCGGGATGTCTGTGCCCCTGCCCACGAGATTGATCAGCTCCTGGTAGACTATGTTTATCACGTGCTCCCTGGGATTCATTCCTGCAGGAGGCTTTTCGTTGAGCGCGCGCTCGCGTATCCTGTTCGAGAGGCTCATCACCAGCTTCACATTCACATCAGCCTGGAGCAGAGCGCGCTGAATGTCGCGCACAGCGTCATCTACAAGAGCCTTATCAACACGTGTTGCCGAGGCTATCTTCTTCAGGGCACCTCGAAGCGATCCGCCTAGGTTATCGAGCACCATAATTTCTCACGCAAACTTACAGAAGCTGTACCTACATGTTCATAACTTTTGGCATTGCGTGCTGCTTGTTCAGATTGATGTGGTATGCCGGATGCTGAGCTCCACAGCATGTGGGTAGTCTACCTACGACGTGTGGATAAGTGCAAAAGCAATAGCTAAAGGAGATTCATGGCCATCAACCGCGTGTAAGGCGTCGGAAAGTATTAACAGGTCCTGGATGTCGATTTTCATGCAGACAGCGTTCAACATAAACACCTCTCAGGAAGCCAGCCCATCAAGATCAACTCAACTAAGGTAGACTACCCAGCATGTGAGCAGTCTGGATTAATGGAGCATTCTCTCACCTGACTGCAATTCGTCTCCGCTCTTATGTGATTATAGTCCTTTGCTTCACTTCATATTAGCTAATTTAAAATATGCTGGATATGCTACAATTCGTACATGATTTTATGTAATACGTGCTGTGTTGGATAACCTTTTGTGATAACGTCTCCAGCTATTGATTCCGATCTGCTCTCCACGTATTCCTGGAATCGTCTTCTGCTTGCGGATTTTAAAGACTTATCCAACACAGCAGTAATACGAATATTATATCAACTTATGCAGAATACTATAGCAACTTGAAGGTCATGCAGGTTAAGTTACTGATCGCATAAAAAGAGATGAGAGATAACTTAAATATACGTCCGGATCATTGCCCCCAGCCATGGAAGTGAAGCTGGATCCCTGGGGCTCATCTCAGATCGAAGATTACTCAAAGCTTTTCGAGGAGTTTGGCATCTCTCGGTTCGAGGAGATCCTGCCGGAGATCGAAGATCCGCATCCGTACATGAGAAGACGCATCATATTCGGCCACAGAGATTACGATGTCGTTCTCAGTGCGATGAAGGAGCACAGGCCGTTTGCGGTCATGAGCGGCTTCATGCCCAGCGGCAGGGCGCACTTCGGCCACATGATGGTGATGAACGAGATCATATGGCATCAGAAGCACGGTGCTGATGCGTTCGTGGCCATCGCAAACATGGAGGCGCATGCGGTGCGCGGGATCAGCTGGCAGAGGTGCAGGGAGCTCGGGATCAACGATTACATTCTGAGCCTCATAGCGCTCGGCTTTGAGCCCACCGGCCACATATACTTCCAGTCGGAGAATTACAGGATGAGGGATCTCGCGTTTGAACTAGCAGCGGAGACGAACTTCTCGGAGGTGAGTGCGATATACGGTTTCTCCGGAGAGACATCCATCGGCCACATGGAGAGCGTGATGGCCCAGAGCGCGGATATCCTCCATCCGCAGCTTCCGGACTACGGAGGACCGAAGCCCGTTGTTGTTCCGGTGGGATCTGACCAGGATGCGCACATGCGGCTAACCAGAGATCTCGCATACCGGATGCGAAAATTTCTGGTCGAGCAGAGAGAGGGATACATAAGCATCCGGGGGAAGGCTGCCGGTCCTGATCTTATCAAGGCTGCTGCAGATGCGCTGATTGATTCAGGGTACAGGATCAAGCAGTACGCAGAGCACATAGATCTCTTCGATGGTGAGAGCGCTGAGAGGATAGATGAGATCATAAGAGAGGTCGAGGTGAAGAACGGCGAGTTCGGCTTCATCCCACCGGCATCGATATATCACAGGTTCATGACCGGGCTGACAGGGGGAAAGATGTCGTCCAGCCGGCCGGAGAGCCACATAGCGCTGACAGAGGATCCTGATGAGGCTGCGAGCAAGATCATGAAGGCGATAACCGGAGGGAAGCAATCTCTGGCCGAACAGCGACGCTATGGTGGGGAGCCAGAGAGGTGCGCTGTCTACGAGTTCCTGCTCTTCCACCTCGCCGAGAACGACAGGGAGCTGGAGGATCTGTACAGCGAGTGCAGGAGCGGCAGGCAGATGTGTGGCTCGTGCAAGAAGATCGCTGCAGCCAGAATCAGGGAGTTCCTGAGAGAGCATCAGAGTGCCCGCAGTGATGCCACCCACAGGCTGAAGGAGTTCGGGCTGAAGCTGTGATCCTCGCCTGAGCTCCCTCTTTGGCCAGTGCTGCAGGATCGCAGAGATATGTTCGTCGGATCGCGACTCCACACCCACTGATCGACCACATCGTCGTGTATCTGGATATTTTTGAGAGGTGCAGCCTTGAGCCCATATTCATGGATGGCTTATTGCAAGTCGATCCGTCGCAGAGGTGTCTCTCGTGACCTAAATCAGCAGCAATATACTCAGTGTTTTTCTGTGAGCTTACCCATCCGCCGAATCACTCGGGATGAGCCTCATGGATTTTACCATCAGAGGACATCGATTCCTGATGTCCAGTTCTTCGAGGCCATCTAGCGCTGCCTTCAGCTCATCAATCAATAGACACGGGTTCGCCTGCACTTTCGCACAGATCTGAAGCCTGCAGGATCTCCTTCAGATTCTCACCACAGACAAAAGAGAAATAATAAAAGATTGTAATTGATCACTCAGGATTCAGGCTTTCATGCTCCGCCACATAATGGAGGCGGTCTGACGGGACAGATAGAGAAGATGCCCACGGGGATCCCGGGGCTGGACGAGATGCTGGAGGGCGGGATACCGGTGCCTTCCAGCGTTCTGATCTCAGGGGAGACCGGCAGCGGAAAGACGACCCTGTGCATGCAGTACCTCTTCAAGGGAGCGGAGCTTGGGGAGCGCGGGATATACTTCATGGCCCTCAGCGAGCCTGCCGAACTGATGCTCAGGTTCATTTCCACCTACGAGTTCGTGGACCACAAACATTTCGGCACCCTGATAAGATACGTTGATCTCGGGGAGGTGATCGAGAGGGGTGATGAGGACGAGATCCTGGAGCTGATGGATCGTGAGGTCAGGAGCTTTCAGCCCAGAAGAATAGTCATAGACTCCCTTCCGTTCCTCAGGACGGTGCTGAAGGATGGCTACAGCAGATTTCTCTTCAGGCTGGGCGCCATGATGAAGAGCTGGAACAGCGTGGTTCTGATAACAGCCGAGTCCAGATCGAGCACTCCGTACCCGCAGGATATAGCCTGCATAACAGATGGGGTGATAATCCTCTACAACATGGAGATTGGCAGAACCAGAAGGAGATCGCTGGAGATACTCAAGATGATGGGCACATCCCACCGCGCTGGGAAGCATGCTCTCGATATATCCTCGAAGGGCATCACGGTTTACCCGGGACTGTAGGCCATGACCATATCAACGAAGGGACTCTTCGAGCAGATCGAACTGTGGGTGCTGGCCTTTATAATAGCTGTGGCTCTTTTCAACTGGCCGATCCTCTCGATACCCAGCCCAGATGAGAAGATACTTGGGTTCCCTGAGCGTCTGGTTTACGTTCTTCTTGTATGGTCGCTTGTGATACTCTGGGCGTACCTCTTCGACAGGAGGGGGTCCAGATGAGCGCGCCGCTCTTCGCGTTCTCCCTCATGGTATCATACCTCATTCTTCTGAGCCTCATAGCATACTACGCTGACAGACAGAGACGGGCCGGCAGGAGCATAGTCTCAAATCCATATGTCTATGCGTTATCCCTGGCTGTATACTGCACAGCATGGACATTCTACGGAAGCATCGGTAGGGCAGCGACAAGCGGCCTGGAGTTTCTCACGATATACATCGGCCCGACACTTGCGATGCTCCTAGGATGGGTGATGATACGCAAGATAGTTCGCATATCAAAGGAGTACCGCCTCACATCTGTCAGCGATTTCATAAGCTTCAGGTACGGCAGGAGCTACGCAATAGGAGCAATAGTGACCATCGTGAGCCTGATGGTCGTCATACCTTACGTCGCACTCCAGCTCATCGCCATATCCAGCTCGATACAGATAATAAGTGGGGGAGAGACATTCTGGGGTACAAAGCTCGTCGTGGCATTCCTGCTCGGCATATTCGCCATAATCTTCGGAGCGCGCCACCTCGATCCGATGGAAAGGCACGAAGGTCTTGTGGCAGCTGTTGCGTTCGAATCCATAGTCAAGCTGACCGCATTCGTTGTGGCCGGAGCCTACATAACCTGGGGGATATTCAACGGGTATTCGGAGATAATAGACCGCGTCATATCAACAGAGGAGTTCTCACATCTCATCAACATAGATTACACATCGTGGTTCTCGCTCACGCTGATATCATTCTTCGCTGCGTTTCTTCTTCCCAGACAGTTCCACGTCATGGTTGTTGAGAACGCTGATGAGTCGCACATAAGAAAGGCTATGTGGCTCTTTCCGCTTTACCTCCTTCTGATAAACCTCTTCGTTCCGGCGATAGCCGGCGCGGGCCTGATTCTGGGCGTTCCAGGCGTGAAGGATATGTTTGTGATAGAGATCCCATACTCCATGGGAAACATACCTCTCGCCGTGCTCGTGTTCATAGGAGGTGCGTCTGCAGCAACTGCGATGGTGCTGGTGGACAGTGTTGCAGTTGGCCACATGATGCTGAACGAGCTGGAGCTGCCCTACCTCATGAGATACATAGGGAGGGGCAGAGGTCTCCCGGGGCTTCTGCTTAACGCCAAGCGCATCAACATCATTCTCGTGGTGATGCTCGGATATCTCTACTCCAGGGCCGTCGAGTACCAGAGCCTCGTGGATATCGGCCTGGTGTCATTCGTGGCTGCAAGCCAGATGGCACCAGCTGTTATTGGAGGCCTATACTGGAGAAAGGGCAGCCGGGAGGGCGCGATCGCAGGCATGAGCGCAGGGTTTGTTCTCTGGATTTACACCGCGCTCGTCCCCACAGTTGTCAAGGCCGGCTGGCTCTCGAAATCGATCCTGGACTCAGGTCCGTTCGGGATATCTGCGCTCACTCCGACAAACCTTTTTGGCGTGGATCTGGACCCTTGGACGAACTCGGTGTTCTGGAGCCTCTTCGCAAACGCGATCCTTTACGTGTTCTTCTCCCTCATGAGCACACCAACGCCTGAGGAGAGGGTTCAGGCAGAGGGATTTGTTGAGATATTCAGCGAGAGAAGAGGTGCGATTCCGATCGAGAGGCCCGCCATACGGCTGGGCACTGTCGATGAGGTCGAGTCGATGCTCTCCAGATACATAGGAGCAGAGAAGGCCAGGATGCTGATAGATGCAGATCTTGCAAGGCTTGGTGTATCCAGGGATAGAGTCGATGCCAGGCACCTCCTGGACCTCTGGGATCATGTGGAGAGAGTTCTCACAGGATCGCTTGGCACATCAACAACAAGGATCATAGTGGAGGAGCAGATCACGTTCAAGCCGGCTGTCGAGAAAGTGGGAGCTGCTCCGTTGAAATTCAGGCTCGAGCCCGGAAAGATATACTTCTCAGCTGAGAATGCATATGATGTGTTCACGGATCAGGTGACGCATGGATTTGAAGGGCTGTGTGTCACACGCAGACCGCCAGAGGAGGTGAGAAGCAGTTACGGTCTCACAGAGACCCCGATCATATGGCTGAACCCGAAGAGGGAGGGCAAAGAGAAGCAGATATCGCCAACGAACCTTCCGCTGCTCTTCCTCACGATAAAGACCTTCGTCGAGTCCAGCAAGAGAGGTGTGATAATTCTTGATAACCTCGAGCATATTGTTCGCGTCAATGAGAATGTGATACCTGAGGAGGACGTGCTGGATTTTGTAAATCAGCTGGAGAATCTCGTTCGCAGAACAAACACGAGGCTCATCCTGGCGGATTCTTCTGACTTCATCGGCTTCTGCGGTGTATCCGCGGCTGAGCCCACAGAGGTCAAAGGGCTTATATTCACAGCCGGCCCGCTGCCTTCGTATCTCCTCAGGACGTTTATACTCGCCATAATCGCAGGGACGCGATCTCCTGAGGCTGCAATGGATATCGCCAATTCGGTTCTCAGCGAGCAGTCGGGAATCGCAGAGGGCGCATCCTGTGATCCAGACATGCGCAGCAGAGGCCTGATCGAGATCGATACGCGGTGCAAGATCACAAGAAGGCATTTCTTCACGATAATAAGACGCATCTGCTCATGCGTGAGCAGAGCCGACCCCGGCTTCGATTCTGTGAAGGCGTTGAGACCGCTAATCGACAAGTATGGATTCAGCATCTACGAGCTGGTACTGAATCCGGGAACAACATATGCGATCGAAGAGGACAAGCCGGTTCGATGTTTCGAGATATTCAGCGAGCTGATCCACGCAGGGCTGGATGGACTGTGCATATCCAGGTACAACCCGGAGAGCCTCCGCGAGAAGTACGGGATCTCCCCTGAGAGGGTCATATGGCTCACGCAAAAGACAGAGGAGGGAAAGTTCAGATCCGTGGATCCCACAAACTTCCCGAGGCTCAGCTCGATGATATCAGATTTTCTCAGGAGAGCTGAGTACCCTGTGATACTCATGGAGGGCATTGGATACCTGATAACACAGAGCAACTACGAGACCGTGCTGAGGTTCATACAGTCGCAGAGGGATGAGGTCTCGCTGAGGGGAGCTGTGATGCTAGTGCACATCGATCCGCTCTCACTGGACACAAAGGAGCTGCACAGGCTTGAGGGCGAGATGGAGCAGCTGAAGCTTCTGAGCTGATCGCCAGATTCATCTTGAAGTCAAAAACTGCACCAGCAATCGACTGCGAAAGCGGTCTTCCAGTGCCTTCAGGTTCTGGGTCCCTGTCGATATACCGTGTGCCGCTGACCATTTCGAGATGTTGTGTTGTATAAGTCTTTAAAATCCGCAAGCAGAAGACGATTCCAGGAATGCGTGGAGAGTAGATCAGAATCAA
>NZ_JAOAKP010000019.1 GCF_026419855.1 Methanothrix sp.
GTATAAGAGACAGGCTTATATGAAGTGACGCAAAGGACTATAAATTCCATCTAACTTCACGATTGATAATGTGTCAGAAAGAGGTATTTATAGTTTCGAGACGACTTCGACAAGATGATTCCCGGTACCTATCGCACAGCGCCCTTGACCTCATCGACTATCTTCTCGAAAAAACCCGCTTTCCCCTGATGCCTCCTTCCCTCTGTCTCGCCGAACTCCCTTGCGAGCTCCTCAAGGAGCTGTCTCTGCCTGGGCGTCAGGGATGTGGGTATCTTTACATTCGTTCGTACAAGAAGATCACCAGTTCCAGCGCCGTGGAGCCTTGGCATGCCCTTTCCTTTGATCCTGAAAAGTGATCCGCTCTGCGTTCCCGGTGGAATCCTCAGGCGTGCTCTACCATCGAGTGTGGGAACATCGAGCTCAGTGCCTAATGCAGCCTGCGTCATGCTGATGTTCATCTCATGGATCAGATTGTCACCATCTCTTATGAATAGAGGATGCGGCCTGACGTTGATGAATATGTACAGATCCCCAGGCTCGGCCTGTGCCCCAGGAGAGAACGGCGGAGCCTCGCCCTGGCCCCTCAGCTTTAGGTGATGTCCTGTATCGACACCCGGCGGGATCCTGACGTTTATCTTTCTGTACCTCCTGACCCTGCCGGTGCCGTCGCAGTCGTCGCAGGGCGTCTGTATCACCTGCCCCTTCCCGCCACATCTGGAACAGGTGGTCGATGTCACGATCTGCCCGAAAGGCGTCACCTGTGTCCTCGTTATCTGCCCGGTGCCGTGACAGCTCTGGCACCTCACCGGCGATGTCCCGGGCTTTGCGCCTGTGCCTGAGCAGGTCCTGCAGACCTCTGTCCTTGGCACCTCGATCGTTGTCTCGAGGCCTGAAGCTGCCTGCTCCAGCGTTATATCCAGGTCGTATCTGAGGTCTCTCCCTCTCACAGGCCCATGGCGGCCCCGGCCAAAGAACATGTCGAAGATGCTGTCGGTGCCGAAACCGAAACCTCTGAGCAGATCCTCGAAGTCGACGGATCTGAAGAGATCCTCCTGGGAGTACTGGCCGATTCCGGCATGCCCGAACTGATCGTACTGCCTGCGCTTCTCCGGATCCGAGAGTACAGCGTAAGCCTCCGAGATCTCCTTGAACCTCTCTTCTGCGTCAGGGGCGTCGGAGCGATCGGGATGGTACTTCATCGCCAGCTTCCTGTAAGCGCTCTTGATCTCCTTCTCCGTGGCGTTCCTGTCGACGCCGAGGATCTCGTAGTAATCCCTCTTCTCCGCCACCCCGACCGCCTCTCACCGTTTATCGTCGTTCACGACCTCGTAGTCTGCTTCAACTGTCTTGCCAGATGCAGAGCTCGATGAGCTCGAGGCAGATCCGCTCTGGCTCTGCGCAGCCCTCTGATACATCGCGGCGGAGAGCTCATAGACCGCATTCTGTAGCTTCTCCATCTTGCTCTTGATCTCCTGGATGTCCTTCCCTGAGAGAGCATCTCTGAGCTCGGATATCGCCTTCTGGATCCTCTCCCTCTGATCGGATGTTGCCACGTCTCCGGCTTCCTTCAGCATCTTCTCCGTTGTGTATATCAGGCTGTCAGCCTGGTTCCTGGTCTCGATCTCCTCCCTGCGCCTTGCATCCTCCTGCGCGTACCTCTCCGCCTCCTTAACCTTCTGCTCGATCTCCTCCTTCGAGAGCCTGTGAGGTGCTGTGATTGTGATCCTCTGCTCCTTCTTCGTGGCCAGATCCTTCGCTGAAACGTGGAGTATGCCGTTCGCATCTATATCGAATGTGACCTCTATCTGCGGGATCCCACGGGGCGCTGGTGGTATGCCCATGAGCGTGAATCTCCCCAGGGAGATGTTGTCCTTTGCGAGCGGCCTCTCCCCCTGGAGCACATGTATCTCGACGCTCGTCTGGTTGTCAGCTGCAGTCGTGAATATCTGGCTCTTTCTTGTTGGAATTGTTGTGTTTCTCTCTATCAGCTTTGTCATTATCCCGCCGAGGGTCTCCACACCCAGGGAGAGCGGCGTGACGTCCAGGAGGAGGATGTCCTTGACCTCTCCGGCGAGCACACCCGCCTGTATGGCCGCACCCATTGCGACACACTCCATCGGATCCACACCGCGCTCCACGTCCTTCCCCATGAAGCGCTTCACGAACTCCTGGACCGCGGGCATTCTAGTCGGGCCGCCGACCAGGATGATCTTGTCGATATCGCTCTTGCTGAGCTTCGCATCACTGAGCGCCTGCTCCATAGGACCGCGGCACCTCTCCAGTACATCCTGTATGAGCTCCTCCAGCTTCGCCCTGGTCAGGGTCATGTTCAGATGCTTCGGCCCGCTCGCGTCCGCTGTGATGTAGGGCAGGTTTATCGTGGTCTGGAGCATGGATGAGAGCTCGATCTTGGCGACCTCCACAGCCTCGCGGAGACGCTGCATCGCCATCGGATCCTTGCGCAGGTCGATGCCCGTATCCTGGCGGAATTTATCGACGACGTAGTTCAGAAGCCTCTCGTCCATGTCCCTGCCGCCGAGCTGTGTGTCACCGCTGGTCGCCTTGACCTCGAATACTCCCTCTCCCATCTCCATTATCGTGACATCCAGCGTCCCGCCGCCGAGGTCGAAGACCATGATCTTCTGCTCGCCACCCTTATCAAGACCATATGCAAGAGCAGCAGCTGTGGGCTCGTTGATTATCCTGACAACATCAAGCCCTGCTATGGTGCCCGCATCCTTCGTCGCCTGTCGCTGGTTGTCGTTGAAGTATGCAGGAACGGTGATCACAGCCTTCTCGACCTTCTCCCCCAGGAAGGCCTCTGCGTCCTGCTTTATCTTCCTCAGAATGTGGGCGGAGATCTCCTCAGGTGTGTATTCCTTCCCGAAGACTCTGACTTTGTAGTCAGTCCCCATCTTCCTCTTAATGCCTGTTATCGTACCTTCGGGGTTCGTGATGGCCTGCCTCCTGGCCGGCTCTCCAACCAGGACCTGGCCGTCCTTTGTAAATGCGACATAGGATGGAAACGCCTTTCCGCCCAGGCTCGTGCCCTCGGCGCTGGGTATTATCGTCGGACGTCCGCCAATAAGCACCGCAGCAGCGGAGTTGCTGGTTCCAAGATCTATGCCTATGATCTTCGACATGCTACCATCCCCTAAACATAATTATGCAATTAACATTTAACCTTATCCACGTTTTGCGACAGCGACCTTTGAAGTTCTTATGACCTTTGAGTGAAGCGTGTACCCCTTCTGGAACTCCTGAACCACGGTTCCGTCCTCAGCCTCCTGGGATTCGACCTGCATCATCGCCTCATGCATAAACGGATCGAACCTCTTCCCCAGGGCCTCTATCGGCTCCAGACCCTCTGATCTCATTATATCCAGAAGCTGATCGTACAGCGCCCTGGATCCGTCATCGTGCTTCGCTGCCTGTTCCAGACTGTCCAGGAAGACCAGGAGCTTTTTTATGATCGTCTCTGATGCGAACCTTGCGAGCTCCTCTCTCTCTCGGGAGTTTCTTTTTATGACGTTATCGAGCTCGGCCCTGCATCTCAACAGCTGCTCGAGCCGCTCATCCGCAACCCTCTTAACCTCTTCGAGCTCCTGCCGGAGTTTCGCAATTTCATCCACAGAAACGCCTTCATGGGCGCCTTCAGCAGGAGCTGCCTCCTGTTCCTCAGAGCCATCAATGGACTCCTCTGAAGGTTCATCTGCCATGTCGCTCACCTTCAAACGAGGATGTGGCTGATCACATCCTCGTGTAGTCGTGTGGACTCTGCCCTGGCTTCGGCTTGAGCTCCTCCCTCTTGGCAGCTATCACATCATCCACCCTGAGAACCATTGTGGCAGCTTCTGCAGCCGACTTCACAGCCTGGAGCTTGACCTTGAGTGGCTCCACGACACCGCCGTCAAGCATGTCCGTAGTACCTCCGTTATGCACATCGACTCCGTATGCTTTGAGTCCTGCACCGTGCTTTGATCTCAGAGCTACAATGGTGTCTATTGGATCTAGCCCCGCATTCTCTGCAAGCGTCTTGGGTATGATCTCGAGAGCATCTGCAAATGCCTTCACTGCAAGCTGCTCCCTGCCACTGAGCGTCGCAGCAAACTCCCGCATCCTCTCAGCAACCTCGACCTCAGGAGCGCCTCCGCCTGGGACTATCTTTCTGTACGATAGCACATCTCCAACGACCATCAGGGCATCGTTCAGTGCCCTCTCCATCTCGTCCAGGAAGATCTCTGATCCGCCGTGGACGACTATGGTCACAGCCTTCGGATCCTTGCAGCCCTCGATGAAGATCATGTGCTTGTCCTTCTTGACCTTCCTGTCCTCAACGACTCTGGCATGCCCGAGATCCTGCGGGGAAGCCTGCATCGGATCGCCGATGATCTTCGCGCCGGTCGCAAGGGCTAGCATCTTCATATCCTCGTCCTTGACTCTGCGGGCTGCGAGCATGTTGTGCTTTGCGAGGAAATGCGATGCGTCAACGCCAATGCCCTTCTGGCACAGCACCACATTTGCTCCGGCCTTTGCGAGCGCCTCCACCTGTGCCTCCAGGACCTTCTTCTCCCCCTCCTTGAAGCTCCTGAGGCCCTCTACCTCTGAGATAGTTATCTTCGCATCCGTTCCGAGCTTCTTCAGCTCGAGCGTTGCATCCAGCAGGGCGATCTTTGCATCCTCGACCCGCCTGGGCATCTCGGGATTCAGGCGCTCCAGCTCAAGAACTATGCCGTGGACGAGCTCTGTATCAGCCAGACTTCCGCCGGTGATCTTCACTATCTTCACCCTGTTCTCCACATCCACCTTCCCGTTGTCCTCGATGGCGAGAGCTGCATCCACCACAATATCTGCAAGCTTCTCCTTCATCGCCTCGATGCCCTTACCTGTCATCGCGGTCATCGCTATCTTTCTCAGCATCTCTCTGTTATCCCTGGTGACCTCGGCAGACATGCTCTCGAGAATCTCGCTGGCCTTCATCTCAGCAGTCTTGTACCCCTGAACTATCGTCGTGGGATGGACGCCTTTGTCAAGAAGCTCCTCTGCCTTCTTCAGAAGCTCTCCCGCAAGGACCACAGCTGTTGTGGTACCATCTCCCACCTCGTCATCCTGTGCCCTTGCAACCTCCACGATCATCTTGGCGACTGGATGCTCTATGTCCAGCTCCCAGAGTATCGTGGCGCCATCGTTCGTGACCACCACATCTCCGTTGCTGTCCACCAGCATCTTGTCCATGCCCTTAGGTCCAAGGGTTGTTCTCACAGCCTCTGCCACCGCCCTCGCCGCTGTTATGTTTTTATGCTGGGCCTCGCGTCCCACATCACGCTTGGCACCTTCTTTTAAAATGATGATCGGATAGCCGCTCATTCCAGCCAAATCAACTCCTCCAAAGCCTGGCTGGGCTTAAAGCTGTTTGAGGTTCTATATAAAGATTCCGAAGGTGGCGGTGTTGATGTAGGTAACCACCACATGGAGATCTGCGGATCTGCGCTGGAGACCCCATCTTTTCGACCTGCCGGCTCGAATTTGGCTGAGGGAACATGAAGAACCGGCAGCATATGAGAAGATGCTCACGAAATGTGCTGGAGGGTATTGGTAATCCGAGCGAACGGCTCGCAATCAGCTGAGTACAGAATCAAACAAACCATTAAAAACAAAAACATATTGAGAAATGAGTTTTGGCGCCTCTCGGCGCGTGGATCTCATCTCACCCTTGCTGGCCTGTGTTTCTGATAGCACTCCTTGCAGTATACGGGCCTGGACCCATCGGGCTTGAATGGAACCTGTGTCTGTTTACCGCAATCCGAGCATACCACATCATGCATCTCTCTTGGGCCGTGGTTGAAGCCACCCCTGTTACCAAATCTCATATATTTCACTTCTTATTCGACTCGAGAAGAGCCGCTTTGCCACAAAAACATCTCAACAAAATCAATTGAATCGATGTAATGCAGCACCTCCATCAAGAACAACTCAGTATATATAGTTATCCCCTGGGGTGTGCTGAATCGCTGCTGGGATCTGCTCAGCGATCGCTGATGCAGTGCCTCGGTGAGTATCCATGCGACCCTGTGAGATATGTCTGGCATCACGTCAGTGCACGCTGACCTCCGACAGCCTGTTCAGCGATTCGAGCGCGCAACCGGTACAGCGATCTCCAGCATGCAACATGATACAACTGATGCCAGACCGTATTTGTGGCATGAGCAGTCAGCGGATTTCCAAAAATTACTTATCATGGTCTGCGCAGGTACAGATACGATGGATGTCTCCTTCTCATCGTGGAAGCTCGCAAACGAAGGCAAAGGCCCACTTCCGCTCAGCGGAGAGAGCTTCTCGTTTCTGTTCGACAGGAGGTACACGAACAGGCTCAACAGGATGAGCCGGGTATTCTTCGAGGCCTATGCGAAGGCGACCGCAGAGCTAGCGCTCTCCGAGGATCGTTTCCCAAGTTTGAGCGAGGTCGAGGCGAAGATGGAGAGCGGGGCGGTCTATGCCTTCAAAGACCGACTCATGAAGAACACCCAGTTCTTCGATGAGGTGAAGATCTCAGGCGTCTCATACCTGGTCCCTAGAGCGTATCATTTCGTGGACTCCTCAGGCATATACACAGATCTGATCTTTGATTTCGAGAAGGGGACGGTCACGCTTCCGAGCAGGCGGAAGGTTCCACTGCTGAAGGAAAAGGCTGAGATACGAGAGCTTCAGCATGGGGTGACCGCCGGAGAGGAGATGGCTCCGGAGAAGGCGCCAGAAGTGCAGCCAGAAGGCGTGGAAGAGGTTCCAAGGATGGAGCCCTCTGGAGAGGCGCCCTCTCCAGCGGAGACTCCGGCGCAGGAGGCGCCTTCAGAGCCGATACAACCACCAAGGCATGATGTTGCTGAAGCCCTGTACGTAGAAGAGGAGAAGGAAGAACACATCGAAGGGGCACAGCCATCTGGCCCTCCAGCAGTGCATGAGGCTAGATCGGAGGCTGAAGGGAAGATCGAGGCAGAGAAGAGACCCGGATACTCACGCACTCAGATTGGCATTATCCTGGCGGCACTGCTCATCGTAACCGGAATCGGCGTTTTCTTCCTGTACTCACCGTTTCTCGCACCAGCCCAGATAGATCACGTGCTGTATGCTGCGTACATCTCGAACAGCACTAACGAGAGCGTGCTGAACTTTGATATCGAGAACTCCGCTGGCATACAGCATGAGGTGGAGCTGGTGCTGCCGGAGAACATCGACAGATCTGTGATCGCCAAGGGCGGCACTGTGACTGTGTCACACTACAGAGGCACTGTTGTGAGGATGTCCTCGTCCGGCGACTCGAGCATAAAGGTGTATCTCTCTGAAAGGAGAGAGTATGTTCCGGTCGTGCTGAGCGTATCGGTTCCGGAGGGGTACGACTCAGGCATAGTGGTACACGGCAGAAGCTATGAGGTCAGCAAGAAGGACCGTGAGCTCGAGCTCAGACTTAACGTCACATCCGAGAGGGTGGAATTTGACCAGAGCTACATGCGAACGCGATAGGCTTGCTGTGGTGGTCGGGAGCGCTGAGGCTGCGAATGCCATAGGAATGCTTCTCGAGAGTGGGCTGCTCGATAGGCGCAGGAAGATCGTGCGGAGAGGAGGGATTGTTGAGATTCCTGTGCTGAAGGAGATTGCAGGGATGCGGATCGTCGAGCAGTCATCGCCAGAACACTACCTCAAAATGCCGGAACTCTCAGATCTCCTGGACGGAGCGATACCAGCGCCCCTCAGGAATCTCCTGCCAAGGGGCTGGTTCATACTTGGAGACACGATAATCGTCAGGATTCATCCCGACCTCTCAGAGCACAAGCAGATGATAGGCGATGCTCTTCTCAGGCTCTATCCGAGATGCAGGTGCGTCCTTGCAGATAAAGGGGTCAGAGGCCAGTTCAGGGAGCCATGCAGGGAGGTGATCGCAGGAACGCCAGGGGAGACGATCCACAGGGAGAACGGAGTTCTCTTCAAGCTCGATCCGATGAGGATAATGTTCTCACAGGGCAACGTGAAGGAGAGGATGCGGATGGCCTCTCTCGGTAAAGATGAGATCGTCGTTGATATGTTCGCCGGAATAGGCTACTTCTCCCTGCCGATGGCTGTGCACTCGAGACCATCCAGGATCACGGCGATTGAGATAAATACGGTTGCTCACAGATACCTGGTGGAGAACATCAGGCTGAACCGCGTTGAGGATATCGTTGAACCGCTGCTCGGAGACTGTGCTGTTCTGACACCCAAAGGAGAAGCTGACAGGGTCATAATGGGCATGGTGGGGATAACCGAGCGGTACCTGAGGAAGGGAATAGAGGCGTTGAGACCTGGCGGTGTCCTGCACTACCATCAGAACGTGCCCGCCTGGCAGTATCCCGACGCTCTGATAAGACCTCCTGTGCATGCTGCAGCGCTTCTCGGCAGAACCGCGGAGCCCCTTGGATGCCACAAAATCAAGAAGTACGCTCCAGGGATAATACACGGGGTCGCGGACATCAGGGTCTACTGATAGTGAGCATCAGGTCGCAAACTCCAGCCTGAAGAGGATGTAACTTCATGGATCACAGCATCCTGGAGACGACGCAGCTCTTTACCCCGCATATCCCGCTCATCCCACACGAACTGCACTTCTCGATCCCCACATCAGGCATCTCTCCATCGCGTATCTCGCGAACGCGGTCTCTCACCCATAGCGCTCTCGATCTGTCCAGGCTTCTGATGCGCACGCGTCGTACCTCCCCATCACGCACATACTCCACCTGCCCCGTGGAGACCTCAACCCCGAAGCGCTCTTCAAGGAGCATCGCGTATCCAGCGAGCTGTATCCTGTCCCTCCTCCAAACCCCCTCTTCGGGCGATCTGCCAGTACGTACTAATGAGGGAATCATATCATCCACTCTCAGCAGCATTCCCAGTAGACCACGCCGGCGCTCAGGCCTGACCAGCCTGTCGAGGATGCCGGAGAGCCCAAGTCGCTCTGAGCGCAGCTCCACCTCGATATCACATGGCGTTAAGAGCTCCCTTGGAACAGATGCGATCCTGGAGATAGACCCCCTCATAGCATCAATGGATCTGATGACATCTTCCTCTGGGATCCTGTGTATCCTTGCCACATCCTTCACAGCCTTTGACATATCTCCCTGCAGATCCTCTGGAGCAGAGTAAAGCGCGATGTAGCGAAGAATTGTGCGTTCGGTGTCGGCTCTGAAGCATTCTCTGCCCATCGACTCCAGATACACAAGCATGGGGCACCTGAGGTAGAGCCCGATATCATGGATCCTGACATACATGAGATCACAGCCTGAACATCGCCCTGAAGCTCTTGGATCCTATCTCGCCCCTTCTGTTTAGAGATGTCATTCCAGCTGGGCCACTCTCAGGAGATGCAGAAGAGGTGTTCCATGTGGCGTTCGGCATCGATGGGATAGACGATGGGATGCCGGTCTCGTTAATGTGGGGTTCATGCGTCTCCACAGATGCGGGCATGCTGCTCCAGAGTGGAAGCCTGAAGCAGGCGACGAATAGATCCTCCTGCTCAAGATCACCCACTGAGATTATGCCGGCAACCACACATTCATCTCCACTACACGCAACGGCCGTCGCGATGCCCCTGCCCAGATTGTAGGACGCCAGCGGCACTCCATTGGTATCTGTGACCACCAGCATCATGCTCCAGTCGTTGGTCTGTCCGCTTCTCCCGGCTATGATGTATCCATCATCATACTCCGCAACCGCCATGCCCACCTGGTCCCCCTCGCCTCCAAAGCCTCTCCACCACAGAATATATCCCTGCGGTGATATCTTGGCGAGCAGTATGTCCTTGTCTCCCATTTTCGTCTCTGTTCTTCCTGTCAGAGCAAAACCATCTCCAGAGGATATCATCGAGAGCGCTGCATCGCTCCCCGCACCTCCAAAAGATCTGTTCCAGATCTCTGAGCCCAGATGATTCGTCATGACGAGATACACATTCTCATCGCCTGCATCTGTTCCATATCCTGCGGCTATGTACCCGAACGGCGTGCTCTCCACTGAGAATCCGACATCATCCTGAGATCGACCGAAAGCCTTCGACCAGAGGACCCTTCCATCTCGATCCAGCTTGATCATCCACAGATCCTTGCCACCTGAACCAAAGGATCTCGTCGATCCGGCTATCACGAAACCATCACCTGTTTCCCTCACAGACCACCCAGCCTCGCCATCTGTGATGAAACCGCCCAGCACCCTGTCCCAGAGGAGGTCTCCGCTCTCATCGAGCCGCAGAACCCAGAGCTTCTCGCCTCCGGGACCGAAGGAGTCTGTGGTTCCGACCGCGATAAAGCCGCCGCCTTCCGCCTCATCTATCCCGTAGCCCATGTCGTCACCGGGGCCGCCGTATGTCCTGGCCCACTCGATCTCCCCGTGGCTGTTGAGCTTCAGCACCCACAGATCGGTATCGTTCCTCACAGTGTATCCAATGACGGCGTATCCACCGTCGCTCGTCTCCCTCAGAGACCACCCGCCGTCTGAGTATGGCCCTCCGTAAATATGCATCCAGGTGATATCAGGTGGTATGGCCTGCGGGAAGATATCCCCATGTACCTCGAAGATCAGAAGTGATATCAGAAGCAGTGGTATCGATCTCATGCAGGAGGCTCGTGGAAGATCACAGACTTATCGACCTGGAAGTCCCCGCTCAGGGAGATCCTGGACCGTATGCCCTCTCTGCCAAATGTCCTCTTGCTGGCCTCCATGCTCCAGAAGCCCCTGATGTCCCCGCTCACAGATGACGCAACATCACTCCCACCACTCATGGTTGCAATCGTCTCATTGGAAGAAATGCCAGATGTCGTGGTCTGATTCATTGTGCTGTTTGCATCGAGACTTGATTTGTTCAGACTGGCAGTGCTGTTGTTCGCCGGCAAAGACTGGGACTTTATCAGCATCGCTTCCAGCGATGAGAGGAAGCGCTTCTCCATCGAAGAGGGCGCTTCTGAGGAGATGCCAAAATTGAGGGCCGAGGATAGTCCGATCATCAGCACCATCACTGCCACAATTCCCTTCAACACACCACCCCGCTAGAGAAAAGGCACTCTATCGATTTTAACCTTTCCACAGTGCATACAGCGCGCTCTGATCTACAGCACATCCAGAGCGGTATCGCAAAAAGAGCGTAGCTCCAAAGCGCGATTTGGAGGTCTCATAAAGTGAGACATGAGCCTGATGCACTGTTGATTCGATCTCGCGTCTCAATGATATCAGATCACACTTCTGAATAGCACCGGCCTGCCTGAGACCTGGGCGATCATCCACGGGTCGTCCAGCATCTCCGGAGATGCGAAGTCTGGTGCATTCTTTGCGCTCAGGCTTGCGTTCTCGATTATCGGCGTGCTATTTGTGGGAAATGCTGGATAGAACCACATGCCTGAGCCCATGTACTCGAGCCTGCCACCTATGAGCATGTGCCACTTCGGAACCGAACCCCAGGACCAGAGCCCACCAGTCGTTGCATTGGTCATGTTCGTCTCAACCCTCTCCGTCTGCTCCAGGCTCTGTAGCCAGGCTTTGCCGAAATCGCCTCCGACCTGCTGCGTACCATCTCCATGCACAGAGACGACCTGCAGTCCTGAAAGGAGAAGCAGAGTCACAGTCAGTGCGATGATCCTCATGCTCAACCTCCCTGCCACTGAACTTCGGGCGCATGTGGACTGCGCCTCATACACCTCCGGCATCTTAATGCTTTTGCTTTTTCGAGAGGTAATCGTTGATGGCGGCGTGGAGCGCATCTGCCGCGAGGTTGGAGCAGTGCATCTTCTGTGGAGGCAGACCATCAAGAGCATCTGCCACGTCATTTCTTGTTATCCTCATCGCCTCCTGCAGGCTCTTTCCTCTGGCCATCTCTGTTATCATGCTGCTCGTGGCGATTGCAGCCCCACATCCGAACGTCCTGAACTTGATATCCTCTATTTTATCATCCTTCACCTTTATGAAGATCTCCATGAGGTCCCCACAAACTGGATTTCCGACTTTGCCGTATCCGTCGGGATCATCTATCACCCCAACGTTTCTGGGGTTCATGAAGTGCTCCATCACCTTTTTGCTGTAGCCACTCTGCTGAGCCATGAGTGGTTTTATGCGGGCTGTGAGATATTATATTTTCGCTGACATTTATGCGATCTGTCGCTTCGTTTTCTCTCCGGCTCGTGATCTGTTGTGCCGGTAAATGCTGATTCCTGAAATGACCTCCAGACATTTGAGCATGCTGCCAGGTCCTAATCGCAGTTTCGGATCGCATAACCCTATCGAAGGGGCATATGCGGAGAGATACTTTCACCAATTCCTGAGATGGAACAAAAAATTAATATAAGGGTATTTGATATATACATGCAGAAGTACTTAAGAGCCCATGGATATGGATAATCCGAGGTATAAAAAATGGCGGAAAAAAAGTCTGAGAAGAGGAACTTCGCACTGAGGGATGCTGAAGGGAACGAGATCGGTGTATTCAGCGGGAAGCAGCCGAGGCAGGCGGCGCTCAAGGCTGCAAACAGAGGGTTCACGGATATCAGGCTGAGAGAGCGAGGAACGAAGAAGGTCCACATCTTCAAGGGGTGGAGAACACAGGTGCCGAAGCCACCCAATGCGCCCGCATGGATGCCGGACATGATCTGGAAGCCGAACGTCAAAAAGATCGGTATAGAGAAGCTGGATAAGATTTAGCTCGCAGATACAGAGAGGGCGGAGTGAGGAGCCCGCCCTTCCAGGGCGCGGAAATGACTATTTTTTCCTCCCTGCGACTTGGAGGCCACCTCAGTCTATCCGCCTGAACGATGACCCCTTAGCTCCGCATATCGGGCATCTCTCCGGCGGCTCCCTTCCAACAGTCATCCCGCATACGGGGCAGACGAAGTAGGGGTACTCTTCCTTCGACTCGCCCAGCTTTGCCAGTGCGTCCCTGTAGAGCTCTGCGTGGACCTTTTCCACCTCGTTTGCATAGCGGAACGATATCTCAGCGGCCTTCTTCCCTTCCTCCTTAGCGGTCTTCAGCATCTCCGGGTACATGTTTTTGAACTCATGCGTCTCTCCTGCCACAGCCTCCTCGAGGTTCTCTCTCGTTGAGCGTATGGCGTTCAGCGCTCTCAGATGGTTCATCGCATGGACTGTTTCGGCCTCAGCTGCAGCCCGGAAGAGCCTGGCAACCTGCGGGTACCCCTCATTCTCCGCCTTCTCAGCAAATGCCAGGTACTTCCTGTTCGCCTGCGACTCTCCTGCGAACGCCTCCTTCAGATACTCCTCTGTCTTGGACATGTTCTCACCCAAAAGCAACATACAACAGGACCCGCTCATCTACAGATTTCAGGATCCCAGCACCTCGGCTTTAAACCTATCAAAGCCAATCTCCTCGATGAACTCCCCGAGGCGCTGCTTCTTTGCATGCGCCTTGTAGTAGTTGATGATCCTGTCCACGAGATCGAGCGCCTCCTCATCGCTCAGGTTCTCAGCCAGCACCTGCGCGATCCGCGGCTTTGCGCCTGCACATCCCCCAACGACGACGCGCCAGCCCTTCGATGTGCCTATGAGCCCGATGTCCTTGATCCAGGGCTCGGCACAGGAGTTGGCGCATCCTGAAACACCCATCTTGAACTTCCAGGGGAGCTGATACCCGTGGTACTTCTCGTCAAGCTTCAACCCGACTCCAACAGAGTCCTGCTGCCCCCTCTTGCAGAACGTCGTACCCGGACATATCTTGACGCTCCGCACGCACATCCCTATGGCATGGCCCGGGCTCATGCCGAGATCCTTCCATGCATTATCGATATCCTCTGGCTTGATGCCGACTATCGCTATCCTCTGAGCGGATGTTAGCTTCAGCACCTTTGCGTTGTACTTCTCCGCAACATCTGCTATCTTTCTCAGCGTTGGCGGGTCTATTATGCCTCCAGGTATGTGCGGAGCTATGGCGTATGTCTCCTTGTCGCGCTGCACAATTGCACCCTTCTCCAATATGTCCTTGGACAAGACAAAACCCCCATACGTAATCGATGCTTATCTTATTTTAATCATGCGATCTGCAGGGGTCATGTGATCATATCACTGAGACCCACAAAGCTCAAGCCGTTCGGATTCCTGGTGCAACTCGTTCGTGGATGCAGGTTCTATCAGAACCATTCAGTCCGTGCGCGGGGACATCAGTGGCCTCTGGAGGAGGGAGAAGCAGCGCCCACCATCATGTAATGAGAAGGCTGGAGTACCAGCAAATACTTCAATATTTAAAAAATAAATTGTTATTATCCGCCCTGGAGGGCTTCAGCCGGAATGAGTTGAGACTCATCTCGACCTTCGCGGCAGTTCCTCGGACCTTGCTCTCCTGGAGACCTCTGTGCTTCTTGATCTCCTCGCCACGTCGGAACGGGTCCTTCTCGCTATATCTGACATACGTATCGCTGCTCCTTACTTTTTGTAAGAATTTAAAACCTTCGGTCGGAACCGGTGCTATCGCTCCTCTGTGCGCATAGTGTGCATTCATTCGCTCTGCGAGAATCACATCAGCCTCGGAGGTATGACCTGGCATGCCAGGAGCGCGCTGATATCCTCTGCTTTTCTTATGAGCTCCACAACCCCATCGTGGACCAGGACCTCTGCAGGCCGCGGCTGGCCGTTGTACTGAGACGACATCGAGAAACCGTATGCTCCTGCATCGAGAAACGCGAGAATATCCCCCTTACTCACAACTGGAAGCGCCCGATCGCGCGCAAGGACATCCCCGCTTTCGCATATCGGCCCCACGACTGTATACCTCTCAGAGATCTCAGCATCTGCCCTGTTAGCCACGACGATGTGATGGTAGGCGTCGTAGAGCATAGGCCGTGCGAGCACATTGAACCCAGCATCGACTCCAACAAATATAACATGAGCCTTTTTGACAACATTCACCCTTGTGAGCAATATGGTGGTATCCGCTACGATGCTCCTTCCCGGTTCCAGAATCAGTTTCAGCTTGAGGCCAAGCTCTTCTGATCTCCTCTCAATCACTGGCAGTATGGCATTCGCGAGATCTTCCGGAGATGGCGCAGGATGCGCTGCAGGATCGTACTGTATCCCGAGACCACCACCGAGATCCAGAAGCTTCACATCACCATCGACACCAACAATCTCACCAACCAAATCCATCATCCTGGCAGCGGCCTCCGAAAACGGCGAGACATCGAGTATCTGAGAACCTATGTGGCAGTGCAGACCGACCGGCTCCACCCCGTCCATATGCATCGCATTTTGGTAGATGCTCTTCACCGACTTAGCAGGTATGCCGAACTTCGAGCTCCTCAAACCAGTGGCTATCTTCGGATGTGTATTCACCGAGATATCTGGGTTGACCCTGAAGAGGACCTCAACGCTCTTCCCCTCCTCTGATGCGATTCTGCTCAGGCTCTTCAGCTCCTCCTCGGAGTCGACTGAGACGCGAACCCCAGAGGTCACAGCCATCCTCAGCTCCTCATCCCTCTTGGAGTTCCCGTTGAAGAGTATCTTCTCTCTGGGAACGCCTGCAAGTCTAGCAAGGTAAAGCTCCCCGGCGGAGAAGACATCCGCCCCTGCTCCCTCATGCGCGAGGATTCTGATTACCGAGATGTTGCCGTTCGCCTTGACAGCGAAGTACTTATCAGCATCCGGGAAGGCTCTGTGATACCTCCGGATGTTCTCTCTGAGACGATCCTCAGAAGTTACATAAACTGGAGTTCCGAACCTCTCCGCTATCTCAACTGTGTCAGCTCCTGAGATGTACAGATGATTGTTGACAACCTGGATGTGATCCTTGCCTCCGAACATGCTCCACGCATGGATCAAGAGATAGGTAAACCTTATCATCCAGTCATGCTCGATCGAATCTGTGTGAGTCGAGAGAGGTGTACTCCATCATGGACACTGAAAATCCCCTCATGATGCTCAGGAGCGAGAACTACTTTGAGAGCCAGAGGGCCGCATGGGAACTCGTGGGCATGGGCGAGAGCGCGGTCCCCGGCCTTCTCGAGGCTCTGCATGATCCTGCACCCCAAGTCCGGTACAGAGCAGCATGGGCCCTCGGAAAGATTGGTGATACAAGGGCGGTTGATGCTCTATCGAGATGCCTGCTCGGTGATGATGATCGGGCTGTGAGAGAGTGGTCCGCAGCCGCGCTCGAGGCTATCGGCGATCCATCCGCAATCCCTGCTCTCGTCCAGGCAATGAGATCTGACTCGGCTAGGGATGTGCGTTTGAGAGCCGCTGCTGCACTGCGCGGGCTGCGTGCTGAGGCCGCGCTCATGGATCTTCTAAACGATTCAGACCCCATGGTGAGGGGCATGGCGGTCACAGCGCTCGCGAGGCTGAAGTCTAGGGATGCTCTCCCTGCAGCCGCAGATCTCCTGCGTGACGAGGATCCTGAGGTTAGGAGGAGAGCGGCTGGCTTCATGGGGGAGCTCGCGATTGAGGACACCGCAGATCTCCTCGCTCCGCTGCTCGGCGACGAGTATCTGGACGTGCGGGTCGAGGCTGTGAAGGCGCTCGGGCGCATACGCACTGATCGTGCATGCGATCTTGTTGTGTCTGCACTAAGTGACGAGAACCCGGAGATACGGCTCTCTGCTGTGACAACGCTGGGCGAGATGGCCAATCCGAAAGCGCTCACCCCGCTTATCGATATCATGCTCGGAGGCGATCTTGAGGAGATCAGGGCCTGGGCCGCGTGGTCTCTCGGCGAGCTAAATGATCAGAGGGCCATAGAGCCTCTCAAGAAGGCCTGCAGCTCAGACAACTGCCCTGAGATCGTCAGGGAGAAGGCCAGAGCGTCTTTGAGGGAGGTTTATGGCCTGGATCTCTGAGGACCGCAGCCACATCTAGCTCCAGACGCCATCAGACTGGGACGGTCTAATTTATGCCTTCAGATCTGACGTGCAGTGCGGGCATCTTACCGCTGCAAGCGGTATTGTCTCCATGCAGTACGGGCACTCCTTCGTGTTCGGTGCAGACGGTGCTGGCGCCTTCTTCATGGCATTGATGCGCCTTATGACGATGAATATGGCCAGCGCCACTATTATGAAGTTTATTATGGTGTTTATGAACAGTCCGTAGTTTATGGTCGGAGCGCCAGCCGCCTGGGCCGCCGCAAGTGAAGGATACGCCTTTCCGTCCAGGGCTATGAACAGATCCGTGAAGTTCACCCTTCCGAGGATGAGCCCCAGAGGCGGCATTATTATGTCCTTGACAAGAGAGTTGACGATAGCCCCGAAGGCAGCTCCGATTATTATGCCCACGGCCATGTCCAAAGCGTTGCCCTTTACTGCAAACTCTTTAAACTCATCGATAAATCCCATAAATATCCCCTAAATTTATTGACTCAGTCTTTGGGTAAATATCTTCCCCTCGTGAGTGCCAGTGCTGCTACTTCTACGTAAAATGCAGCCGTAGCATTAAGGCTATGGTTTGTGTGTCATTGTTATGTGCAAATGCGTATCACATAACCAGTATGCGTGCCCTCTAAGTTGCTGAACACACAAGAGCGAACCAGGATACTACGATCTTTGAGGGCGAAGTTTATTGGGCAGTGATCATCATCAGAATAAGAGCATCATGAGAACGGTAAGCCAGACAGACATCGCGCCGAGCATAGCGCGATCGCTTGAAATTCCTCTTCCGGATCCGGATGGCAGGCCGATAGAGGAGATCGAGAGGTGGGGATGCAAGAGAGCGATTCTGGTAATAGTTGACAGTCTTGGGTATGAGCTGTACAGATCGCTTATGCCGCGACTTAAGCATATGAGAGAGATCACTGCATCAGGATTCCTGTTCAGAGCGCTTCACGTCTCGGATCACACGTCTCCAGCCATAGCATCGATACTCAGCGGGCTCACGCCTGAGCATCACGGCATATATGACACAGAGAGTGCAAAGAGGTCGCCGATCCTGAGCATACCTGAGATCGCGAGCTCTTCCGGCCTGAGATCTGCAGTGATAATGGAGAAAGAGGGCGCCGAGGTATACGATGGATTGATAGAGTACATAGGCGCTGTTCCGAGAACGCTCCCTCCAGATGAGTTCGATCATCATATCTGCAGGCTCACCGCCGAAGCGCTCTCCACGAATCCTGCTCTCGTGGTCTCGTACTTCATAGGTCTCGACAAGGCGGCACACAACGGTCTGCATCTCGATGGGTTCGTTAAAGCTGCTGTCTCCATAGATGTTCACATAGGGGAGATATTCAGAAGAGCAGGCTCAGAGACGATGATAGTAATCGTGGGAGATCATCCTGTTCATGCAGGGCATATGAAGAACGACAAAGATAAAAATGTAGCTCTGATAATTGGATGGAAGACATGAAATGCTGATGATAGGGATCCAAGGTGAGTATTTGCAGTCCGCAGGATCTGCAAACCAGTCACACCCCATGCATTAGCTCCGTGAGATGATGTCCAGATCACTTAGTGCCTTCTCTGGTCCTCATTCTCACTGCATCTTACAGGAAGGGAATCCGCAGAACAACCCTCAGGAGATGTGATTCATTCTGGCGAGATACTTATGAGGGCGTCATCGAACCATTTCCTCGCCCTTCTCACGACATCTGGATCCCCGGTGCCCGTGTAACCGCTCTCCTTCAGCTCGCTGAGCGCCTCGGTGAGAGCTTTCACCGCCTCGACCGACCCCGGGCAGCTGGTGTGAACCTTCACAGCATCCTCCGATCCGTAAATTCCCAGAAAAGGGAATATCCGGCAAGACCACGGCCTGGCCTCGTAGATCCTGCATCCCTTCGCTGCTGGATCGTAGAACCTGCACGGCCTGGTGTGCTTCATCGCAAGAAAGCTATTCCCAGATTCTGATACCCTGCGATCGACATACCGCTTCATGGCTCTGCTTGGCATTATCCTGAGATGTTTAGCGATCCTCCTGACGTCATCCTCCCTCAGCTTTATGGGATCGCCAGTTGTGCAGCAGGTGCCGCAGCGCCTGCACACAAAAAGCATGTGGCATGCGATCCGGTAGTAGTCTGCCTCTGAGAGCGTTGGCACGAGCGGATCCTCTGCCCTGGGATCGCCAAGCATCGATGTCGCCTCGATCAGCTTTATCGCTATCTCTCTTGGAGCTGTCATCGGGACCTCAGGTTGTTTACCATGAAAGCACGATCTCCAATCGGATCGGATGTGGCTTTCGATTCAGACCTGCTCTGCCCTTACATATCCCTCTCCGGCCATTTCAGCTTTCCCTGTGAGGACGGCATCCTCGAGCACGTCGGATAGATCCGGCTCGCTGATATCTATTCCGTACAACCTCTTTAAACGAGTGCGTATCTCCTCCATCCTCACAGGATCGCCTGACAGAACACGCTCAACAAATCCGAGCATCTCCTCATGGAAGGCCCATGGGTAGACGATCCACCTCCATCTCTGGACGATCTCAGAGCAGTAATCAGGCTCCACCCTGCTGGACACCTTGTGATGCAGCACTCCTGTTTTGATTTCAGCAGGCTTCATGCTCCAAAGATACTCCAGTGCGGCGCTGAGGGTATCACCTGTGTCGGTCACGTCGTCTACAACAAGGACTCTCATGTTTGAGATATCCACAGACAGCGGGAACCGTATCGTTGCCCTCTCGAGCTTGTGAGCCGCAACCCCCCACCTCTCGATCCTTATGCTTGTGAGCTGCGTGTGCAACAGACGGTCACAGACCACTCTCGCAGGAACGAATCCGCCCCGTCCTATCGCGACCACGAGATCCGGACGGTAACCGGATCTTTTTATATGAGATGCAAGCTCCCGCTCAAGCCTGTAGGCCTCTTCCCATGACACAACCTGACAATCAAACCGCTCTTCGATCATCAAAATAACTGACACGCTTATGGATAAAATAGCTTGCAGAGGTGCGAATCGGATAGACCCTGTGCCTCGCGATTGAAAGGCGAGAACATGCGAAACAAAAGCAGTCCGTTATGTGCATGCCCCTCTGAAATGATCACATCCCGCACATGCATCGCTGAGATCGGGTGCGGCCGTCGGCTTCACAATGCGTCCTCCAGCGGGCATCGATTCAGCTATCCAGAACTCCGCCGAACCGTGGACGCGAAGGGCAGGAGTGAAGAGCTATGCGATCTCCGCCTCCTGTCTCAACCTCTCGATCAGGCTTCTGATCATGCTCTTTGTTCTCTCCGCGCTCTCGCAGTGCGAGGCTATCTTCGGGCTGCAGATGCTCAGTATATCCATGACCCTGTCTGCGAGCCTGTACTGGCCCGCGTCCTCCAGCCTCTCCAGAAGCCTGGCGAGCATGCCGCCGAATTTCCTGCACTCCTCGATATCGCAAAGCGCAGCATCATGCCTCTCGTACATGTCCTCAAGCTCTTTTATGAGGTTCAGCAGGAACTCCCTTTCATTGGGGTTTTGTGATGCGCCCGTCGAACCACCCGCCCTGAAGCTGCTCGATCCCCAACTACCTCGCCCTGGTCAGCGTGAGGTCTCCATGCGGAATCAGGATCGTCCTCGCATCCCTTCCGTGCACGCTCCAAGCGATCTCGAGCGCCTCCTCTATGTTTCTCACAGGCTTGAAGAAGCACATCTCAGCCACATCTCTGGGCATTGATGATACCAGGACGAGATTGTTCCTGAGCGCCAGCTCTGCTATGTAAGCCGCCTTGTGCCCACCAAACTCGTACTCTCTTGCAAAGCGCTCAACGCACTCCTCTGGCGTTGAGCACTCCCTCGCCCATCGCTCGAAGACCCTGTCGCCCAGGCCTTCGGCGCACTCCGCCAGGAGTATGATGGTTCCCCCAGGAGCTGCGGCGCCCTTTGCATTCTCCAGCGCCTTCACCGCCTGGTAGAGGTTGATGTCCTTCGGCCTGCCACCTGCACATGTTATGACTATCTCCGCTGGCTTCACCTCACGCAGGTACATCCTGTCCACGACCGCTGCGCCTGAGCGATGCGCTTTTATGTAATCGCCAGCGACCGCTGAGACAATCTCCTTTCTGCTGTTCAGCACCACATTGAGTATGAGATCCAGCCCTGCTATACCAGCAGCTTCCTCCATATCCTGCCTCACAGGGCTGTCGAGAAATCCAGAGCGCGCCTTCGGCTCCCTCATCATCATGTGATTGTGATGTATCGATCGCTCTGATGACACCCCTGGAAGAAGAGCCTTCGCTCCACCACTGTAGCCTGCGTAGTAATGGTACTCTATGTTGCCTGTGCCTATTACGAGATCTGATGACTCTACAAGATCGAAGATCTCGACCGGCGTGCCCCTGCCGGTCTCACCAAGATGCACGCATCTCGATGTATCATGCTGGAAATGCGGAAGTCTCACACATCCGCGCAGAAGGTGTCTGATCTCATCCTCGGTCATGCGCCGGTGTGTTCCGAGGGCAAAAACGACTCTGATGTCCTTCACGCCAATACCCCTCAGCCTGCGCACGAGGGGCGGAAGGATCCTGTGGCTCGGAGATGGCCTGGTGATGTCGCTCACGATCACAGCGGCGCTTCTGCCAGAGAGATCCTCCAGGCCGACATCGAACGGAGAGTCCAGCGCTCTATCTATCTCGCCATCATGCGCTGGGGGCAGCTCGTTGGGCTGGATAACCTCCCAGCCATCCTGCATCTCAATCCTAACAGATGAGTTCCCATAGCCGAGAAGCATGTTTATTAACACCTTAAGATCCGATGAAAGTAACAGCGCAGTCTCTACCTAGAGCTTTATGAAGGTTTCAATTCACATTTTTAATGAAACTCGGGGTCGATTTGAGTCAAAGTGCTCGTCATCGCCTGGTTTATCGCATGCCAGACGTATTTGCTAGGGAATGGTATTAGGAGAGGAGGCGCCTGCCCAATGCAAGCGCCAGATGGCATCGCTCGAGCCCTTCTCCAGCATATCGGAAAACCTGAGACGTCAGGTAAAGGAGGTCAAGTCGCGTGCCAATCCTACGTCATCTTACATGGTAATAAAGATTTTGATTATAGTATTACAAAATGCAGGTTGTGTGCATCTCGTTGAGAGTGCCCTGGGTGCTCGCAGTAGTCATTAAGTCATATGCCAATTGATGCGGATTCCGGACAGGCCGTTCTGTTATTCGAGCCCGCAACCCAAACCTGGCGGACTGCCCATCCGGATTTCCTGACAACTGCGAGAACCTATAAGTAGTATGCATGCCCTCTGGACTTCATGCTTCCTCCTTTGCTTCTGGATATCGCGGCAGCTCTTATCGGGGCTGGCATACTGATAAGTGTCATAAACAACCGCATGGGCTCTGTAAGCATAGGTCTTGGCTCCGTGACTGTGGGCGTTGTGCTTCTCTCGAATGTGCCGCAGGGCTGGGAGATTGTTGCTCTTGGATTCTTTGGCATCGCTGTGCTCGCAGGCCTCTGGATGATCTCGGTAGGCTTTAAGCGAACTAAAAGAGAGTATTCCTGAAGAGAGCCATCATCGGCGCTGAGATCATCTGATCACATCGAACTCAACCGAGAGCTCGAGCGTGTGAGCTAATGGCAATAGCTATGATTCCCATGCGCACCAGCTGAGCGCACATCCACCGCATATCACACCTGTTCTTCTCGATCCCAACCCGAATGTCGCCTTTTCTGAATGAGCGAGTTATTCCCGGCTGCACAGCTAAAGATATCTATCGCTCTCTCCAGCCTGGCACTGATGCCCCACCGGTCAAATAAAATGGTAGGCGCATCGGGATGTCAGGACATTCGCCAGCGAAGGCTATGGCGCAAGCTCTCCGTTGTTCTGCATCCTTTTTATCTGATTTTTGACGGCAGCCTGCGAGTAACCCACCAGGCTCGCGATCTCCTTTACGGTTGGTCTTGGATCAAGTTTCCAGAGCTGCTTTATCTTCTCCAGAGCCTCTTTATCGTCTGAAAGCCGCGTTCTTCTCGAGATGCTGCCCTTGGTCATGGGATTGCCTGCTGTATCCGACTCGTCATGGACGAATCTCAGAGCCTTCGGAGAGATGCCTTGGAGAATCAACTCAGAGGCCAGCCTCTTGAGGGTCTTTCGCTGGAGTATAGCCTCCGCCTCAAGCCCCATATAAGCCTCAGGCGTTATCTCGATCCTCGTATATCGACCACTCGGCATCGAAACAGATCGCCTCTTGTAAACTGGAGTATAACAGAGTTAACAGAATACGGGTAATGGTGCAGGACGGATATGATCTTTTTGGTGGAGCAGGTATCTCGCCGCGTAGTTCTACGATGATATCAACAATGTGACCGCGCAGAGTTTGTGATGGATTTATGCAAGCGATCTTCTGCCCACAAGGATCGTCCGGTGATTATTGCTCATGGCACGTGATCCGCCATCTCAGATGCTCACTCACCCCACAGATTGAAGTACAATGCAGTACTCTGTAAAACCATGATTCTTGGCATATCAGGCAGCCCACGCAACAGGGCCACAGAGCATGTCCTTGCCAGGGCGCTGGAGATGCTCCGGGAGGGTGGATTCAAGACAGAGCTCTTCTCTGTTAGAGGGAAGAACATCGGGTTCTGCAGGCACTGCGACTACTGTCTCAAAAACAAGACCTGCGCGATAAGGGACGATATGTACGAGCTGTACCCGCTTCTCAAAGATGCAAGGGGACTGATATTCGCAACCCCTGTATACAACGGCGGTGTAAGTGCCCAGACCAAGGCGGTCATGGACAGATGCAGGGCGCTGGTTGCAGCCGACTTTGACTTCTTCAGGGGAAAGGTTGGAATGGCGATAGCAGTCGGCGGTGACAGGATAGGCGGCCAGGAGGCGGCGATATACCAGATCATCACATTCTACATCCTGAACGGTATAATTCCCGTGAGCGGGGGATCATTTGGGGCGAACCTCGGCGCCACCTTCTGGTCAAGGGACACTCTCGAGGACGTGCAGAAGGACGAGGAGGGGTTCAGGTCCCTCAGAAAGACCGTGCGCCGTTTTGCGTCTCTCCTGCGGGATCTTGAAGAGATGCCGGCTAGACGAGCAGCACAGCGATGATGCCCGTGAGGAACACCCCATCAAATGTCCCAGCGCCGCCGATCGAGACCACTGGAGCGCCGAGGCGCTGAATCCTGTTGAGGTTGAGAATATCGGCGCCGATGAGCGTCCCCAGCGTCCCGCTGACGTACGCTGTGACAAACTCAAGCTCTCTGGGTCCTCCCGCGATCATGATCACGGCCAGTGATGATAATGCTGCTATGAGTGGCGGAAGAAGAGCAGGCGTCACTATGCCGAGTCCCGGGACAGGTCTGGCGATTCTGTGCACAGCAAGCGTCACAATCACGGTGGATGCTGCTGCGTAGATCAGTGCATGAGAAAACTTCAGGAGCAGATACACAGATACGAGGATCGGGATCATTGCGCCCCCCACATTCAGAGCCACTGTGGTGCTGTTGTAAACGGTCTCGTAAATGGGAACCCTGTAGTTCACCCCGAAAACCCTGATATACGCGGTCCTGGTCACAGGTATCTCCGACCTCATCTCTTTAAAAGGAATGTTGATACTGCTTCCGATCAGGGAGGCGAGGAGCAGAAGAAGCGCATCATGCCACGCGAACCCCAGCCTGAGAAAGGCAGTCTGGAGCGCGCCAACGAACAGAATGGAGACGACAAGGAATACAAGCAGCGCCAGAACCGCCATGAAGAGGAATGTTATCGGAACGTAGAACAGCCGGCCGTTCATGCATTCGTCTCTGACATCTTTATATAACTATCTTTGCCTGTGGTTGATTGCATGTATAAACTGGTCCTGCTCAGACACGGCCAGAGCAGATACAACGCTGAGAGGAGGTTCACCGGATGGTCGGATCCGGATCTCACGGCGCAGGGCGTGATTGAGGCGAGGGAGGCGGGCAGGATACTGCGAAGAGAGGGCTACATGTTCGACATTGCCTTCGTCTCGATGCTCAGGCGCGCAATAAAGACGCTCTGCGCGGTCCTCGATGAGATGGATCTGCTCTGGATACCCGTCAGGAAATCGTGGATGCTGAACGAGCGGCACTACGGGGTGCTGGAGGGCCAGTCCATAGAAGATGTCCCCGATGAGCTGAAGAGGTACAGGCACAGCTTTGATATTCGTCCACCAGCTCTGTCAGAGGATGATCCCAGGCACCCACGTTTTGACAGAAGGTACAGGGATCTGGATGATCCTCCAGCAGGAGAATCGATAAGAGATGTTCAGGTGCGTCTCCTGATCCTCTGGACCTACGAGATAGCTCCTGAGATCCTCTCGGGAAGGAGGGTCATAGTGACGACACACGCAAATGTCATTCGCGCTTTCATGAACTATTTGGAGGGCGTTCCAACCGAGGGACTGGCAGTTCCCACGGGAAGGCCAATAGTCTACGAGCTCAGCGACCAGCTCAAGCCGATCAGGAGATACTGCCTCTAGCACAAAGCCCGCTGCCAGGCACAACTGCCAGGATCGTGGGGCTTCAGGTCGGACGGTGCAGGTCTCCAGGATGCAGATCATGAGGCCATCCGGTTAATCTCACCGCTCAATGAGCTGTTGTAGACCTCATATTACCCTCGTATAAGAGGTACTTTTAAATTCGGCATCATCCAAGATCAGGGCGATGAAGCGAGTAGGATTTGTGCTCCTGCTTCTGCTGGGAGTGGGCTTGTACGCAGGGTTGGCAGTGGCAGAGCTCACTGCAAGCCAGTGGCTTGATAGAGGTAGCATGGGGGTGGGCGAGACAGCAATGGTCACGCTCAACCTGATGTATGTTGGGGACAATGCGACACAGGCAACCGTGATGCCCGTGATTCCGTATGGATTGAGGACTTCCGGCCCGGGAATGTACATGGTCACGCTCTATCCCGGCCAGCCGGAGATGGTCTCGTATTCGGTGATAGCAGAGCAGCCTGGGTACTATGATGTGATATCCTCAATATCATATACAGAATATGGATTCATGCGCGAACTCCAGATGGTATCGCCACTGGTTGTCGTCAGCCAGAGCCCAGAAGCTCCACCAGCTGCCCCACCCGGCGGACCTGAGGATCAGCCCCCGGTGGGGCCTGGTCCAGGGATTCACAATGATACGCAGCCAAAGCATCAGATGCAGCATCAGATGTAACTCCTGAGCCCTTGGCTGCGTTTTCTGGCGAGCAACTAAAAGATCTCAATTCCTGGAGCAGGCCCGGGAAGAGCCCCACTGCAGAATTTCTCAGCGTTGGCAGGCGGGGATCGTGCATATGCGGGTGTAGATAGCGCCCAGGAGGCTGGCATCCCAAAAGATGCGATCACTCTACTGTGACCTTCTTGACTCCATCTATCTCCTTCAGAAGCGTGACGAGCTCCCCTGGGATCTTTCCCTCTGTGATGATTGTGAGCTTAGGGTCCTCCACAAAGAAGGGATCGTCAGATACTGCCTGGCGTATGCTCAACCCGTGCTTCGCCACAGCTATGGCGACGTTCCCCAGAAGGCCGGTCTGCCTCGCATCGACAGGTGTGATCTCGATCACGCCGAGCCCGAGCACAGGCGCGACATCCGCCAGAAAAGGCACGGATCTCACGTTCCTGAACACCTTCCAGAGCTCTGGGTCCTCGCGAATAGCCATCGCTGTGGTGTCGACCACTCTTCTATCAACATCGAGCTCTTTGGCTATCTGAGCGTGAGGAATTTCTATTGAGCCGGAAGCGACCCTGCCGCGCTCGTTTATCTGAAACCCCCTCGACAGGATCAGCCGGACGACCTTCTCTTGAGCAGGATAGCGCCTGAACTTGCTCAGGATCTGCTGCCACATGGAAGGTGCCTCCTCAGATGAACATCTCCCCTGGAGGCTCTTTAACATCACGCTTGATGCGCTGGAGCGCATCCATCAAATGACGCCGCTCTACAAATCTGGAATCCTCGATGATCGCATGATGGAGCGCCACCTTCAGGATTTTTTCCACGAGGTCTCTTCCGGAGAAGCCATCTGTAAGCTTCGCGATCTCTGCGAGGTCTCCCCTGACCTCCAGCGGCATCCTGCTGGCGTTCCTCCTGAGTATCTCAAGCCTCTCCTCATAGGATGGAAGCTTGAACTCGATCTCCTCCTCGAATCTCGATCTTATTGAGGGATCTAGGAGCTCGACCTTGTTAGTCGCAGCTATCGTACAGACGCCGCGTCTGGATGAAATGCCATCCATCTCTGTGAGCAGGGCGTTAACTATCTCTGAGACATCACCCCTGAGATCCTGGTAGCGCCTGTCCAGAGCGATGGCGTCAATCTCATCTATGAATATGATGCATGGCGCTAGCTGCTCAGCCCGCTCATAGAGGTTGTGGATCTGTCTTGCTCCCTCGCCCACAAACTCTCCGATCAGTGATGTCGATTTCACTGGCAGCATGGGAACATTTGCCTCGGTGGCTAGCGCTCTTGCTATCATCGTCTTGCCTGTACCTGATGCGCCGTAGAAGAGTATGTTGCGTGGAGCCCAGCTGCCGAATCTCTCAGGCTCCTCAAGATATCTCTTTATGATCTTGACCTTTCTCTTCGCATCGATCTGACCGACAACATCATCGAAAGAGGCGGGCTCCACCACAGCTGTGGGCTCTATCCGTTTCTCCACAACTATCGTTGTATCTGCCCCAATCACCGCCTCTCTGGGGTACACCTTCACGACCTTGAATGCGAAATCTGGATAGAGCCGCCTGTCGAAAAGGTATGCCCCAGCCCTGACAAGTTCACCGTACCACTGCTCCTTTGCGTACCTCTCGAAGAGCACCGGATCCGATACGACAGGAGACTCCTGGAACGTGCTCTTCAGGGGGTATCCAGCAGGTCTAAGAAGCAAAAACCTCGCGCCGCTGATACGGTTTCTCTCGCTCTTTCCGCCCAAGCCCTTTACGCTGGTCTTCTGGATGGATCGCACAGATAATAACTCCCTCTTAAGATAATTAAATGTATTGGATGCGCCCGGTGCGATGGTCCTCGCACTGAGTGCATTCAGACGTCATGAACCAGCGACTCAACTCTGGTGTATGCAATGCCAGCGCTCATCATGCGAACAGGTGGACCACAACCTCAAATCACGATCCATCCTGTATCGAAGATGTTCCAGCTCGGTCCGATATATCCAAGGGTATTATTTGTTGCTATCCTGAACGACGACCTAGTCTGTGCGAATTTCATGTTCCGCTCCCAGTTCTGGCCGAAGTCTGTTATGTAATGCGGCGCAGGGACGCTGCCGAGCACAACTGGCTCGATCTTCTCTGATGCGGCAGCTGGCTGGCCTGAGATTGGGAGGGGCTCGAACCAGAAGCTCTGCCCCAGAAGGGGATGGTATCCCTGGATGGACTGACCTGTAAGGTTAATGGTGTATACAGGCTTGCTGAACTGTGCCACAACCTCCCCTGCGCTTGGAGCATAGTTCATCCAGACTGCACCAGCTGTGCCAAGAACGATCGAACCCACAAGAAATACCATAAGCATGTTCTTCCACATTGCAATACCCCACATTTTTCTGCTCATTTTTACGAGTGAGATGAAATCATGAGATATATAGATGTGCCTGAGATCCATCCAGATGTATCATTGAGCTGGCTGTGGCAGGACACCTCGATGTTGGTCGTGTACTCGAATAGCTGATGGCTCTGCTGGATTCGAGAGACCCGACAAGATATCCCGCGTGTCAAGCTGGACTGCATGATGCAGATTTCAATGATGCGAGTACACCATCCGATGTTAGGTATCATCAATGAAGGATCGTGTAAGGCAAAACAGCCATCCGGAAGAGAGGCCTCAGCATCCATGCTTGCACAAATTTCTAGATCTGCGAGGATTGCGAGATACGAGCCGGCATCATAATAACTCGCAGTTCCAGAGATGACATGGATCCTGGGACACGCGAGTGCTGTAGAACACATCATTCGACTGTTGATGCGGTTTTGGGTAGTCTACCTTCTTTGAGTTGATCTTGATGGGCCGGCTCCCTGAGATGTGTTTGTTTTGAACCCACATTCCGCAGTAAGGATCAATTAGCCGAATATTTTTCTAGCCATCGATTTTTAGATATGATTACAAATTAATTTAATATTGAATTTATAATAATTTGGTGTCGATCTGAGACTTCGACAAAACAGCAGTCAAGACGGACTTTGCAGACAACATAAAATCAACATATTGTAAATAACATATATTTTAATGTACATATTTAATTAAAATCTGAATATAAATATAACATAATCAACATCTATAAAAATATATCGTTTTTAGGGCTTTACTGCGAAATGCAGGTTTGAACGCTGCCGGCATGAAAATCAACATCCAGGACCTGTTAATACCTGTACGACGCCTTGCAGCGCGGTTGATGGCTATGAATCTCCTGTAGCTATTGCTTTTGCACTTATCCATACGTCGTAGGTAGACTACCCGGTTTTGCTCCAGATATCAAAGCCAGTTTTTCCTCTTGAAGTACAAGACTGTGGTCACGACAACCGATGCCATGAGGATCAACGTGGCGAAGTAGCCGTACCGCCACTCAAGCTCGGGCATGTACCTGAAGTTCATACCATAAATACTGGCTATCAATGTTGGCAGCATGAATATTATTGTTATTGATGTAAGAATTTTTATAATGTTGTTTAGCTCGTTGCTTGCGCTGGACAGATGTATGGAGATCATCTCCGAGAGCATATCGCGCATTATCTCGATGTTATCAATAACCTGTATTGTGTGATCGTAAACATCCCTCAGATAAATGATCGTGTTCTCATGGATTAACGGCGACTCGCCCCTCTCAAGCCTCGTTATGACCTCCCTGAGAGGCCATACAGATTTCCTGAGAAATATCATGGAACTCTTTAGCTCGTAGATCTCCCTCAGATTCTCCTCAGAGGGCTCCTCCACAAGTACAGACTCGAGCATCTCAATCCTGTCGCCAAGGCGCTCCAGAATGTAAAAGTAATTATCGACAATCGCATCAAGGAGCACATACGCGAGGTAGTCGGTGCCTCTCCTTCTGATCTTCCCCTTTTCGTTCTTTATCCTCTCCTTGATGAGCTTGAAAACATCCCCACCGCTCTCCTCAAAGGTTATCACAAAATTGGAGCTGAATATCAGGCTGAACTGCTCCGAGGTTATCTCGTTCGCGATCCTGTCGTAGTAAAAGACGCGTAGAACTATGAAGATGTAATCGCCGAAATCCTCCATCTTGGGCCGCTGGCCTGTTATGATATCCTCTATCGTGAGCGGATGTATATCGAATATTTTACCGAGCTTCTCCATCGTCTCAGTGTCGCGAACTCCGTTTACCTTGATCCATGTGACTGTGGGCTTGTATCTGTATGGTGCACACTCCTCGACGCTCTTGACCTCTTCCTCCTGGAACTGGACCTCATCGTAATCGATGACTGTTATCCTGGCCTTCTCCGGTACACCGCGTGGCTCATACCGCTCGATAAGCTCCATGGGGTCAAGGTCTATCTTGCTAACCTTTCTGGCTGCCAGGTCCTGCATCGGATACGGCCCCCTTAAATTCTCAGAACAAGGACGATATTCTCGAACCTTATCGTTTCCATTATCAAATAGTTTTCTGTCACCTGCTGGGCCTGGCACGATTGAGCGTTGGATCGTATGGATTTTACGCTCTTGTCCATATGATAACTTGCTCACAGAGACATTGGTCTGGCTATTGGCACCTGGCGAGTGAATTCGTGCCTTCAGCAACCGATTTGCATGATATCCAAGTTGCTAAGCACACATGAGCGTGGATTTTATTCTGCAGGGTATCTCCAACCCGGATACATCGCGATCATTCGTGATCAGAAACGTTTATATATGGACTGCACAAGGAATAGAATGTCCCTGATGTGCTCTGCAGCTGACGAATGCAAAACACACAGGAATATCGTAGTAGAGAGATCACGCAATCTCGGCATGAAATTGCGTCGTAATGTTTATATACTAGTAAACCCTACATATGAGGGCCAAGATGTGGCGAAGAGATCGCGGAGAGAGCCGCGGGTGCGGACGGGCCGTAAGGCTTGGATGAATGCACT
>NZ_JAOAKP010000001.1 GCF_026419855.1 Methanothrix sp.
GTGAAGGGCTTCGGCTACGGCAGCCCGCTGCTGATCGAGTATCTGCTTGATGGCAGGAAGGAGTACCTTGTGCTCTCGACGATGAGAGCGCAGCATGGCTTCGGGCACGATCACTTCTCAGACAGGGCTCAGGTGATGCTCTGGCAGCACTCAGCGTTCAACAAGCTTCCGAAGCATGTAAGATCAATAGACGTCGGTTATTTCACACCATCTGGAGATATGAGATCCTGCGGAGATGCCCAGGAGTTCTTTCTTGTGATGGAGAGGATCGAGGGTAAGGAGTACTTCTTCGATCTGGAGCGGGTCAAGGAGAGCGGAGCCACAGAGCTCGACAGGGCACGGGCTGCTGCGCTCGCGGAGTATCTTGCTGAGATCCACAGCGTGAAGCACAGCTGCCCGCCTCTCTACAGGCGGAAGATCAGGGACACGATCGGCCATGGTGAGGGGATAATGGGCATCCTCGATGACTATCCGGACGCGCCGGAGTTCCTGGATCGCGGCGAGCTCTGTGAGATCGAGAAGAGATGCGTGGAGTGGCGCTGGAAGCTGAGATCCATGACCCACAGGCTCTGCCAGGTCCACGGCGATTTCCATCCATGGAATGTGATGTTCAGAGAGGGCAGCGATTTCTCGGTACTCGACAGGAGCAGAGGAGAGTGGGGTGAAGCCGCAGATGACCTCAGCGCGATGTCGATGAACTACATATTCTACTCTGTTCAGAAGGAGATGAGGCTGGCAGGAGGTCTCAGGGAATTGTTCGAGATCTTCTTCGATAGGTATTTGGAGAGGACCGGCGACGAGGAGGTTCTCGATGTTATAGCTCCGTTCTTCGCGTTCAGAGCTGTTGTCGTGGCCAGCCCCACATGGTATCCGCTGCTCTCTTATGATGTCAGAAGAGTTCTCTTCAACTTCCTGGAGAATGTTCTGGATGATGATTCTTTTGATTACAGAAACGTGAACAAATATCTGACATAAATGGCAAAGCTCTACGCCTTCGAGCTCTCCGGAGAGCATCCGACGGTACCGAGGAGCGAGGCGCTCTCGCTCCTCAGAATCCATGCTGCATCATTCAGAGAGATGGGTGGAAGAGGGCGCTGCCTGCTTGTTGAAGCAGATGGTCTCGATCTTGGAGTTATAGAGCAGAGGCTCGCGATGACCCACAGGATCCTTGAAGTTCTCAAAGTGTGCGACGCGAGCCCTGAAGGCATCGAGCAGGCGTTCCGCTCTCTTGATCTTCCACGGCTGAGCTACAGGGTGAGGGCCAGCCGTCTCGGAGAAGGTGTAATCAAGAGCCATGATCTCGAGCGCATGGCTGGAGGGATGCTTCACGCGATGGGCTACAGAGCAGATCTTGAGAATCCGGAGCTGGATATCCGCGCGATCATATCCTGCAATAAGGTTGTGTTCGGATACGAGGCCGCAAGGCCCGACAGGAGTGGATTTGAGAGACGCAGACCGCATCTGAAACCGTTCTTCTACCCCGGAGTTCTGATGCCGAGGATGGCGAGGGCTCTGGTCAACATCGCAATGGTGAGACCTGGAGAGCTGCTGCTCGATCCCTTCTCCGGAACTGCCGGGATTCTGGTCGAGGCCTGTCTCATAGGCATCAGGGGCGTGGGCGTGGATGTGCAGGAGAAGCTGAACAGGGGCGCCAGGGCGAACCTGGAGGGCATGGAGGCGGATCTGATACTCGGGGATGCCAGGTCTCTGCCATTTAAAGACTCCTCTGTGGATGCAGTGGTCACTGATACGCCCTACGGCAGATCCGCGGTGATAAAGGCGAGATCGAAAGATGAGATCCTGTCGAGGAGCTTCGAGGAGATTCACAGAGTTCTTAAAGCTGGAAGGTGTGCCGTGATCGTCACAGACAGCCCTGTGGAGAAGATGCTGAGATCGAAGGGGTTTCGAATAGTGGAACTCCACAGCGACAGGGTCCACAGGAGCCTTACCAGATACATTCAAGTGTGCGAGAAACCTGAGGACTTTTGAAATACGGGCTACATATTAATACATGGATTCTAAACCCTGGTTCGGTATTCTAAGGGGTTCGGCATGACGGTATGCGACGACTTCGATCTTGCAGAGGATCTGCTCAAGGGATTTACCAGATCTGCGATACGGACCAAGGTCCTTCTCTCGCTCAAGGACGGTGAGCTGACCGCGGGGGATCTCGAGAGATCACTGGGGACCAGGGCATCGACGATACTGCACACGGTCAAGGATATGATCGAGGCAGGAACAGTTGTCAGGACCTTCAGAGGATACAGGCTCACAAACACAGGTCGCATTCAGGCATTGATGCTGAGCAGGCTTTTAAGCGCGATCGTTGTGCTCGAGAACTACAAGGATTTCTGGATGACGCATGACCTCAGCGCGATTCCGGATGATCTTCTTGTTGATATAGGCCTTCTCAGAGAAGGAGAAATAGTCAGCGGAGATCCAGCCGCAATACTCAGGACGCAGCAAATATTCGTATCACAGCTAATCTCCTCGAGGAGCATATACGGCGTATCGCCCATCATAATTCCAGAGTATCCGACAGCTATAGACACTGCTGTGAAGAATGGGGCGCACGTGGAGCTTGTTCTCACAGCTCCGATCGTGGAGATCGTCGTGAGAGATTACAGGGAGATACTGGAGAATCTTCTCAAAAAAGAGAACTTCGAGCTGTACAGGCTTGATGCTGATGTCAGGGCTGCGTTTACAGTCATCGACTCCTCGCTCTCCCTCGGCCTCTTCAGGCTCGATGGCGGCTATGATATCGGCCAGGACCTGATATGCACAGGGGCTGGGGCCAGAGAATGGGGTATGAGGCTCTTCACGCACCACAAGAAGAGGGCGAAAAGGGTCATATCGATATAAAACACCCGCTCATATGTGCTTAGCAACTTGGATATCACGCAAATCGGTTGCTGAAGGCGCGAATTCACTCGTCAGGTGCGCATAGCCAGACCAATGTATCTGTGGGCAAGTTATAATATGGACAAGAGCGAAAACACCATACTGAAACCTTGTGTGCGACACCAAGAGTCTGGTGTAGAATATTAACATGGAGGGCGGGCAGATCCCGCCTCGCGGCTCACACAAGGCCAGCGCGCTGGAGTCTCAGCAGGGCTGTTGTATCCAGCTTCTCTCCCTTCTTGAACTGATTCAGGATCTCCTCGGCCTCGCGTTTTGCAGCTTCCTTCGCACGATCCTCTCTGGCATCGCGGCTCTTCTTCTTGAGGCCCATGATGATCTTATCAAAATCGCGGATCTCCCTCTGTGTCCTTATGAACTCCCTGTGCTGCTCATCCGCCGCCTCCTGCGCCTTTATGAACTCGCGGTGCGCAGCATCTGCCTCGGCCCGCTTCTGATCCGCCTCTTTGAACGTGGCAATCATCTTGTCGTGATACTCCTGGGCCAGCTCAGCGTACCTGGTGACGTCCTCGTGATGCTTCGAGGCCTGCTCGCGCAGCGCCTGAGCCTCCTCAAGCAGCTTTTTCAGCTCCTCGTTCTTCTCGAGCTGCTCCTTCCGGAGCTTGAACTCGTTGTGGAGCATCGCGATCCTCTCGACTAGCTGCTTCTCCTTATCCGGGCTGAGCACCTCGGTCTGCTGCCTGAACTCCAGGTGGTCTATCTCCCTGCGAAGCTCGCGAATCGATCTGTCCCCAGAGAGGTTGTACTTCTTCCGGATCTCGTCGATCTTCGCGTATATCTGGTTCGTCTTCTCGTTGAGCTCATCGCGAAGCTTCTTCGACTCCGCGACCTTCGTGTTGTACTCGTCGCGAAGCTTCTTGAGCTCCTGTGCCTTCTCTATGAGCTCCTTCGTCTCCTTGTTCAGCTCGTTCCTTTTCGCAGCCCACCTGCTGGCCTCTGCATTCAGCTGGCTGCGCCTCTCCTTGAAGATAAGCGACTCCTGTTTGAGCTTGGCCTTCTTCTCTTCCAGTTCTGCAAGCATCCCCCTTTTTTCCTCCTTTTCCAGCACATAGCTGGGGTTCTGCCTGGGCTCGCTGCCCAGCACGCCCGTGGGCGTATCTCCTCCTCTGTACATTATGGGGTTCCCTCGACAGCAAATCAGCAGGGTCCTACACGTCAGATATCAACAAACAAGTGCGATCGCAAATGCGATGGCCCATTGTGCCGCATGCGTTCTCCACCAAAAGACATCCCTGTTGCGGACCATGCCGGTCGACTACTGTCCAAGCATCAGATATCTTTAACGTATTAATCTTTTGGTAGCATACGTACTGGAACAGGGCAAGATCGCGTAGATACCTCAATATGTAGGGGATTTGAGCTACGATCTTGAATCGCTGAATGATTCTGCCTGAGCTCTTCAAAGTTAGGCATAGGGAGCTGTAGAACACTGATTATCTGTGAGCAAGGAACAAAGTTACCTTCCGAGAAAACAGATATCCTTCGTCGCATTTTCGTCTCGTTATGCCTGAACGGGGAGGAGCTCAGGAGTCTGCTGGAATCTATGACCGCAGACTCCATAAATCTGGATGGGTTGAGCGTTGCGAATCTCAATTATGCAGGTAGAACCTAAACTTTCTATATTTAGGCATATGGATCCGGTGCATACTGATTATTTGTGGGTAATGGCACTTTATATTCTAAGAAAAGCAGCATCATTCGCCGCATTTCCGTCTCATCTTGCCTGAATGATGAGGAGCGCAGGGTAGAGGGCCGATGCAGATGCTGCTTGCAGAACAATCATTTAATATCAGAAGATTCTCAAAATATTGATATCCTGCGGCACTTACATCACAGAGGATCGTTATTCCGTCCAGGTGTGCTGCTCTGTGCCACTGTGTTGTCTGCAGGATGCCTCGTGGGGGTTATTCGGATCGCAGATCTGCAGCCACATTCCAGACATGCTGATGATGTACTTAAGGAGCTGAACACCTCTCCAACAGGTCTCACCCGGCTGGAGGCGGCTGAGCGACTGGAGCGCTTCGGCAGGAACATGCTTCCGCGAGCGAAGCCTCTGAGCATACAAATGCTCTTTCTGCGACAGTTCCTGAGCCCTCTGATCTATGTGCTGCTGGCAGCAGCTGCGGTCTCTTTCTTCCTGGAGAGAATGACTGACGCTCTTTTCATTCTCGCCGTGCTCCTGATCAACGCGATCATCGGAACGGTTCAGGAGTATTCAGCTGAGCGGAACCTGGAGTCACTGAGAGAGCTGGTCAGGACGTACGCGCGTGTTGTCAGAGAGGGCGAGAGCTTCGAGGTGGATGCAGAGGAGTGCGTGCCCGGAGACATCGTCCTCCTCGAGGAGGGCATGAAGGTGCCTGCCGATCTCCGCCTCCTCGAAACACACGCTCTCGAGGTGGATGAGTCCCTGCTCACAGGAGAGTCAACTCCTGTATCAAAAGATGCCTCTGCTCTGCTGAATTGGAATGCAGCCGTGGGCGATCGCGTCAACATGGCCTTCGCCGGAACCATAGTTACGCGCGGGCGTGGCAGAGGCGTGGTGGTGGCGACCGGCAGAGAGACAGAGCTGGGAAGGCTGGCCGGATCCATGACAGATGTGGAGTCCGCAAAGCCTCCTTTGACAAGAAGAATGGAGGTATTCTCCGCGAACATAGCGAGGGCGGTTATGATGGCGGTTATTCTGATAATCGCCATCGAGGTCAGAAGGGGCATGGATGCGGCAGAGGTCTTCGTTCAGTCTGTGGCCCTTGCTGTCTCCGCAATTCCTGAGGGTCTGCCAGTTGCGCTGACCGTCGTGCTTGCGGTGGCGGTCAACCGCATGGCCCGACGCAACGTCATCGTGCGCCGCATGGTTGCCGTGGAGACACTCGGATCCTGTGACTTCATAGCCTCTGACAAGACCGGCACGCTCACGATGAACGAGCTGACGGCGCGGCTTATAGCCATACCAGGCCACGGTTTCATGGAGGTGACGGGAGAGGGCATCTCTCCTGAGGGTGAGATCAGAACAGTCCATGGAAAACCCACTGAACAGGAGGAGCGTATCATAAAAAGAGTTGTTACTGCGGCAGCTCTATGCAACGAGGCGTTCTTCGGGATGCGCGATGGCCGCTGGGTCCAACATGGAGATACCGTCGACGTGGCGCTTCTTGTCATGGCGCACAAGGTGGGTGTCAGGCAGGCAGAGATCACCGCGAATTATCCGATGATCGCACAGATACCATTTGCATCTGAGAGAAAGTTCGCGGCCACGCTGAACAGGGTTGACGGCAGGCTCCATGCATTCGTCAAGGGCGCACCTGAGACGCTGTTGGAGATGTGCAGCAGTATGGTCACAATCGATGGTGAGGCTTCGCTGGAGAGAGATGCGATCGAGAGATGCGCGTCGGATATGGCCAATAACGGCTACAGGGTCCTTGCGATAGCCGATGGCGCGATTGAAAGCGATGAGGAGTTCTCCGATAAGCAGCTCGTAGGACTCACATTCCTTGGCCTGATCGGAATGATCGACCCTCTCAGGCCAGAGGCAAAGCCCGCCGTGACAAGATGCAGGAAGGCCGGTATACAGGTTGCTATGGTCACCGGAGACCACCCGATCACTGCGCTGGCCATTGCCCGTGAGCTCGGAATGGCTCAGAGCATGGACGATGTGGTGACTGGTCCTGAGCTCAGAAAGGCGGAAGTGATCGGAAAGGGGGCATTTGATGATCTCGTGCGTAGGGCAAGGGTCTTTGCAAGGGTTGAGCCCAGACAGAAGCTGGACATAATCCAGTCCCTGATCCGCCTGGGGCATACTGTCGCTGTAACAGGCGATGGCGCAAACGATGCGCCTGCGATGCGTGCAGCTCATGTTGGCGTTGCCATGGGAAAGAGCGGGACAGACATCGCAAGGGAGAGCGCAGAGTTGGTCATAACAGACGACAACTTCGCATCCATCGTCGCAGGCGTGGAGGAGGGAAGGGTCGCATACAGCAACGTGCGCAAGGTCATATTCCTCCTGGTATCGACAGGGGCTGCAGAGATCGTGCTGTTCTTTCTCGCCCTCTTCGCAGCTGTGCCCCTTCCGCTGCTTGCCGTTCAGCTCCTCTGGCTCAACCTCGTGACAAACGGCATACAGCACATAGGCCTCGCCCTGGAGCCGGCTGAGGGCGACGAGATGAGGAGACCGCCCAGGCCACAGCACGAGGGCATATTCAACAGGATAATGATGGAGAGGATACTGCTTTCTTCCATTGTCATGGGCGGAATTGCATTCGGACTCTACAAATACCTCCTGAGCACAGGCTCGAGCCTGGATGAGGCGAGAAACAGCACGATGCTGCTCATGGTTCTTTTCGAGAACATACAGGTTTTCAACAGCCGATCAGAGCTGCGCTCTGCGTTCAGCCTGAGCCCGACGAGAAATCCCATTCTGTTTTTTGGAACTCTTGGAGCCCAGCTGGTCCACATAACAGCCATGTACACTCCCTGGCTCAGCGGTGTGCTTAATATCGGGCCAGTCTCACTAGAACACTGGGGCAGGCTTCTGACGCTGGCGCTCTCAATCCTAATTTCAATGGAGGCATACAAGCTCGTGCGCCGGAGGATGGTCAGAAACTTACAGTCCAGCTAACCGAACCGCTGGATTGAGGACTGTTGAGTTCCCTGTGATTGGATTCTCCGAATTCTCACAGGCGATCTGCAACCATAATATCATTATATTTCATTATAATTTCTCTTTTTGGAGCGCTATTCACCTTATTCAACGGCAGAACTAAATACTTTAAAAAGATTGTTTTCAATGTTGAGCTTGTGGGGTGGGTATTCCTATGATGGGGCTGGAGGAGATGCAGAGGAGGTGGCCGGACAGGTTTGCTCCAGAGAGGACCATATTCAGGAACATCCATCCAGGCGACCGGATATTCATCGGAACCGGCTGCGCAGAGCCGCAGCATCTTGTGCGCTCTCTGATCGATTACGTCAGCAGGTACCCCACAGCCTTCTTCGACGCTGAGGTCATCCACGTCTCGACCCTCGGCGTCGCGCCATACACAGATGAGAAGTTCAAGCTGAACTTCCGCCTCGATTCGTTCTTCATAGGGGAGAGCACGCGCGATCCGATCAACCGCGCCGATGCTGACTACACCCCCATATTCCTCTCAGCGCTGCCGGAGCTGTTCAGAAATGGAACGATAAACGTCGATATGGCCCTCATACAGGCCACACCTCCGGACGAGAACGGAGATATGAGCCTTGGAATAAGTGTGGACATAATAAAGGCTGTGATCGAGAACGCATCCAGGGTTGTCGTCCAGGTAAATCCCCAGATGCCGTATGTCCACGGTGACACTCTCATCAATATAAAGGATGTCGATTATGTTGTTTACCATGAGGAGCCCCTTCTGGAGTACGTTGAGAGCGTGCCGACAGAGCTCGCGCAGCAGATAGGGAAGTATGTTGCGAGAATCGTGGAGGACGGGTCCACGATACAGGTAGGCTATGGAAGCATACCGAATGCTGTTCTCTCAAACCTTCGTGACAAAAAGCATCTTGGAGTTCACACAGAGCTCCTCACAGATGGCATTGTTGAGCTCATGAAGAGCGGCGCTGTTGACAACAGCATGAAAACCCTTGATACAGGGAAGACTGTGGCCACCTTCTGCATGGCCAGAAGAGAGACGTACAGGTATCTGGACAGAAACCCGGATGTAGAGTTCAGACAGATCGATTACACCAACAATCCTCTGGTCATCGCAAAACAGAGGAACATGGTCGCTATAAACAGCGCGCTTGAAATCGATCTCACAGGACAGGCCACGGCTGAGTCTCTTGGAGGCACGCTGTACAGCGGAATAGGCGGCCAGGCTGACTTCATGAGGGGCGCGGCAATGGCTCCGGGCGGCAAAACTGTTCTCACTCTTCCATCCACTGCAAAGGATGGGAGTGTGTCCAGAATAGTGCCATGTCTGAGGAGCTGTGCCGGCGTGACGCTGACAAGAGGCGATGTAAGATACGTTGTGACCGAGTATGGGATAGCTTACCTGCATGGCAGAAACCTGCGGGAGAGAGCGATGGCCCTGATAGCTGTGGCGCATCCGAAGTTCCGGGCGTGGCTGATCGAAGAGGCGAAACGGATGAACATACTCTACAGGGACCAGATCGTTCTCCCGGGATGGCAGGGGATCTATCCGGAGCACCTTGAGGTCCACAGGGTAACTAAGACAGGCCTGGAGATCCTGATGCGCCCTGTGAGGATCAGCGACGAGCCCCTGCTGAAGGACTTCTTTTATTCACTCTCAGAGGAGAGCAGGTACCAGCGGTTCATCTCCATGAGAAGAGAGATCCCGCGCGATCTGCTCCAGAAGCTCACCATGATCGACTACACAAACAGAATGGTGATACTTGCCACGCTCCCGGGCAAAGAGAGGGATGTGGTGATCGGAATAGGCCAGTATGAGGTCAACAGAGATAGGTATACTGCAGATATCGCGCTCGCTGTCAGAGATGACTACCAGAACCAGGGTGTGGGGAGCGAGCTTTTATCGTACCTGACGCAGCTTGCAAGGAGGAGTGGCCTTCTCGGGTTCACCGCAGAGGTTCTTGCGGAAAACAATCGCGTTTTCAGGCTCTTCGAGAAGATGGGGTTCGAGGTGGAAAAGGTCAACGATGCCGGGATATACTACATGAAGCTCAGGTTCAGAACATGATGCTCGGGGCGCTTTGAGTTCTGGCCGATCTCAGGCTGCAGTGACGTTTTGTGTCAAAGACGGTTTGCTGTCCCCTGGCTCTCATTCAGGCATGCGGCTCTTTGAGAGCCTCATGACCCTGATCTCGCGGGCTCTTATGAACGACATGTCGCTCTCCGTGTACCTTCCCAGTGCCTTGAGCACGATACCCCTGTTGTACCATGCGTCCTCGTCCAAGGGGTTAACAGATATCGCATCCTCGCATGCTCTGAGCGCCTCATCGTACCGGCCGAGGTTGTAGAGGGACCAGGCGCGGCTCTTCAGTGCAGAGACATTCTCGGGATCGATGCTGAGAACGCGATCAAAGCATTCCAGCGCATCCTCATAGAGACCGATGGCCCTGAATGTTATGCCCTTCGCGTACCAGGATTGAGCATGCTCTGGGTCAAGTGAGAGCGCTGAGTCGAATGCCTCCATTGCCTTTGATGCCATTCCCATGGCTCTGTAAGCGAGGCCCTTCCCATGCCATGCCTGAACAGATCCTGGGTCGAGCCTGAGAGCCTTCTCGTAGCAGTCCAAGGCCTCGTCGTACCTGCCAGTGCTGTGCATCGACTCGCCCATCCTGATCCAGCACGCTGAATCTGATGGGCTGAGCTCAAGAGCTCTCTCAAAGCACTCGAGGGCCTCGCTGTGCCTCCCAATTGTCTGGAAAGTCTCCCCGAGGATGCACCAGTCCCTGGCCTGTGATGGGTCGATATCCAGGGCCACGCGGTATGCCTCGATCGCCTCCTCGTACCGCCCCATGGAGAGAAGCGCCAGCCCCTTCTGCCTCCAGCTCTCCGCATCATCCGGCCTGGAATCGATGCACCTCTCGATCCACGCGAGCGCATATGAAGGATCCCTGTCTATGGCCTCCTGGTAAGAGGAGATGGCATCGTCGCATCTTCCCAGGATGAAGAGCACCTCTGCGCGGCTCTCCCAGGCCTGCACGCACCCTGGATCAGCCTCGATCGCCCTGCTGTAGCACTCAAGGGCATCCTCATAGCGGGAAAGGCAGAAGCAGGCCATTCCCTTCCCACACCATGCCGCAGTATTCCCAGGATCGATCTCCAGCACCCTGTCGTAGTACTCTATGGCCTCCTCGTAAGATCCATCGAGGTACCTCTCCTCAGCCTTCTGCAGAAGAGCAGCGACGGAAACCATATGAGATATTCACATGAATATGCATTATAAAACTTGCCTCTTCAACGGATTGATAATTGCGGGCTGCGCATGGTGTGCTCATGCAGGATCATGCTCATGCAGATGCTGAATCCCGAGAGACCGTTCAGCAATTTGTGCCCACAACCCTCAAACACCGCTCAAATGTTTCAGGACCGAATACACCCGCTGATATGGGAAAATTTGATATACGAGATTGGCAGTAGGGTAACCGGAATGGGCGTGTGGCCTAGCCAGGAGCACTGGCCTGTGGCCTTGTTCCCTAGAAGCTGTTTAGCTAGCAAGGATATGGCGGCAGCCTCCTAAGCTGTAAGCCGGGGGTTCGAATCCCTCCACGCCCGCTTTTCCCAACTCATATGGGCATTCACGGTGGGCTGCGCCTTAGTTTTATAGTGGTCTTTTGTCGTGCACCCCTAAATCCGAGAAGGCAACACAGCCCCTCTTCTGGGCTGCTTGATGGGAAGCTGATCGATCACCAGCTCGCGCTCAGGCCCTTTCAGCTTCGATCGGGTTCGACACCTTTTTATGGTCCAGAATACAGCCTCGTGCAGGGAGAGATTTGGATCTCAGATGGGTCGCCTGGTTTGCTGCCCTGTGCGTGATGCTGATCGGGGCTGCATTGGCTGCGGACTATGTGTTCAATGGTGCGCTAAACCTGGGCACAGGCTACCGTGATACCGAGCTGCTGGGGCAGACCGCGGCTGGTGCCGAGGGCCAGAAGTTCGCAGAGAAGATCATAGGCAGTGGAAGGTTCCGCGAGAGAAGTGCGTTCGAGCTCGATGTTATAAAAAACACCATAAACTTCACACAGGATGCGGAGTTCGAGTACTTCCCTGTGTCGTATGGCGGAGGCAGCTATAACAGAAAGTGGTCGAACAGGATCTGCGTCATAAACTACGATGCCGGATCTGCTCTCACAGAGGTCTACACAGCCTCTGAGCTGATACACCGGAGCACCGAGATCAGAACCACAGGAGCTGTCAGCAATGAGAGCCTCCAGGCAGTGATGGACGCCACGTTCATAGGCAGCGGGCGAATAGCATGGATGACAAGTCATAGAAACGACAAGCGTGCTGTTGAGCTGAGCAGATCTGTCGAGGAGCTCACTGGTGCATTCTCCGTGAAGAAATACGTGGACCTGGGCAATCGATCCGGAAAACCCAGCAGGGTCGACTGGATCCCATGCGCCTAGAAGTCGAAGAGCGACCTCTGACTCTTCTCCTGAACAATCTCTTTGCCCGTCTCCTTCGCAGCTACCTCTTCCGGCTTTTCTTTATCTCCCCCCATAATTTTAAGGCCGCGATCTATCATGGCGATACGCTCAGACTCTATCATCTTTTGCGCGTCCTCGAAGAGAGTCTGCACCTTCTTAGTGGATGGAGCGCTCCCGGTCAGCATCGCGATCTCCTCAATGTTCAGACCGAGGGTTGCTGCAACCGCCGCCCCGATATTCTTGCTCTTCAGCAGAGCCCCGATGAAGTGGAGAAGCTCAGATCTGGCATATGATGTGCTGACGTGACAGTGAGCCGCTATCTTCCTGGCAGCAGAATCCCTTACAGATCTTGCCTTCCTGGTCTGACCCAGCCTCTTCCAGAGGCTTGGCGGCCTGAACTGGATGTAGCCCTTTCGCACCTTCGAGCTGACCGCTCTAACTCCACCGGTCATCAGGAATGCGGCGTACCTCCAGAGGGTGTAGTTCTGCCTTTTCTTAACCCTCCCCAGGAAGATGTCCGCTCTCGATAAACATTCAAAGCCCTTTGCAAGCTCTCGATCCCTGTACACAACAGGCAGGTTCTCGTCGATCCAGTGTATGAGGTCCTCGGGGCTCTCATCCAGCTGGTACGTGGCCTCAAGCGCGCTCCTTGCGTCCTCCCCCTTGAATATAGAGTCTAGGACCTTGAATATCGAAGCCCTGACATCCCTCTCAGAGGTCGCCACGTCCTCCAGTCGCAGGTGCTTCAGACCACGTGCCGCAGCCTCGAGATCGTTTATCGCGCTGCGCAGATCGCCACCGGACATCTCTGCTATACGCATTATCGCATCCGGCTCGCATTCTATTCCCTCACTCCTGCAGATCTCCCTGAGGAGCGATGCTATGGTCTGCGCTCTGATCTGCCTGAACTGAACCCCCTGGCAAGCATCCCTGAGCGGCTTCTCTATATTGTAGTACTCGTTTGCTATGAGGACCACAGGCTGTGTCGCATCCTTTATCACTTTAAGAATCGCTGCTGCACCACCCCTGTCGTATGTGCCGTGCAGGTTGTCGGCCTCATCAAGTATCACGAGCCTTCTTCTGCCGGAGAACGTGCTCACCTGCGATGCCGGACCCGCAACGCTCTTTATTATCTCCGCTGTCCGCTGATCGCTGGCATTGAGCTCTATGTGGTCCCAGCCCATCTCCGATGCCAGCGCTAGAGCCGCAGATGTCTTCCCAACCCCTGGAGGCCCGTAGAGGATCAGGCACTTCACCTCCGGCCTTCCCTCATCCCAGGCCCGGGCCCACGCCCTGATCTCGGCTACCGCCTTTGCGTTGCCCAGTATGCCATCAAGGCTCCTGGGCCTGTACTTCTCGGCCCAGCTCACCATACCTCTACCAGATCCCTTCCCTTCCGGTTATCTCAAACGCCTTTATCTCCCACACGCACATATCCATACGCTCGAGCATCTCCCAGGTGAACATCTTTCCGCCATGCCCCCCGATCCCGCTCCTCACGAATGCATCGAACATCCTCCGCTTGGACTCCTGCGACCCTGAGAGCTGGGCTTTTCCATACACTATGACGCTCCTCCACCTCTGACCCTCGAGCTCATCCACCTCGAAGCAGACATTGCTGTTTCTTCTCACGATCCCGATCTTCTTTCCCGACGGCCTGGAGTGGAGGATCACAGTTTTATCCGCATAAACGTATGACATCGGTATCACGTACGGGCGGTCCTCGTATGAGAGCGCAAGCCGGCCGTACCTGCATCTCCTTAGCAGGTCCTCACATTCATCCATGCTCATTTCACGAACGTTCATCTCATATCACATCCACATGAGAGGCAGAGCTTCTGAGCTTAAAGCCACATCAAATGTCTCGAGGCACGTAAAAGCTTTCACGGATTCAATAACAAAGCGCTACCTTCCGGTGGGTTGCTCCAGCATGAAGAGTTTGCGCCATGAACCCCCATTCAATAGCCCCTGCGTATCATGTAATCTGCGAGCTCCAGAAGCAGCCTTTTCGCAGGAGAATCCTCCAGCACATCGAGTGCACGCTTTCCCCTCTCGACGAACTCCTCCGCCCGTAGCCTTGCATAATCTATAGATCCACATCTCCTCAGGGCTGAGATGGCCTCCCTCAGCTGATCCTGGCTGGCCTGGCCCTTCCCGAATATCTCGAGCCTCACACCCTTGGAGAGAGCATCTATTATTATCATCGTCTTCTTCCCCTCCAGGATGTCCCCACCAAGCCTCTTTCCCAGGATGTCCTCAGGCACTGTCAGATCGAGTATGTCGTCGTGTATCTGAAACCCCATGCCTGTGAGCCTGCCGAACTCCTCGAGACCCCCTGCCACCTCAGGCGGGGCTCCGCCAAGAGTCGCACCGATCCATGCAGAGGCGCCGTACAGCACCCCTGTCTTCTTCTCGATCATCTCGAGGTACTCTTTTTCTGTTACACTCTCCACGCGCTCGAACTCCAGGTCCTGCCACTGGCCCTCGCATATCGAGGTGCATGTTCTCGCGAGCATATCCATGGCAGCGAGCACCCTCTCAGGTGGCGCGTCCACCCTGGAGAGCATCTCAAATGCCTTCGAGTAGAGCGTATCGCCTGCGAGTATAGCCCCGGATGTCCCCCAGATCACATGGACCGCAGGCTTGCCGCGCCTCAGAGAGGCGTTATCCATTATGTCGTCGTGTATGAGTGTGAAGTTATGAACCAGTTCTATGGCAACAGCAGCCGGAACCAGGCGCGCAGCCTCACACCCCACTGACTCTCCAGCTATGAGAAGCAGCGATGGCCTGAGCCGCTTTCCGCCAGCTCCCAGCAGGTGCCTGGCTGCGTCGTATAACCCTTCAGGTCTGGAGACAGGCAGGAGCTCGTCTATTGCTCTTGATATCAGATCCGCACGCCTCCTGAGCTCTGCCTCCAGATCTCCTCCCTCCAAGGTTTTCATGATCTTCGACCTCTTTTAATCTCACCCGAGGAGCAGCTCCTGCCCGTTCCTAAGGAGATGTATCGAGTATCCCAGCTTGTAGCCCGTATCCTCGGCCAGCATGAGGTACTGCCCGTGGCTGTTGAGGTTGCCGTGGCTGGGTATCACATGCTCCGGGTTTATCATCCGCAGCAGCTCCCAGTGGTCCTCCCTGCATGCATGCCCTGAGACATGCACGTTATCGTATATCCTGGCGCCCTTCATCCTCAGCTTCGTCTCAACCGTGTGACGGTTGGACATGTTGAGGGGCTGTGGTATTATACCAGCACTGAATATGACCCTATCTCCAGATTCCACCCTGAACTCCGTCTCCCCGTTTGCAATCCTGCTAAGTATCGCCCCTGGCTCGCCCTGATGGCCTGTCATTATGGGCAGGTACTTGTCCTTCCCCTCGACCATTATCCTCTTCAGCGCTTTATCGACTGCCTTGCGCCTGCCGCATACGGCCAGCCCGTTTCCGCGCTCTGCGTACCCTGTTCTTACAGCAGTCCCCCAGTACTTCTCCATGCTTCTTCCCAGAAGGATGGGCTTGCGGCCCATTTTGCGAGCTGCTTCTATTATGGCCTTTATCCTGGCGATATGCGACGAGAATGTGGTCACCAGTATCCCCGACTCTGTCTCCTCTGTTCCCATAAGCACATCCCAGACGAGGTCCTTGGCGATCTGCTCCGACGGTGTCTTCCCTGAGACCCCCGCGTTTGTCGTCTCTGTTATCAGCGCCAGAACGCCCTCCCTTCCGAGCTGTCTGAGCCTGGGGAAATCCGGGGGCTCTCCCAGAGTCGGGCTCCTGTCGATCTTGAAGTCGTTTGCGTAAAGTATTGTTCCGTGCTTTGTGTGGAGCGCGGCGAAGACGCAGTCCACTATGCTGTGCTGGACCCTGATGAACTCCAGCTCTATATCCGGAGTCACCTGGTGCCTCTCTCCTGCCTTCAGGCTGATGACCTCGTTGTTCACCCTGAATATCCTCTCCGCCTTTATCTCCTGGTTCACGAGGTCGGCTGTGAAAGGAGTGGCTATGATTGGCGCGCGGTATTTGTGAGCCAGTTTCGATACCGCGCCTATGTGATCCAGGTGTCCATGAGTGCACACGATTGCTTTGACCTTCGATGCAACTCCGTTCAGAACGCTGTCATCAGGTATTGCGCCCATCGCTATGAGATCCGAGGAGTGAAGCGACTCCACATCTGTGTCCTCATGTATCTGGACCCTGTCCAGGCGAATCCCCATATCCATTATTATTATGTCATTGTCGACTCTGATGGCAGTCATGTTTCTTCCGATCTCGTCGTATCCGCCGACTGCCATTATTCCTATGCTGCTCATCTTCACACTCTCTTTTACCTTTTTGAAGAAAAAATCTTTGTATCGATGCCCCGCTGCTCCAGGATCTCCCGGGTCCTGCCGGTTATTATCACAGGGACCCTGCCCAGCTCCTGGATGCTCCTCGATCCGGTGAGAAACATCGATATCCTGAGCTCTCTCACGAATCTCTGAAGAACTCTGACGACATCGGCGCTGCCTCTAGTCGCGGGTGCGAGCAGGGGAAGCGCTGCGCCGGCCATGAACGCGCCCAGTGCGATGCTCCTCGCCACATCGATGCCGCTCCTCACGCCCCCAGAAGATATCACCTGAGCTCCTGCGCGTGAGCACTCTATCACCGATACCGGAGTCGGTATCCCCCATTCTGCGAAGAGCATGCCGATCTCCTTGGACTCCATATCCTCTCTGAGCTCCGCCCTGTACGCCTCAACCATCGACCAGGACGTCCCTCCGGCGCCGGCGACATCTATGATCCGGATGCCGGAATCGACGAGCACCCTCGCATCCTCGAACGGAATCCCGCAACCTGTCTCCTTGACGATTATGGGCAGCCTGAATCTCGCCTCTCTCAGAGATTCGATAACACCTGCCGCATGCTTCTCTCCCTCTGGCTGTATCGACTCCTGGAGAAAGTTGAGATGAACAGCCACCGCATCTGCATCCACCATCTCCGCAACCCTGTCCAGGACCTCAGGTCCATATCTGCGCAGCTGAACAGCTCCTATGTTCCCCACCACAGGCACATCGGGAGCAAGCTCTCTGACAACTGAGAAGGTATCCTCAAGATCTGGGTGCTCAAGCGCAGCACGCTGTGATCCGACTCCGATCGCAATGCCGGTCTCCTGAGCCGCGATGGCGAGGTTCGCGTTGATCTCCCTCGCGTCCGGATGGCCACCCGTCATGGCGCTGATCATTAACGGCGCGGAGAGTCTCCTGTCGAGAAATGTGCATTCTGTGCTCACATCAGATTCATCGATCTCAGGCAGGGCTCTGTGCAGGAGGATCAGATCGTCAAATGCTCTGTATTTTGAGATCACCTGCTTCTCCAGGCATATCTCTATGTGCTCAAGCTTCCTGCGGACGGTTTCCATGCTCTCCACCTGTGATCAGGGTGCCGAGATGCTCTCCCAGCAGCGCTCGTCTGACATTTCCGGCCACGCCTGCGTTGAAGATCCTGGAGTCTATACCGATCGCAGCAAGCTCCACAAGCTCTGCGAGCTTCCCACGCATGCCACCTGTCACATCAACTCCCTTTGCCGGATGAAGATGAGATTCGATGGAATGCATGCTCTCAGGTGTTATGTGGCTGAGAACTTCTCCATCAATCATGACGCCATCCACATCAGCGCCCATTGCGACCATCCCGGCTCTAAGAGATCTCGCAAGATACGATACCAGCTGGTCCCCGGAGACTATGCCAGCGCCTCTGGACAGATCCATCGCGACATCGCCATGGAGCACAGGGGTCACGTTGCGCCTGAGCATCTCTGTGATCACCTCTGTGCTCATGAGATGAATCCTGCCATCCCTGAGAACCAATGAGCTCAGTGGATGCACAGGCAGCGCATCGACTCCGGCATCATGCAGCGCCTCGACAACAATTCTATTGAGTTCAGAGACAGAGAGATGTGTTTTGAGCAGCCCCTCCACGCTGAACCTTTCAGGAAGCCCGAAGTTTCTCGCGTGAATGTGGCCGAAGGATCCAGCGCCATGCACAACTATCAGATCCTCGATCCCCGACAGCTCATGAGCAATCCTAGATATCTGGTCCAGCCTGGCGGTGGCCAGCCTGCTCTTATCCGTTATTATGCTCCCGCCCAGCTTCAGTATCTTCAGCATAATTATTCTACAGCAACACCGCCGCATCCGGTTTTGACCGCAAATGCCCTGCCCCTCGCCTGGGATATCGCGGTGATTGTTTTCGAGGTCTCACCCTCTCTTGGAAGGGCTATCATGCAGCCACCTCCACCGGCACCCGTCAGCTTTGCTCCCAGCGCCATTCCAGCGCCCCGCGCAGCGTAGACGAGCTCGCTCAGCTCCCTCGTCCCCACCCCGATCGCCTCAAGGAGACCATGATTTATGTTCATGAGCCTCCCCAGCTCATCGAGCTCCAGGTTCTTTATGCACATCACAGCCCTTCTGGATATCACGCCTATGGCCTTGAATATCGGGTCAACGATCTCCGGATACCTCGACTTAAGCTCCTGTACCCGCGCGACCTCTGCTCTTGTATCGTGTGGAACTGATGTGCAGCCAACAACAAGATCCAGCGGAGGCAGATCAAGTGGCGTGACACCATCTGAGATCTGTATGTATCCGCCGTATGCAGCAAGCGCTGTGTCCATCGGGCTCCCCAGGCCCCTCTGGACCGCCTTCTCGATCCTGTGGGCCTCCGATGCGATGCTCCTTACATCCATAGCGATGCCCATGTGGTGGCTCAGAGCGGCCAGCGTCGCAACGACTATCGCAGCAGAGGAGCCGAGACCTGATGCCACAGGTATATCAGAAGAGACCGTGATCCTCACATCTCTAGCACCAAGCGTCTTCACGACAGCAGATACATACCTGGCAGCAGCGGCAGCCTCCTCGGAGCTTCCGAGAGATACGACCCTGCCATCAGAATCGATCGAGAATCCGGAGAGCCTAAGCCCCAGTCCCCGTACGTCGATCTCCGTCCTTCCGGGGAGATCCTCAACAGAGACCCTGGCGCGCAGATCTATCGCAGTGCCCAGCGCGGGAGCGCCTGATACAACAGCATGCTCCCCGAAGAGTATGACCTTTCCGGGGGCGGATGCCGCTGTCATACTCCTCCTAGGTGAATATCACAGCCCCATAACCCACAACCTGGCCGCGGTCACCTGTCACATCTCCACTGGTCGCATAGCGCAGAAGCTTCCCCATGCTCGCGCCCAGACGCCTGGAGGCTGTTATCGTCGCTGCCATGGGCCCGTAGCCGCAAACACCATGTCCATAATACCTGGAATCGAGCATCTCAATCTTTGAATACAGACCATCGATGTCCATTCGTATTACTGACTCCAGTATCGATGTATCCAGCTGCCTCGCGGTCTCATGTCTGAGATAATGCGTGAGATCGCTGGACGCTATCACAGTGCAGCTCCTCCCGAGCCGCATGACCGCTTCCGCCACAGCCTCACCGACCTCGATTGCTGTTTCCTGATCCTGCATGCCCATGCAGATCGGAAGTATCCTGAAGCCCGAGAAGCACCTCTGGAGAAACGGCAGCTGAACCTCTATCGAGTGCTCCTCCATGTGTGCCATTTCATCAGGCGCAACTATTGACCCCTCAAGGGCATCGGCGAGCTCAAGATCCACGGGAACACTGCCCAGCGGGGTTCTCCAGGTCTCTCTGCTCACGGCCACAGGTAGCCCGAGGCCTGTGTGGTTCGGGCCTATCAGGACATACGTCTCACGCTCTGGAAGCCTCGCGTACACCTCGGCTGCAACAGAGCCTGAGTAGATGTAGCCGGCATGTGGCACCACTGCGCCGATAACTGGCATGGGCTCGCGCTTCAGCCCGCGAAATGCAGAGCTGAGCTCTGCGAGCAGCGCCTCGGCCCTTGCCGGGTAGAACATACCGGCAGCAGCTGGTGATCTCATCTCTAGAACTCCATCTCGAAGTCCGATACGGTGTACTTGAACCTGTCCTCCTCGCCGCGCTCGCGCAGGACCTGCCTCGCAAGGAGCCAGTAGATCAGCGTCAGCGCCTTCCTGCCCTTGTTGTTTGTGGGTATCACCAGATCAACATTTGATGTCATGTTGTTGGTGTCGCAGAGCGCTACCACAGGTATGCCGATATCCACAGCTTCCTTGACAGCCTGACCATCACCGGCCGGATCTGTTACTAAAAGCACATCGGGCTCTATATACCCCGCGAACGATGGATTTGTCAGAGTATTCGGTATAAACCTCCCGACGTTCGCCCTGGCACCTACAGCCTTCGCGAACATTGTGGCGGGCCTCTGGCCGTACTGCCTGGCAGAGACGACAAGTATCTTCGAGGGCTCATAGTTCGCCAGAAACTTTCCTGCAAGCCTTATTCTCTTGTCTGTCGCCTGAACATCAAGAACGTAAAGACCATCTGTTCTGACCCTGTAGATGTACTTCATCATGTCTCTGGTCTTCTGCTGCGTTCCGATGTGAACACCAGCAGCAAGATACTCGTCTATGGGGATCAGGGTCTCATAATCGCCCTCGACGGTTATCACCTCTTCTTCAACCAATCAATTCACCTACCTTTTGCGATCACGTTTAACGGTTATGGGTATAACACCCAACCTCATCTCTTCAAGAGCTATTTCGAGAGGGTCTATGGATTCCGTCCTTATTAACACTGGGGCTCCCATGAAAATCTGCAGAGCACGTGCTCCCACTATCCTGGCTCGCTCAAATCGAGTATATTTCTCGCCCTTCAAATAGCCACCTCAAAAGGAAGAGTATGATGGGGTTGCTGAGATTCGAACTCAGGTCACAGCGTCCCGAACGCTGTAGGATGGACCAGGCTACCCTACAACCCCCTTTATCTCTACTGGTACCTGCGGAGCATATCCACGACCTCGACGTGGGAGAGAAGCATCCGCCTGCAGCAGTACCTCTCTATCCCAAGGTCGTCCATCACCTTTCCAGGTGGTTCGGATTTGATCCGCTCCCTGTACTCTTCCCACACGCTGGAGATGACCTTCCCACAGGAGAAGCATCTTACCGGGATCAAGGCACCTCACCTGTAGGACTTCTGGTACTTCGCTCTGGCGCCAAGTCCGCCAAACTTCTTCTTCTCCTTCTGTCTGTGATCGCTTACAAGAAGGTTTCTGTCGTACTCGGCATATGCCTCCTTCAGAGCGGCATCACCAGTCCACTCAATTATGCCCCTGGCCAGGGCTGTCCTGACGGCATCCGCCTGACCCATGACACCACCGCCCCTCACCGAGACGTCGACATCAACGCTCGAAAACGCCTCTGTCGCCATGATTATCGGCTCCATCATCTTCAGCCGGGCCAGGGCAGGCTCGACGATCTCGAGCGGCACATTGTTAATGCGGATTCTGCCCCTGCCCTCCTTGAATGTCGCCCTGGCGATCGCAGTCTTCTTCTTTCCTGAGGAGTTGACCACCTTCATGAAGATCCTCCCTAGAACTTAGAGCCGAGCATCCTGCTCAGCTCGCCAAGCTCAATGTAGCTTGTGGTTCGCTTCACCTTGGCTCCATCCGGCTGCTCAAAGGCCATGCCGCTCAGGTCTGGAGGTACGCCCACGTAGACCCTGAGGCGAGCCATCGCCTCTCTACCCCTGCTGGTCTTGTAGGGAAGCATGCCCCTCACAGTCCTTTTCAGGATGCGATCAGGGCGCTTCGGGAAGTACGGCCCCTTCTCACGGGTGCCCTTCTCCAGCATCTCGCGATACTCGCGGAGGACCGACTCCTTACTTCCGGAGATTATGGCCTTCTCAGCGTTTACTATCCTTACCTCCTCCCCCTGGAGAAGACACTTCGCGGTTATGCTGGCCAGACGGCCCATAACCAGACCGGTCGCATCGAAGATCATCGCACTCACCTCAGAATCTTTATGCCAGTCCCCTTCGGATGGAGCTTTATGAGCTCCTCTATCTTCATGCATCTTCCACCCGCGGATACTATCTTCGACGCTGCCTGCTCGCTGAAACCAAGCGCCGCAACTGTTACCCTGTGATCTATCTCTCCGGCCCCAAGGACCTTTCCAGCGACCAGCACCGTGTCATCATCTCCAGTGTACCTGTTGATCTTGCTCAGGTTGACCGCGGCGTAGTTTCGCCTCGGCTTCTCAAGCCTCTCGGCCACATCACGCCAGATAGCGGCCTTGCTCTCACGTGAGGCAGCCTTGAGATCGCTGATGAGACGGACCAGTCTCGGGTTAGTTTTCTTGATAATCTTCATCCAAATCCTCCGCAAGGCCTCGCTAGAGACCGACTCACGCGCACAGCGCGTTCGAACATCAGTTCATGCGCCAAGGGCCACCCGACCCTCATGCGGATATCACTCTCGAACAATCCGCCAGTATATAAGGGTTTTCACGCCACTTTGAGTTCATGCGGCATTATGTTGCATGCACGCTGATTCTGATAGCCCATTCAGTGATTCGAACACATGACGTGATGCCGCTTTGATACATCACCCCAGAATCTCCAAGCTGAGACTCATGAGCTGCATGCTGCTTATCTCAAGGAATCGATTACGCAATCCAGCAATCGACTGCAGTGCATCTGCTGCCACTTATGTGTCGAATGCATCTGGTATTTCGAGGCAAGTTCAGTAAGATCTATATCGGCAGACCGGTCTGCTGCTTCTCCCCTATCTCCACAGGACAGAGCTCCTCTCCACGCGCTTTCTTGCATATCTCGCATATCCTCTCTATGAGGTCAACAGCGCATCCGTTCATAAGATCCTCCGCAAGCCTGGCTATCTCCTTCCTGATGTCATCTCTGAACACTATGTTATAGCCTCTCTTTCCGGAGACATACTGCGAGACTGCCGCAGGTGTGACATCCATCAGCCGTGATACCTCTCTCTGGGACACCCCTCTCCTTACCAGCTCCTGTGCTATCGTGGCCCGTATTCCAGGGAGAACCTCCCACACAATCTCCTCGCATGGTGATCTCATATCATCAGAACCTTTATCATGACGATGGTTCCACTGAGTGACCTCTGGCAGATAAACGTTCGCCAGATGGAGTGCTGCGAGCATTTATGGACTTGAGGCCGTCATCGCTGGTCCCAAAGCATCTCATAAGAAGCGCGGAGGCAGATAAACGGCTCGAGCTCTTCATGGTAACCTCTGTGGCGACCATCTTATGCATAAGGTTCATCCTGCATGCCACCGGCTATCCGCAGCTCGCAATACGCGGACTTCACATAGCACATGTGCTCCTCGGCGGAGCCCTGATGATCCTCTCGATTGTTATACTTCTTGCATTCATAGACAGATACTCCTCGGATCTCGCTGCTGTTATCGGCGGAATCGGTTTCGGCGCGTTCATAGATGAGCTCGGGAAGTTCGTGACGATGGACAATAACTATTTCTTCCAGCCAACTGTGGCGCTGATCTACATAACATTCGTGCTCTTGTACATCTTATTCCAGATGATAAATGGTGAGCAGCTGACGCACGAGGAGCGTCTTTTAAACGCCCTCGAGCTGGTCAAGGATGCGGTCATCAAAGATCTCGATATCCAGGAGAGAAAGAGGGCGCTTGAGCTCCTCGACGGGTGCGACCCGCATGATCCCCTGGTCAGGGTGTTCAAGGATATGCTGGCAGGGATGGAGTGCATCCCGGCGCCAGATCCCGGAATTTATACAAGATGCAGGGAGGGGGCGAGGAGTGTTTACCACTGGCTTGTCAGCAGAAGGTGGTTCGTGAATGCGGTAATCGCGTTATTCATCATACAGTCTGTAGTGACCCTGTTCGAGGCCACACTGCTGGTCGTGATCGAGCTGGCAGACTCTTTTCTGCATCTCAGGCTGATATCCATCAGCATGGCCAGCTGGCTTGAGATCCTGGCTGCCACAATATCATCCATCCTGGTGCTATCTGGCGTGCTCATGATCAGACGCAATCGTCTGGCAGCATACTACAGATTCAAGAACGCCATGCTGGTCCAGATACTTTTGGTACAGACGTTCGCTTTCTACAGGGACCAGCTCTCCGCGCTCGCCGCTCTCGGCATCAATATTATCATATTTCTGACACTGAGATACATGATCGCCCAGGAATCGTCAAATGATCGTGAGATATGCTGAGATCGCTCAGCTAAAGCGGCCCGTCTCTCCAGCTCCACCTCTCGATTTTATACGCGACCGCCTCTGCTCTCGCGCCTCCTCTTCTGACTGTGAGCTCTATCCCATACCTTCTCCTGAGCTCCTCCCGCGCGAGATCTAGGACATCTCCAAGAGCGGGTCGCGCATTCGGGATTCCGGCAGTCTCAGCTGCACTTCTTAACATCTCAATCAGCCTCTCCTCTGCCAGAACAACCTGCACCACAACGCTCCTGCTCCGCTCATCCTCCTCGACAAAGATCTCCTCCCCCTCAAACTGGAAGACCTCGCCGGGCTGCATTCTCGATACCCTCGCGCGGAGCGCAGCACGCACCAGCAAAGGGAAGAGAGGGTGATCTGAAAGCGCCCTCGCGCACTCCAGGCGCGGGTCAGCGGGCACTCAAGACCCCCCGTGCGTCGCCACTTCGACGACCCTGCTCCTTGCAGCCATCAGCATCACTTCTTGTTTTGGAGGTGATAACATATCACTCTTTTCTGAACGCTGCTCTCATCTCGGATCTGATGAGATCCAGGCCGCCGACCCGCATGCTCCATCTCACGATATCGACGGAGATATTCAGAAGCGGTTTGAAGAGATCGAGAACCTCATCCTCAGTGAAGTAATGCGTGACCGTCCCATCCCCCCGGATGAAGGTCCCCTCCTCGATCTCCTCTCCTCCAGCTCTGAGATCATCGAACGAGAATCCCCTGAAGAAAACCATGCCGCCCTTGCGTGTGACCCGTATGATCTCCCCGGCCATCACAGATCTCTGCGGCCTGACCAGATGCCCCACGACATGGAAGGCGAAGACCGCATCGAATGCCTCATCCCTGAACGGTAGATGCCTGCCGTCAGCTGCTATAAACTCCAGATCCCCGTGGAGTTCTTTTGAGGATGGGTTTCCGATATCACCTCTCTTATCGAAGGTGAAGAATAAATTTTCTTTAATCGATCTCGAAAGCCTGAGCGCCCCTGGGGATACATCGATGGCCACGATGCGCCATCCCCTGCCGACCATCCCCCGAAGAGTCTTCCCGCTCCCACAGCCTAGCTCGAGGACTCTTGAGCCACAGGGAAGCTCAGGGATGTCCCGTGTGATGCCTCCCCACGATCTCCCACTCCGGAGGTAGAACTGATCCCAGCTATCGCGCAGGTTCGTGCAGTTTGGCTCTGCATGCCTCTCCGGCGCGCTCCTGCATACCCCGGGCGACCGGATTGGAGAAGCTGACGCATTCGATGGCATTGCCGGATCTGAGAGATCTGGATTTGCAGGCCGCATCATCTCATGCAGCTGGCTGGCCAAGCTTTTTGTCCTCTGCATTTTAATTTAACAGCATGGATCTTCTCGATAAGTTTATCGGTTCACTTCTCGGATCCGCGGTCGGCGATGCTCTCGGAATGCCTCTCGAGGGTTTCTCAGCTCTGGAGATACAGCGAGCATTTGGAAGGGTTGTCGATATGCTTCCTGCACCTGAGCATCACTTCCATCACGGGCTCCAGGCTGGCCAGTACACAGACGATACTGAGGAGACCCTGATCCTGGCGGAGTCGATCATCGAGGCTCAGGGCTTCTCGGGTGATGTTTTTGCTGAGCATCTGATCAGATGGGGGTCCAAATGGATACTCGACGAGAGGCTCAACAGGGGTGTGGGGATCACAACAAGATCCGCGATAGAGAACATGCTCTCAGGAAAGCCCTGGCAGGATGCCGGTGTCGGTATAGAGACCTGCGGGGCGGCGATGAGGGCTGCGCCGATCGGCCTCGTCTACCACTGGGATCTGAGCATGGTATCCAGGTACTCCGAGCTGCAGAGCATCGTCACCCACAGAAGCCGTGCAGCTAGGGCGGGAGCTGTTGCGGTCGCTGTTGGTGTTGCTCTATCTCTTCTCGATCTCCCGCGCATTAGGATCCTGGAGGTATCAACCGAGATGGCCTCCAGGATCTCCCCCGAGCTCGGAAGGAAGCTGGAGGAGGTGAGGGTGATTCTCCAGGCCGACAGAAATCCATCAGATGCGCTGGAGCTGCTGGGCACATCCCCGGCTGTGCATGATGCCGTGCCCTCTGCGTTCTACTGCTTTGTGCGCCTGGATCCGGAGGATGCTCTTGTGGAGGCAGTCAATGCTGGCGGTGATACAGATTCTGTGGCATCGATGACAGGAGCACTTGCAGGCGCCCGGTACGGGACCTCATGGATACCTGAGCGGTGGCTGTCGCATCTGGAGAACAGAGATAGGATCGAGGAGCTGGGAAGAGATCTCGGCCGGCTCAGCCTCAGGCTCTCCGGCAGATTCTAGCGCCGCAGATTTATATCAGCAGAGAGCTCCTCACGCAGCATGATAGACATAGGAATAGTCGGCGGTTCTGGCTATACGGGTGGTGAGCTGCTCCGCCTTCTCTCCGTGCATCCATCTGCAAATGTCGTCTGCGTCACATCCAGAAAGCTTGCTGGAAAGCCAGTCGTTTCAGTCCATCAGCATCTCAGAGGCATGCTCGATCTGAGGTTCGAGGCACCATCGCCTTCCGAGATCGCCCAGAGATGTGATGTTGTGTTCACAGCTGTGCCCCATGGAACTGCGATGGACTGGGTTCCGGAGCTGCTTGATAACGGCGCAAAGGTGATAGATCTGAGCGCCGACTACAGGCTGCCCGTGGATGTCTTCGAGAAGACCTACGGGATAAAGCACAGGGCGCCGAGGGACGCCGTCTTCGGCCTGCCGGAGCTGCACCCAGAAGTTTCAGGCGCATCTCTTGTGGGAAATCCGGGGTGCTATCCCACAGGCGCTACGCTGGCTGTCGCGCCATTGGCGAAGGCGGGGATGATAGACCGCGTGATCTTCGATTCCAAGTCGGGGATATCAGGTGCTGGTGCCGAGCCAACTGAGACCAGCCACTATCCGAACCTGGCCGAGAACATAAGGTGCTACAGGGTGACGAACCACAGGCACGTGCCTGAGATAAAGCAGGAGCTCTCCAGGCTCCAGAGCGATATCAGGATCAGCTTCACGCCGCATGTTATACCGGCAGTTCGCGGCATTCTGACAACAGCTCATGTGTTCGTGAAGGATACGTTCTCAGATAAGATACAGGACAGGGAGTTTGTGTCAAAACTGTACAGCGATTTCTACAGAAACGCCAGGTTCGTGAGGCTTGTGGATGGCGTGCCGATGCTGGGCAACGTCCGCTGCTCGAACTTCTGCGATATCGGCTTTGAGATCGAGAGGAACAGCGACCGCATAGTTGTAATATCTGCGATAGATAACCTGGTCAAGGGCGCCTCCGGCCAGGCGATCCAGAACATGAACCTGATGATGGGCCTGGATGAGACAGCAGGTCTCTGGTTCCCAGGCGGTGCTCCGTGATTGTATCGCCAGGGTTGCTGAATTCATACCTGGATTGCAGGATAAAACGATGAGCAACATCACATAGACGCCACAGCACCCTGGCAAATACCCTGGCTGGAGAGGTCACAATGCTCGTTAAGGACATCATGAACAGAAATCCTGTCACCTGCCAGGCGAGCGATCCGATAGCAGAGGCAGCTCGCCTTCTCAGGGAGAACAGGATAAGTGGCATGCCCGTGCTCGATGGGGATGAGCTTGTGGGTGTGGTATCCGAATCAGATCTCCTGAGGATCCTCTCTACAAAGGATGACCGCGGAGAGCTCTGGCTTCCGAGCCCCTTCGAGATATTTGAGATCCCGGTGAGAGATGTGATACGCTGGGAGCGCATGAAGCGCTCGCTGGATGAGATAACAAAGATGCGCGTCTCGGATGTCATGAGCAGGAAGCCCATAACAGTAAGTCCGGATGCATCTATAGAGGAAGCTGCAGCGATAATGACGAAGCACAGAATAAACAGGCTTCCGGTAGTCGAGGGCTCCAGGCTGGTGGGTATATTGACCCGCGGCGATATCATAAGCGGTCTGGGCTCAGCGGAGGTATCATGAAAGAGATCGATGGCGGTATATGTGCTGTGCCGGGCGTGCGGGCCTGCGGCGTGAAGCGCGGGAGGTACGGCGTCGCGATGATAGCATGCTCCGGATATGCAGCTGGTGTCTTCACGAGAAACAGGGTAAGAGCTGCGCCGATAGAGGTGACCGTCGACCATCTAAGAAGATCCGGAGGGAGAATTGAGGGTATAATCGCGAACAGCGGGTCTGCAAATGCATACACAGGCGTGCGCGGCATCAGGGATGCGGAGAGGATGGCCGGCATAATGTCTGGGATTCTTGGATGCAGCCCTGAGATGATCGGCGTCGCATCGACTGGCGTCATAGGCCGCTACCTGGATCTCGATCTGATCTCCTCGCTCGCAGATGAGGCTGCACCAGCGCTCCGATCAGGCCCAGACGCGAGCAGGGAGGCTGCGCAGGCGATAATGACGACCGATACAAGAGTCAAAGAGGTCGCTGTAGAGCATGATGGATTTCGCATTGGAGGGATATGCAAGGGCGCGGGCATGATAGAGCCTGATATGGCGACGATGCTGGCGTTCATCTACACAGATGCTGATGCAGGCCCGGATCTCTACAGATTCTTAAAAGACGCAGTGGATGTGAGCTTCAACATGCTGACAGTCGATGGAGACACAAGCACAAACGATACTGTGCTCCTGACCAGCACCCGGGCGGTGGAATGCAATCCAGAGTCATTCAGAGAGGCTCTGGAGCATGTTTGCGTGAGCCTGGCCAGGATGATCGCCAGGGACGGCGAGGGCGCGACGAAGGCGATGGAGGTTGAGGTCACAGGCGCGGCATCCAGCGAGGATGCGCGGAGGGCTGCGAAGAGCATAGCGAGGAGCAATCTCGTTAAGGCAGCACTCTACGGCGAGGATCCGAACTGGGGGAGGATCGTGTGCGCTGCCGGTCGGTCTGGGGCTGAGTTCGACCCCTCGAGGATATCCTTAAGAATGAGTTCGAGGAGCGGCTCCGTGCTGCTTGTGGATCGCGGGATCATAGTCGATGGTGTTCTGGATGAGGCGAAGAAGGTCATGTCCTGCGATGAGATCTTCATACACTTAGACCTCGGCGCGGGATCCGCGAGCGCCCGCGGCTTCGGATGCGATCTGACCCATGAGTATGTGAACATCAACGCGAAGTACACGACTTAGAGCGGAATGGGGCATCATCAGTCAACTACCCGATCTGAGACAGGAGTTTCCGCTACTCTGCACCCCAGAAGATCTATGAACTGACAGTATACTGGGTAGCCCTCCTTTGTGAGATGATCTGAATGGGCGGATCCGCAGATGTGTTTATCCCAGAGCAATGTGCGATGCAGGATAATGATACCTATCCATGTGTCATCGGTTAAGGCCGATCGGTGAAAGAATCAATCAACAATCTTTACATTGGTATTATATCGAAGTTAATCATTGTGACTATTGCTATTGGTGTCATAAAGCGGCACGATACTTGTAGTTGCAAATTGTTAAATATACATCGCATTATGTTGCATGCGGGTCCTTAACTGATGACCAATGCACCACTGTTATGCTAGAGTCCATATCCTGTTCGCCCACTACCTTATCATCACCCTCCCCAGGCTGACCAGAAACAGTGAAAGGAAGAACCACCCCAGGACTCCTTCCAGGATCACAAGGTACCTGTAGATGCCGGAGGGCCTGAAGTCCACGCTGCTTGTGGAGTAGAGATACACCAGCGCGCTGAAGTAAATGCTCTCATGGAGTGATGCGGGTGTTCCCTCAGCCGGCAAATCCTCCTTAAGACGCTCCGGATTTTCTTTCACAGACTGCCTGTGTATGCCCTTCCCGAGGTAGAAGACCATGCCAAACAATGCCATCACCACGATCGACCAGACGAAGGGATAGCTCGGCCTGACCCCGTAACCACATGTTATCCATGCGAGGTAATCGATGATCCTGCCCCAGCCGAAAGGCTTTCTGCGCTGTGCTTCTCTTCTGTAATCGTAGTAGCAGTCGTCAGCATCCTCAAACCACTCCAGATCCTGGTAGTTCTTGACCAGAGCGAGATAGGTTGCGCCGTCGTAGAGGAGATGATCCTTTATTTGGGACCATGGTGCTGTGATCCTTCTGAACTCAGCGCCTTTCAGGTTTATCCTTGACGCGCTCCCGAATGTTGTGTTATCCAGAACAAACGCATCGATGCGTGCGCTGTTCAGGTTGAGATCGCCCATGAAATGTGTGCCTGCGAAGTTTGCGAGACCCTCGAACTGTGTCAGCCCGAAGATCGCATCGCCCTCGAATGTGATATCGCCAAAGTAAACAGCCTTATCAAATCTCGCAAGGGCGAAGTTCGCATCACCCCGGAACACAGAGCCATCAAAAGATGTGTATCCGGCGAAGCTCGACATGCCAAAGTTCGCGTCCTCGTCGAACTCTGTGCTCATGAAGCCAGCCCCGTCGCCAAACTTCGTGTTCAGGCAGAGGAAATCCCCGGAGATTCTGGCCCCGTAAAAATCAGCAAACCCCTGGAATGCCGAGCTTGAAATGTGCAGCCCTCCAAGAAATGCGCTCTCGGCAAAGTACCCGTAGTCGTCAAAGGCTGTGAAGTTCATCTCGGCAGCTCCCGAGAACCTGGATCCGGAGAAGCTTGCATCACCCTTGAAGTGAGCACCATCGAAGCTTGCATCGCCCGAGACCTCGATCCGATCGAAGATCGCGCCCTGGGAGAACACAGCGGATGCGAAAATGAGATCGCCGATCCTTGTACCGGTTAGGTTCGCATCATCCTCAAACACCAGTCCGCTGAGGTCTGCATCGCCCATCTCTGAGTTCGTGATGACAAACTCCCTTCTCACAATCTTCGGCTCTATTCCGGAGAGGTTCAGGGATCCTGAGACGGTGACACCATCAAGAACAACAGACTCCCCAGAGATCACCTTATGCATGATATCATCAGCCGCGATTGTAATAGCAGACGAATCAGATGTCATGCTGATCAGCAGAAGAATCAAAATCCTGAGCCGGCAGATCATCTTTTATTAAGTGACCGGCAACCTATCTAAATCTGCCGGAATGTGCAGCGAGCGATCGCAGTTTCAGCCTTTCGGTATTCATCTACTGTCGCAGGCGGGGTTTTCATCATATCCACATCGTGGGTAGTCTACCTATGGCGTGTGGATAAACGCAAAAGCAATAGATTCAGGCGATTCGTAGCCATCACCCAACGGAGAACGTCATACAGAGATTAACAGACCTCTGTGCCTCGATTTCGAGGCTGATATCGTCCAAAATAAACACATTTGGGGAAGCCAGCCCATTGGGATCAACTCAAGAAAGGTAGAGTACCCACATCGTGCTGCACCTGGGATCGCGAAGTGCGAAGGTGCGGTGGCCGCCGAATAGGAGGATCTGGGGCATACATCATCTCAGAGCATCGATGCCCCTGCCATCAACGCGCCGGATACTAAGGGTATTGTGAAGTTATCATCCACCGACCTGCCTTTTACGAAGATCGCCACCGAGTCAGCAAGGGTCGCACCTGCAGCACCTGCCAGGTATACATGCGGTGGAAGGTGAGTGAAGCCGGCGGAGAGAACGCCCAGAAGCACGCATACAGCGAGCATAACAGCTGCAACAACCCGCGGCTTTCTCTTCCGTGGAGCGCTGGAATCACGCACGTTTGATCCCACGACGACAGATCCGACGATGCCGCTGGCCGCGTCGCCTATGCAGAGCATGAGTATGGCGAGAGCTGCAATCATCTCGCTGAAAAGAATCACAGTCAAAAGACATCCTGATATGTAAAAGAAATAGCCTGCCACACGCCCCTGCTCGCTCTCCCTGACTTCGGGAAGCTGTATCATCCCTCTGAGCCTGAGCGCCTCCAGGACGACCGCAACAAGCAGTGCTGTGGCGACAAACCCAACCGTTGTGCACCAGCCAGCCTTGAGTAGGAGGATCGGCACGGACAGGCCGGTGAGATGGATGGACTTCCTTCTGATCTCCCTGATCAGACATGCGCGCCAGTTCTCGGCTGCCATCATGCTTTCACAGGTGCACCGGCCTCTGAGAAGCAGAGAGCTCCGGACAGAAGGTCCCTGATGACACCAACCGCTCTATCTTCTCTGATCCTGATCTGCTGCATCGTGTCCCTGTCCCGCACTGTGACCGTTCCGTCCTCAAGCGTCTGGTAATCGACGGTGATGCAGTACGGTGTCCCGATCTCATCGTTTCGCCTGTACCTCCGCCCGATGGATCCGGATGTGTCGAACTCCGCGAGCATGCCGCATCTTCTGAACGCATCGAAGAGCCTCCTTGCAGGCTCGACCAGCTCCTCCTTGTCCATGAGTGGGAGAACCGCGACATCCACAGGGGATATGCCGGGCAGGAACCTCAGTACCACCCTTGTCTCGCCCTCCACAGGCTCTTCGTGATAAGAATGCTCTAGCACTGTGTACAGGATCCTGTCTATCCCGAAGGAGGGCTCTATGACATGCGGCACCACCTCCTCGCCGCGTATCTCCTCCTCGATCTCCTCCACAGATACAAGGCTCCTCTCAATCTCGTACGTCTCGCCGTCAACTGTGACCTTTATGGTATCATCTTTGAGATCCGAGAGATCCATCGCCTGTAGTGCCTCAGCTATCGCCTTCGCCCTGCCCTTGAATCTGGGCCCCAGCGCCTTCATATCAGGCTTTACAGCGACCCTTTTGCGCCTGACAGGCTCAGGGTAGTGGACGAACACGCTCAGATTCGCCTTGCTCAGCGCCATGTGTGATCTGAGATCGTAGTCCGTGCGGTCTGCTATGCCGACGATCTCTATCCAGCCGAGACGGTCGAGCAGGACCTCTGCATCCCAGCAGTCAGCTGCGTAATGCGCCATCTCATCCGCCTTGTGCTGCCTGAACCGGAGGCGCTCCCTGTCAACACCAACAGCCACCAGGTACTCATAGGTCCTTGCAACGAAGTATGCAAGGATCTCGTGTGCTATGATCCCCCGCTCCACAGCCTCTCCGACTGTCATCTCCTCGACCTGGCCGCGCTCCTGTGCCTCTCTGGAGTAAAGCCTCAGCCGGATATCTTTAACCTCAGAGAAGCGCGGATGCCGCCTGTTCCTGGGATCTATGAAGACCTCGGCCTCTGCCTGGCTGAACTCCCTGAGCCTTATAACCCCCTGCCTCGGGGATATTTCATTCCTGTAGGACCTCCCGATCTGGACAGCGCCGAACGGCAGAGAGTCACGGTAGTACCTGAGAAGCCTCTGGAAGTTTATGAACATTCCCTGCGCGGTCTCAGGCCTTAGGTAGCCTGGGTGCCGGTTGCCAGGACCGATCGCAGTTCTGAACATCAGATTGAACTCGTACACCTCAGAGAGTTCACCACCACACTCCGGGCAGGTGATATCGTTCTCCTTCATAACTCTGTATATCTCCTCCGCTGAGAGCGCGTCGGGGACCTCCACGATGTGCTTTATGAGATGATCCGCCCTGTAGATCTCCTTGCACTCCTTGCACTCTGTTAGAGGATCGGAGAAGCCGCTCAGATGGCCTGATGCCCTGAATACCTCCTCGATGCCTATTGTCGGGCACTCGATCTCTGCGAACCCCTCTCCTATTACAAAGAACCTCCTCCAGATATCCTCTATCCTCCTCTTCAGCCTGGCTCCGAGAGGACCATAGTCGTAGAAGCCAGCAGCACCACCGTAGAGCTCGAAGGACGGCCACATGAAGCCACGTCTTCTCGCCAGCTCGGTCACCTGCTCGTACCTGTCCATACCAAAATCCTCCGATGGTAGGATCTCACGTGATAATTTAACCTTTATCCTGAGCTAGAGGTTCTCCAGGCTGTTTCCAAGAACTGCGGTCCACCACCATCTCGCCATGTCCACGAGATCCTTGCTGAAGGCTCCTGAGAGCCTGTACTCGCCTCCTCTTATTGAGATCAGACCTGCACCCAGAAGTTTGTTCCTCATCGCATAGAATGCTGACCTGCTTATTCCAAGCTCTCTGATCATGCTCTCCCACTCGCCTGTTTTCAGCGGATTTCCATCACGCATCCTCTCCTCGATGATCCCCAGAAACTTCCTGCCCCTCATCGCGGTCGTCTCATCCTTGAACAAACGCAGCATAAGCTCATGATACGGATCCCTGGATCTGCTTATCATGTACTCCGGCTTCGATCTCACCTTGATCGTGGTCGCGGTCCTTGGCGCATTCTTGACGCTGGTCATGATCCGAACCCTCTTCATATGCATTCTATTCTGCGGTTCTGCAACGTGTTAGTGCTCGCCCAATAAGATCGAGAACATTCGATCCATCGGGATTCATGAGGTTTGCGAATTGAATGCCGATGTCACAGGCCATTCGGTTATTTCGAGACCACTGCCCACATTCATCTCCTCCTTGGCCTGTACCTTCTTGTGACGAATCTGTGAGCCCTGTAATCCCTGCCCACTGAATCCCCGACGAACCTCTCAACCCTTATCTCCCTATCCCTTCTGCTCCTCGCCATGTAGACAACCACCAGGTAGTTCAGGGCAAAGAACGCTGGCAGCATCAGGAGACATATCAGCAGGATCTTCCATATCTCCATGGCATGATGTATACAGCCACCACTATAAAGATGCATGTTGCTGCGCCCCTGGCTGCCTGCGCCCTTCTTCAAATCAGCCCAAAAACATGGTCGTGCAGTCGCTTCATTGAGAACAGCATGTGGCCTCACAAGCCCCGTGTGATAATGGGTCGATGGATATTGATTTCATGGTGAAATGCTCAGTAATGCGAGCACAAAATCCAAAACGAATCCTCATCCATTTACAGATCGCATTTTGTAATACAGATGCACTGTAACCTAAGCTCCCCATAATTTAGGCATATGGATCCACAGCATACTGATTATTTGTGGGTAATGGCACAGTTATCTTCTAGGAAAAGCAGCATCATTCGCCACATTTCCGTCTCACCTTGCCTGAATGATTAGGAGCTCAGGCTGGAATACATCCTATGGATTGCCCAAAAGCTTAAGTGAATACCGAATGGAGAGAGACACATGCCTGAGAACCGGCTAGTAATATGGCCAGCTTACTTTGACCTGGAGAGGAGCAGGAATCAGGGCAGAAGGGTCGCCACAGCAGATGCGGTGCGCAACCCGAAGCTTGAGGATATAATCCGTGTCTCCGAGAATCTCGGCCTGGATCCTGTGGTGGAGCGCGAGAAGTGCTATCCGAAGAGCTGGTACGACCAGCCCGGCAGGGTGCTAGTTCTGAAGAAGGGCAGCAAAACGAAGACGCTGAGGAGCATAGCGAGGGCTCTGAAGAAGAGATCCTAGGGCTCCTGACAGGTATCGATCTCCTCCACCATCTCCCTGCCCGCGACGACCTGATCGATGCTGTGAACCGCGCCGCCGAACTCCTGGATGAGCTTCTCCACGGCAAGGTAGTCTATGTTGTCGCCCTCGATGGTGACCTTCACGGTCTCTGTTTGCCTGTCCACCTCAAATAAGCTCATGTTGACACCCTTCACGCCCTTGAGATTGCTGAGCACATTCGCAAGCTCTATGATCGTGGGCTTATGCGGCTTCAGCACATCGAGAACTATGCGCCTTATCATAATACCTCCACGATTCCGGAGTGTGCCATATCCATTATAAACATTGCATACTCAGGTCGATAATCGTATGATGATTCCACCGACCTTCTGTCCAATAGTTCCGTGCTGCTGCCTGAATATATAAACAGATTCTATATCAAATGGGTGTGCCTGAATACCCAGCTCTGATCATGTTCGACTGCAGCCATCCTTTTTGCATGTTCCAGGACGGGACTAGCAAAGCATGTTAATGCTAAACCTTTGCCTCGATCACGCCCTTAGACTCTGCTATGAACCTCTCGACGAGCTCTCTGGCCACATCATCCGGGTACTGGACAGGGGGGTGCTTCATCGTATAGGACGAAATCTCCAGAAGGGGTCCGCCGATGCCTCTCTCGATCGCCAGCTTGCACACCCTTATCGCATCGATTGTGCAGCCTGCGCTGTTGGGCGAGTCCTCGACCGACAGCCTGAGCTCCAGATTTATGGGAACATCCCCGAAGATCCTCCCCTCCATCCGCAGGAAGCAGATCTTGTTGTCCTTCTGCCATGGTATGTAATCACACGGCCCTATGTGTATGTTCTCAGGATCGAGAGGTGCATCGAGAACAGACTGAACAGCCTCTGTCTTTGAGATCTTCTTCGATCTCAGCCGATCCCTGCTGAGCATGTTCAGGAAGTCCGTGTTTCCTCCAACGTTGAGCTGATATGTCCTGTCGAGTCTGCAGCCGCGATCCATGAAGAGCTTTGCCAGCGTCCTGTGAACTATTGTGGCACCAATCTGCGATTTTATATCATCTCCGACCACAGGGATGCCCCTTTCCTGGAACCTCATCGCCCATTCCCTGTCGGATGCTATGAAGACGGGCATGCAGTTGATGAAGGCCACGCCAGCATCCAGGGCAGCCTGCGCATAGAACCTCGTCGCTCTCTCAGATCCCACAGGCATGTAGTTTATCAGTATCTCAGCGCCGCTGTCCTCAAGCTCCCTCCGAACATCGCATGGCGGCTGATCGGATACGACGAACGTCCTTTCCTCCGGGTAATCCATCATGTGCGGCGCCACGCCATCGAGCACAGGGCCCATCCTGACCTCAACACCCTTGTATGGAACATCTGGATAGAACACCTTCGTGCAGTTCGGCCTGGCAAATATGGCCTCGCTGATATCACGACCAACCTTCCTGGCATCGATATCAAAAGCTGCCACGACATCTATATCTCCTGGCCTGTAACCGCAGATGTCGTAGTGCATGAGGCCGACGCACTCCTCCGCGCTTCTGTTTTTGTAATACTCAATGCCCTGGATCAGAGAGCTCGCGCAGTTGCCCACCCCTGCTACTGCCAACCTAATCTTTTTCAATACCTATTCCCCTCCTGGAACCCCTGGAAGCTGGAACTCTGAGACCGGTTTCACGCTATTTAGGTAGACATATATAACTCTATGTCAACTACTCCGGCCTGAATGCCGGAGCTTGCCCCTGCTGGCCATGCGGAGAATCCGGCGTGTCCGAGACAACAGGCCGGCTGGGATCGATTTTAAAGACCGAGCTCCGGAGAGCAGCGGCCTGGATCATCTCCTCACATGCAGGGCTTTTACATTGCTGCGGATTCGGAGAGCTCTGATTATGCCTGTAGTCATTTCGAATTGCAACCGTTTCTCCGCAGAGGAGTGTCTCCCCAGTCTGAAGGCATCTCAGGAGGGGATATCCTGTACAGAAAGATAAATAAGTATTACTGGGTGGTGTGTGCTCCTTTCCGCCATGAAAGGCGGGGTTTAAGCTACCACTACCACCCCAGGGGGATTTTATGATGCATAGCTTCGGAGATCCTTTTATAGGTCAAGGATCGACCCCAGCAGATCATCCAGCGCCCTCTCTAGGTTCGACCTCATGGATTGCATATCAGATGGACTGTAAGGGAGCGTATGTCCGGGAAACGCCACGCGTTCTCCATTCAGGTGGATAATCAGAGCGGGTTTTCCGACAGCATGCGCCATCCCCAGCCCGTACATGACATCTGCGTTCCTCTCTGTGAGGTCTGCGATGACCAGTCTTGAGCTGCAGATCGCACGCCATGCCTGCCTGAGGGAGAGTTCTGTCTCTGTTATGCCTCTCAGCATTATCGGCTGAACCCTGAGATTATCGAGCGCTGCCGAGACCGCATCGTATACCTCCTGGCCTCCTTCGGGAGAGAGGACCGCGCAGCTGTTCTCCAGGGTGTATGGCGCGGGTCCGAACGCCGGCCTCAGTCTGAGCATGCTTAGCATGCCCATGAAGCGGAGAAACTCTGAATCGACATGCTCTTCGGCAATCCTTCTGAGGGCATCTGCGCGATCCGCAGGTTGCATATCGAGCAGATCCGCAGGGAACTGAATCAGGAAAGGATCCTCGAAGCCGAACTCCCAGCTCGCCTTGGAGAGCGCCTGGTCTGCGGCGAGGTCGAGGTGCTCTGCTGAGAGGTACATCGATGAGAGGTTGTTCGGCCTGAACTGCGCGATGACGAGAAGCTTGCTGCGGTCCAGAACGACCACGATGCTGCATGGCAGTGACGATCGCGCTATCCCACGCTGGAGGTGTCTTGAATCTGAGATATCGTTGACGAAGCCGACAAACTCATCGAGAAGGGCATCAACCTTCTCCTGCGTCTCAAGCGGCATCGTGCCGCCTTTTGTTCTCGTGCCCCTGTGGATCATAACTCCTAGCAGAGCATTTTAGGTATATGAAGCTGCCACACAAATGCCGGGAGGGTGGATCCAGCAAGAATCCCAAGGGGATGCAAGTCCACAGCCCATATATCGCAAAGTGGGGGCGATCGATGGTGGATGTTGAGATCAGGCGCTCGAAACGGAGACAGAAGACGATTGAGATAAGGCTAAAGGGGAACAAGATAGAAGTCCTGGCTCCGGCTGATATCTCCGATAGGGATCTCGAGGCGCACATCGCCAGGTTCAGGAGCAGGGTGGAGAGGAGGCGCTCGAGAGACGACTCTCATCTGGAGCAGAGGGCCATGCGGCTCAACATGAAGTACCTCGGAGGTGCTGTGTCGTGGAAAAGCATCTCGTACTCAGACAGAATGGAGAAACGATATGGATCATGCACACCATCCGACGGCACGATAAGGATAAGCTCCCGGCTCAGAGGCATGCCGGTCTGGGTGGAGGACTACGTGATAGTGCATGAGCTCGCGCACATGATCGAGCCAAACCACGGGGCGCGCTTCAGGTCGCTTGTTAATAGATATCCTCTGGCAGAGAGAGCTCGCGGATTCCTTATGGCAATGGATATGTGCAGGAGAAAGACAATGCAAACCTGAATGACAGGTCGTGTTGCGGCCTGCTTTATATGTGCATCCAGACCGATGCTCAGATCGAGCACTGGGAGAAGCACACCTTACAGAAAACGCTCCTGACAGAGGGTCATCCATGTGATGAAAATTGTGTAGGACATATTTTCATACCAAGAAAATATGAGGCAGAATTATAATGTCGCATGTCTACCCCCCATCAGAGGATACGTATCTTCTTATGCGTGCTGCAATCTCAGAGGCGAGGGCAGATGACACTGTCATAGAGATAGGGTGCGGCTCAGGGGTAATATCAAAATCTCTTGCATCCAGGGTCAGAAGCATACTGGCCACAGATATCAATCCCCATGCTGTGAGGGCAGCGGCATCTCTGGGCATACCTGCGGTCAGAGCGGATCTGTTCCATGGAATAGGCGCGAGATTCGACCTCGTTCTTTTCAACCCCCCCTACCTGCCTGCAGAGGAGGAGATTGATTCAATTCCAGAGGATGACTACTGGCTGTCAACAGCTCTCGATGGTGGAGCTGATGGTAGAGAGGTGATAGCGAGGTTCCTGAGAGGCGTGAGGAATATCATGAGCCCGCGGGGGAGGATACTTCTCCTCATCTCCTCCTTCACGGGGCTGGGAGAGGTTGTGGAGCTGGCCCAAGCGTCGGGATTCGCCACAGAGATCGTGGCCAGGGAGAGGTACTTCTTTGAGGAGCTGTACGTCCTGAGGCTCAGAGGTTCGGAGATCGATAATGTGATCTCGGATTGAGAGCGACCTTAAGAATTGACGCCATTCTCTGGCCGGCTGCTCAGATCAGCAGAGCTATGGGTTTCAATCCCATTTGCATGCTGCTATCCAAAAGCTATATCATGCTTTCCACGCACCCTTCAATCATGCCCATACTCAGAGACATGTCGATTCTGGTAACTGGCGGTGCTGGGTTCATAGGATCTCATCTGGTTGATGCGCTGATAAAAAACAATGATGTCACGGTCATAGACAATTTGAGCACAGGGAGGCGGGAGTATCTCAGGGCACATGAATCCAATCCGCGCTTCAGGCTCATAGAGGCGGATCTGCTAGACAGGCTTGAGGTTTATGATGCCGTGAAGGACAAGGATATTGTGTTCCACCTCGCTGCCAACCCTTCTGTGGCAGTGGGCGAGACTGATACAAGGGTCCACCTCGAGCAGAACGCCCTCACCACATACAATCTTCTCGAGGCGATGCGCAGAGCGAGAGTCAGGAGAATAGCGTTCACCTCGACATCGACTGTTTATGGGGAGGCTAAGATCATACCTACGCCAGAGGACTACGGCCCGCTGAAGCCGATATCGCTCTACGGGGCATCGAAGCTCGCATGCGAGGCGATGATATCATCTTACTGCCACACTTTCGATATGCAGGCGTGGATATATCGCTTCGCGAATATAGTGGGAGAGCGCGGGAACCATGGAGTTATCGTGGATTTCATAAGAAAGCTGAGGGCAAACCCGAACGAGCTCGAGATCCTGGGATCTGGAGCGCAGCGGAAGTCCTATCTCGATGTCAGAGACTGCGTGGAAGCGATGATCCACTGCGTCGAGCATGCAGATGATCAGGTGAATATATTCAACATAGGCTCTCAGGACACGGTTGATGTCAGAGAGATAGCTGATATAGTCGTCAAAGCGATGGGTCTGGATGGTGTGCAATACAGATTCACAGGCGGGATCGATGGGAGGGGCTGGAAGGGAGACGTGAAGCTGATGTGCCTATCAACAGATGCGATAAGACAGCTCGGCTGGAGGCCGAGGCTGAGCTCGAGAGAGGCCGTGGAAAGGGCTGCAGAGTCGCTGCTCAGGGAGATCTGAGGCTGAATCCGCAGAAGGAAAATTGCCTCCCCATGTGATTTCAGCAAAACTGCAACATCGCGGAAGGATAGAGATGGCTGCATCTGGTTGATGGAGGGTAGCAGGGCGAGAACTCCGGTCTTCAGGCAGGGAGAAGATGTCACGTTGTCCACTGCCACAATAAACCAAAAAGATTATGGATGCCCTCACTTCAACAATGCGGCGAGGCGAGCGCTACCAGATCCTCTCCCAGCCACCGTCCTTGGGCCTTATCCTGTAGGTCTTTCCTTTGGCCAGGAGGTAATTGTGAAGATCTGCCGCATCCCTGAAGAAGCGCTTGTCGTGGAGGTTGTTGTAGATATCCTCTGATGTAAAACCGCTCAGCTTGCCCCTTCCGTAGATGATCCTCTCTATTGTATAGTAGATATCATCAAACTTCCTGATCGGCCGGGTCCACTCCTTGAACTTCATCAGACCACCCTGCGTGATGAGGGCGCGGCTGAATATCAAACTTTCGTCTCAGTGGCATCGCATCCAAACGGTTTGTGCCCGCTCTTGTGTGTTCAGCAACTTAGGGGCAAGCGCACTGATTGCTGGATGCACTCATTCATTCGCCAGGAGCACATAGCGGGAACAGTGCCTCTCCAAGCAGCTTATTATAGTCCTTTGCGTCACTTCATATAAATCAATTTAAAATTCAATGGACATATTGCACTTCATATATGATTTTATGTGATATACAATGTTATATAAACTTATGCTGAATACTATAAATGGATAAGAGCAGTGCCCGAAAGATGCCCACGGATCACCGGAAACCTTGAGCGAGGATGATCTTCTGGACAGCTGTCTCATAGTACACCATGCATCCACGCACCCCATGAGACTCCGGATGCTGGGGTGTCAAACTGATGAAAGCCTGGCGATAGATTTTCGGAGTCTATCCGCGAAACCCCCCTGACCGCAGATCTCATGGTACCATCTTTAACGCAGAAGGCGCTTTTCTCAGAGGCCAAGATATTTTGCTGATAAGCATCCACCAACCCAAACATGGGAAATGAGCACCTGGAGAGGTACCGCGATATCATACCTGATTTCGATGCATTCCTGGATTTCATGTGCAGGCCCCTGCCGGTGACCGTCAGAATAAATACACTGAAGACCTCGGTCCCAGAGCTGCTTTCCAGGCTGGACCGCCTGGGGATCGGGTATGAGCGAATGCAATGGTATCCGCTCGGATTGAGGCTGGATACTGAGAAACCGGGAAGGCTGATGGAGTTTCACATGGGCCTGATCCACGTGCAGGAGGAGATATCCATGCTACCGCCGGTGGTTCTCGACCCGCAGCCCGGCGAGCGGGTACTGGACCTCTGTGCAGCTCCCGGAGGAAAGGCCGCGCAGATTAGCATGCAGATGTCGAACAGGGGGATCGTGGTTGCGAACGATAGCTCCTCCGCACGCATCGTGCCGCTCAGGGCCAACCTGGAGAGGCTGGGCGCGGTCAACGCTGTTGTCACATCATATGATGGAAGACGCTTTCCACAGTACACCTTCGAGAGAGCGCTTGTGGATGCCCCATGCTCAAGCGAGGGCACGGCTCGAAGGTACCCTGGTGTGATTGCAAAGTGCTCTGTGAAGAGAAGCATCGATCTGCAGAGCCTCCAGGTATCGCTCCTGCGCCGGGCGCTCCAGCTCACAGAGCCCGGAGGGGTTGTGGTCTACTCCACATGCACGTTCGCACCAGAGGAGAACGAGGGGGTCGTATCCAGGGTGCTCGATCTCGCTGATTTGGAGAGCTTCACGATCCCCGGTCTCCGCTCAAGCCCTGGTCTTACATCGTGGAACGGCATCGATTACGGCGAAGAGCTTGTGAAATGCAGAAGGTATTATCCGCATGAGAACAACACGGGGGGATTTTTTGTCGCGAAGCTCCGCAGAAGGCTTTCAGCTGATGAATAAAGAGACAGTTGTATCTATGTGGAAGGAGAGGTTCAGCATCCCAGAGGAGGTTTTCGATGGTTACAGCTTCTTCAGGCGCGGGAGGATGATATGGGCGTTCAGCCTTCCCGAGATCCCGCCGTTCAGGTGCGAGAGCATCGGAATGAGAGTGATATCGATGCGCGAGAGCCCGTGGAAGCCGACAACATACGCGCTGCAGCTATGGGGTAGATACGCGAGAAAGAACGTCATCGATCTGGATGATGAGATGGCGAGACGCTTCTTCGCGGGCGAGAGCCTTGTGATGAGAGCGCCGGTGGAAAGGGGTTACGTCGTTGTCACTCACATGGGCTCTGTTATAGGATGTGGCCTCTACACCCCCGGAAGGCTGATCTCGCAGCTGCCCAGGGAGCGCAGGATTCTTGAGGTTGAGTGCCTACAGGCGTCAGAATAACACCCCCTCTGGAGACGCGCATCATGAAGTCCCCAAGTGATTCCATCTGTGAAGCCATCCTGAGCGATTCCAGGGATTGTGCTGATCTGAATCGTGACCTGATGCGATCCCTCTGGCGGAGCCCGATGATGTTATTCTCCATCTCCCGCATGCTTCAGGAGAGCTGCTGCGGGAGAAGTGTGACATACGTCATAAACAGAAACATCAACTTCACCAACATCTGCGTGGGAAGCTGCAGGTTCTGCGCATTCAGGAGGAGAGATGGTTACATCCTGACACATGAGGAGATCGTTCAGAAGGCGGCGGAGGCTGAGCAGATGGGCGCCACTGAGATATGCCTTCAGGGTGGGCTGGCGCCAGGGCTCACTGTGGAGAGCTACTGCGAGATCCTTGAGGTTCTCAAATCGAACTTCCCGCGGCTGCACCTCCATGCGTACTCGCCCATGGAGGTGATGCACATGTCGAGATGCTCCGGGGTCGATGTGGTGGATGCGCTCCACTCCTTGAAAGATTCTGGTCTCGATTCGATGCCAGGGACGGCAGCCGAGCTGCTGGTCGATTCGGTGAGAAAGATGATATGTCCTGACAAGCTCACCACCAGAGAATGGTCTTTCATCATAAGATCTGCGCACACGATGGGCATACCAACGACCTCCACAATGCTCTACGGCCACATCGAGAGCTTTGAGGACAGATTGAGCCATCTGGAGGTGATCAGATCGATACAGATGGAGACCGGCGGGTTCACGGAGTTCGTGCTGCTACCATTCGTCCCCGGAAACACATCGCTTGGAAGGATATCTTCACCTCTGGATATCCTTGAGAACCTGAAGATGCACGCGCTCGCAAGAGTTGCGCTTTATCCGTACATCACAAACATCCAGGCGAGCTGGGTGAAGCTCGGCAGGGAGGTCGCAGGCGCAGCAATAGAATGGGGTGCCAACGATCTCGGCGGGACGCTCATGGAAGAGAACATATCCAGATGTGCGGGATCCAGAGAAGGGCAGTACATGTCTCCAGAGGAGTTCCAGGATCTCATAAAGAAGCACGGAAGAATACCGGTGCAGAGGGATACGCTGTACAGAAGGATATGCTGATAAGCAGAAGAGTGCAAACGCCGGCCTTCACGCCGGAGAAGATGTCAGCTCCAAACATGCATCCAGCTGCCAGAGCGTAATGGATATTCCATGGCCCGGACGGGCGATGCCCGCCGGGCTCAGTATCCACGCATGATCTTCAGGATTATCCTGGCGATCATGTAGGCTATCAGGAAAACTATAACATAGAACAGTATCTCCGCGGCCTCCACGCCTCAAGCCTCCTTAATTGCATGACACCCGCAAAGATCATCCTCCCCTCACCGTGTATGGAAGCAGTCCTCCTGCGAGCAGTATCTCCCTCTGCCTCCTGCTCAGATCCAGCCGGAGCGGGATCTCACGATCGCCGGCTATCGCCCTCACCTCCGCCTCCCCGCTCTCCAGGGCCTTTCTGATACCAGGTACTGTCATGCTCATGCCCTGCTCGATGATATCGTAATCCGACTCCCTGACGAAGTAGAGCGGCAGTATCCCGAAGTTCACGAGATTCGCGGCATGTATCCTCTCTATGGATTTCGCCACGACCGCCTTCACGCCGAGATACATCGGGCACATCGCAGCGTGCTCCCTGGACGATCCCTGGCCGTAGCTCACACCCGCCACAATGATGTTGTGCAGCCCCTTATCACGGAGATCTGCAGCTCTCCTCGAGAACTCGGGATCCAGCGGCTCGAAGACAAACGTCGAGTACTTCGGCACGTTCGACCTGTACTTCAGCCGCGAGCCAGCCGGCATTATGTGATCCGTCGTTATATTGTCCTCGACCTTTATGGTCACGATCCCTGTAATGCTCTCAGGCATCGGCGCGTTCCTCGGCGGCTCACCGATGTTCGGACCCCTGAATATCCCAACCCCTGCCCTCTCAGCGGCGGGTTTTGGTGGGATGATCATGCTGTCGTCTATCTCAAACCTATCCGGCATCTCCACCTTTGGATATTCCATGTTCAAATCATACGGGTCAACAAACTCGCCCTTTATCGCGGCCGCAGCAGCAACCACAGGGCTCGTCAGGTAGACGTTTGCGCTTGGAGTTCCGGATCTGCCCTTGAAGTTCCTGTTGCTCGTCCTGACCGAGACCGCATCTGTGCCAGGCGACATGCTGTTGCCTATGCAGAAGCCGCACGCGCTCTCCAGGATCCTTGCGCCGAAGGCTATGAGGTCGTCGAGCGCGCCGCTCCTGGCCATCATCCTGAGAACCTGTCTGGAGCCGGGGGCGACACCGAAGCTGACGTTCGGAGGGAGATGTCTGCCCCGGACCATATTCGCAACAGTCATCATATCCGTGTACGATGAGTTTGTGCACGAGCCTACAAGCACCTGATCCACGGGAGTTCCCACCACCTTGCTCAGCGGGATGACGTTCCCGGGGCTGTGAGGTGCTGCGACAAGCGGCTCGAGCTCCGAGAGATCGATCTCGATGCTTTTATCGTAAGTGGCGTCCTTGTCAGGAGCAAGCTGCACCCAGTGCTCTGCCCTGCCCTGCGCAGCAAGAAACCTTCTGGTCTGCTCATCGCTCGGGAATATCGATGTCGTGACGCCGGTCTCAGCGCCCATGTTCGTTATCGTCGCTCTGTCAGGCACGGTGAGCCCGGCAACTCCATCCCCGGTGTACTCGCAGACCCACCCAACGTTACCCTTCGTTGAGAGGATCTGCAATACCTTCAGTATGACGTCCTTCGGTGTGACCCAGGGCTGGAGCTCTCCTGTCAGATGCACCTCCATCACCCTTGGGGCTGTCAGGTAGTAAGGCCCGCCGCCCATCGCGACCGCCACATCGAGCCCACCTGCGCCTATTGCTATCATCCCCAGCCCGCCGCCTGTCGGAGTGTGGCTGTCAGATCCAAGCAGCGTCTTTCCAGGGCGCCCGAATCTCTCAAGATGTACCTGATGGCATATGCCGTTCCCCGGGCGTGAGAAGTATATTCCATAGCGCTCAGCGACCGACTGGAGATACCTGTGATCGTCAGCGTTCTCGAACCCGACCTGTATCGTATTGTGATCAACATAGCTCACAGAGAGCTCTGTGGCTATGCTCTCAAGGCCCATCGACTCGAACTGAAGATAGGCCATGGTGCCGGTCGCGTCCTGTGTCAGGGTCTGGTCTATCCTTATGCCAATCTCATTTCCCGGCTCATACGTTCCATCAACGAGATGATCCCTCAGGATCCTCTCCGTCAGGGTGTATCCCATCCAAGTGACCTCCACAGACAAGATATGATATGCATCCATCCTGCTTCGCGATCTGCCAGAGATACCTACAGCATCTTAACCTGCATGCAGCACAGCAGTGATGGCCTTGAACACGGCCACGATAATCCAGTCAGTTCAGCACGCTGCGATGTGCATCACTCATGCACTGGTGTGCACGATGAATGGGAGCTCACTGCAGAAACTTTCAGGGCCCGCAGAGATCTGTCGCATGCAAGGGTGCATCCGGAAGCTGTGCATCTACAAATTCCATCCAAATGATATACAGTTTTCTGTGGCGAACGAGATGGTCAGAAGCAAAACGCATGAAAGCAGTGGGCGTACCAGTGTGTCTCCAGAAGCGCTGCACAAGTTCGGCTCTGCATCACTCGAACTGGATTTTCTCGTCCCTTCGGTATGCCATCGCAAGGCACGCGGCCTTCAGCTCACCATCCTGGTTTCTGACCTCGATGTTGTATGTTGAGATCCTTCTGGTTCTGCTGATCTCTCTGGCCTCAGCATAAAGCGTCTCATCAGGAGCCGCAGGCCGGATGTAGTCCACGGTCACGCTTATCGCCACAGCGACTGTTCCATGAGAGTTTGCAGCTGCACCGAATGCCTGGTCTATCAGGGAGAATATCGCCCCACCATGGACGGTCCCGAAGAAGTTTTTGTTGTCATCCGACGGCTCCATCTCGACCTTCGAGTATCCCTCCTTCAGCTCAACAAGCCTCATACCAAGCCTTCGTGCGAAAGGCTGCTCATCGACCTTTACATGAAGCCGCTCCAACATCCCAGGTGGTTCCATGAGAGATGCTTGTCAGAGGATGTACATAAAACCCATGCATACGTCATCGGTTAAGGCCGTCTGGTGCAAGAATCGATTAATAAATTTTACACAGATTTCATCCTGAAATAAATCGCTGTGGTGATATCTGCTGAATTCATCAATGGGCACCAGCATATCAGTTGCAAATTGTTAAATACTCGCTTTATTGTTTTGCGTAGGAATCCTTAACCGATGACCAACGAAACCCCATGTTCCGATGGCTTCTCGGCTGGTATAGATCCTGAGCTCCTAATCATTTAGGCAAGGTGAGACGGAAATGTGGCGAATGATGCTGCTTTTCTTAGAAGATAACTGTGCCATTACCCACAAATAATCAGTATGCTGCGAATCCATATGCCTAAATTATGGGGAGCTCAGGATAGATCGTCATTTCGCAGGAAGATATGGCCTCGACGCCGTCTCAGGAATCGCCTGTTCTACAGCCAGAAAGCCGAGAAACAGAATCATCAGTATGAGACCATGTGGATGGGGTGTGCTGGAATACAAAAAGAAACAGAAAGCGGCAGGGGGCTTCAACCCCCCGGACTTCACTTCGGTGGCCAGTAGCTCTTCATCCAGTCGACTATGCGACCCGAGTCCTCTGGTCCCACCAGGATCTTCACCTTTCCGCCGAAGAGGTCCTCGAGCTCGCCGCTGAACTTCGCAGCCATACCTGGCAGAACGATCGACGGATACTTCATCTTCGTGAGGTCGAAGTCGGCCTCCTTGAACGCATCGACGATCTTCTGCGGGTTAAGCTGACCGCCAGCGACCGATGCCTGCACGCCGATACCATCTGTGTTGATGGACATTATGTAGGCATCGATGTTGTTCGAGGCGACATCTGATTCGACGGTGTAGTACGTGAGGGCGAAGTTCGTTGTGACGAAGACCGGCGACTCATCTGTGGGATTGCCGACCTTGTAGATGCCGGGCTTGACCTGGACAGGTCTCCTCGGGTCTGTGTAGATGTTGTACCTGAGGTGCATGTCAGGCATCACGCAGTGCGGCTCGATGCAGTGCTTGATCATTATCGAGGCACCGCGTATGACGAATGTCGCTGTCAGTATAGACTCCCAGTAAGCAGCCCTCACCGGATCCTTTGTGGTGAACCACGCGTTGATCGGCAGCGCGATCGTCGGGTACGCGATATCCCTCTGGCCCTCCTCGAGAGCTGCCCTTCTGAGCTTGAGGAGGTTGTGCAGGGACTCCTGCAGCTTCTTGCCGTTGGGCGCTGTCCCGAAGTCCAGGATGAGATCGTGGATGCCCATCTGCTCGAACGTCAGCGCCATCGACTTGAGACCATCAAGATCGAAGGGCACACTGAGAACAACCGGCACATTGAACTCGTGGACGAGCTTCGCGACCTCCTGCCAGTTGTCCTTGTTTGCTGCGTACACCAGCGGCCTGGTCTTCGCTGCTACCTCGAGGCCTGCTCTCAGAACCTTCGGATCGAAGGAGCAGAGAATCATCGGATAGTCCGTGGTCTCCATCACCTTCTTCACGCACGCAGCGAACTTCGCGGGATCGCCGGAGGTTGACCGGACAGCGATCATCTCCACGCGCTCCCATTTGCCTATGTAGAACTTCTTCCACGTGCTGATCTTCTTCACACGCTCGACGAGAGCAGCCTCGTCCATCGTATCTGTGACATCATATGCGAATGGTGGCTTGTTGAAGAACGTCATCTGGTGGCGGTACATGACATCCTCGCCGCCGACCTTCAGCTCCTTCTCACCTGTTCCGATGTAGACAAGCCTTATCTCAGGAGCAACTATCGACTTGAGGGTCTCGTACTTCTTCGCGTACTTTTTATCCTCGACCAGCGGTGTGCACTCCTCGACTCGCTTGGATCTGTCGATGAGAGCTGCTGCGAATGCCATGCAGGTCTGCAGCCCGCACTTTCCGCAGTTGGTCTGAGGCAGATGCTTGTAAAGATTTAGGGGGCTCTTTTCCTTCATCGCTATCAGACCTCCATCTTGACCCAGTTGGTTAAATCAGGAGTCTGCGCATCTATCAGTCCCATGAGAGTCTGAGTGATCTCCTGGAGGTATGCGACTGCAAGAGGATGCATCATCATGAACAGATCAACGCCTGCCATCGCAAGTGAGAATCCGGTGATGATCTCCCAGATCGGGCCTCTGAGCATCCTGTCACCCCAGTCCGAGTCCTCCTTGTTGGGGGAGCGGACCATCCAGGCCTCCCTGACGCCCCATGCGTTTGTCGTGCCTGAGGACATCGGGAATGTGAGCTCCTCGTCGCCCTTCAGCGCTCCGAGCCTTATGCGCTCCATGTTGGTGTACGCGAAGTCGAGACCGTATGCAAGAGCAGCTGTTGTCGGATCCATCACTATGGACTCCCTCGGCACGCCGGCGACCTTCATGAGCTTCCTGTTGAGCTCCTTCTGGGAGTTGATCTCGAGCTGCGTCCATGCCAGGCATACATGACCATTGTCCACGCACGCCCTCCCGATCTTCTCCCAGTCCATGTTCAGGTTGGCGCTTGCGATCAGCGCGCGCTCGCCCTGTGCGACCTCTGCAGCAGCCTTGAGGACCTCCGGATCCTTATCCGGATTGCCGGAACCACCGATGCATATCGGGACGTCCACTGCCTGGAGAACCTCCTCGACCGTCTTGGCTGCCTCTCTGGGAGGTGTATCCTTCAGGAGTGGATCTGTGCTTATGAGATGTATAGTGACCAGATCAGCGCCGAACTTTGTGACTGCCTTCTTAGCCCACTCGCCAGGATCATTGATGACATCCTCGTAGTGCATCTTGACAGCCTTGGCCATTCCGATAGGCATGTCGAAGACGTCCATCGTGACCACTGGCCTGTGCGGCATCGGCGCATCGTAGAAGAACGGCAGCGCCCGCTCTCCGCCGATCTTGATTGTGTGGCCTCTGCTCCCGCCATCAGCCTTCGTGGCTCCAAGCGTGACCTCCTGGATCGGATACTTCCAGGTCTCATCTATTCCGACCTGGAACTTCGCCTGGACCAGGCTTGTGGCGACCTTCCACTCCGGGACCTTGGCTGCGGCCTCAACGACTTCAGCTGGAGCTGGCGATATTGCATGCGCAACTGCAGCAGGCTGGAGCAGAGCATCTACTGGATATCCCATGCTCCTGGCGAACTTGACGAGCTGCACTGCGATCTGGGCAATCTCCTGGCCGAAGTAGTATGCGAAGAGCGGCCCTATGCCGGCAGCCCCGGTATCTATCTCGATCTCTATATCGCCCTCGATGGATACTCCCTCGATGGCCTCAACGCCGTATTGCGCCAAAGTCTTGTTCAGATCTGATAACTTGATCTTCTTCTCCTCTGCCATATAAATCACCCTTCAAATACCAAGTGCCTTGACGACATGCTCCTCGATCTCCCTCACCGCGGGCGTATCGTCAGGCAGGTTGATCAATGGGTCTCCCACCAGATCGAAGCTGGCTAACCTCTCATCATAGGGGATTGTGCCGATAACATTGAGGCTGACTGACCTGGCGTTCTCGATGATCCTCTCCTTGTTACCTTCTGTCACCTTGTTTGCGATGACGTAGAGGTTATTATACTTAAGGCCCAGCTCCGAGGCCAGCTCTCGTATCCGCTCACCTGTTGTGAGACCACGCCTGGAGGAATCCGTGACCACGATCAAAGAGTCAAGATCAGGGATCACCTTCCTGCTGAAGTGCTCCAGACCTGCGGCGGTGTCTATGATTGTGATGTCGTACTGATCTATCAGCCTGTCCATTATGCCTCTGAGAAGGTTGTTGACAAAACAGTAACATCCTGAGCCCTCGGGTTTGCCCATGACCAGAAGATCGTAGCCATTCTCCTCGACAAGGATCTCAAAGATCTTCGCCTCGAAGAGCCTCTCCTTGTCCGTGTCCGGCGGTGTGGTGTATCTGGCTTCCTGCATGAACTCCCTCATGTCGCCAACGGTCTTTGTAACCTCCACGCCCAGAGCATCTGCAAGGTTCGAATCGGGGTCCGCATCGATCACCAGAACGCGGTATTTCCTGCCGCTCTTGATCAGATACCTGACCAGAAGAGCGGCAACTGCGGTCTTGCCAGTACCGCCCTTCCCTGTTATCGCTATTACTTTCCCCAAGATCTAGCCTTCCTTACTTCTTCTGCTTGATGACTACTTCCTGAATATGTACAGTCGCACCTCTGAGCTCCAGGATTATTCCCTGAGAACCAGATGCAGGCGCAAACATCGATGCAGCAGGTGCGGCAGCCGCAGGGGCTGCAGCAGCGGGAGCAGCTGCGGGTGCAGCCGCAGGTGCAGCAGCTTCCTTCTTCTTGAGCACTAACTTGGCCATATCCAAAACCTCCCTCTCAATCTCCCTCAGCAAAAATATAGAGGAGACAGGTGTTCTACTTTGCCAGAACCACCTTGTCTATGGTTATCTTCGCGTCCTTCAGCACCAGCTTTATGCCAGCACCGCCGGCCGCGGGCATGGCGAACGCCGGAGCTCCAGCAGGTGCGGCAGCCGCAGGGGCTGCAGCAGCAGGAGCGGCCGCGGGTGCAGCCGCCTCCTTCTTCTTCAATACCAGCTTGGCCATTTCAAAATCCTCCAACTCACTCTAGCACGCCATCGGCCTGGAGTGCCTCGACAACCTGCATGAACTGCCCCTCGCTCATGAGGAGCTCGTTCTTCACGTTGTCTGTATCGATCTCTCCTCCATACTTCTCGATGAAGGCAATGACCTTCTCCTTGAGCTCGTCCGTGATCTCCTCGAACTTCCAGCCCTCAGTGATCTTCTTGCCGTCAACAGGCCTCACAACACCTGTCACGACAGGATGATCGACCTTGAGCAGGAACCTCTTCAGTGACTCGAGGTCCTTGGCATCGTCCTCGGTGGCGATCTTGTCGTACATCTCCGCAGGTATTCCTTCCTTCACCCTCTCCTTGAGCCTCTTGGACATCCAGACGATCCTGCGCCAGCCGCCGTCTGCCTGGAGGAACTTCGGGGAGAAGTAGTAGAGAACTCCCATTCCGAGGAAGCCGACGACCTGCTTGCCGCCACCTGTCTGCCCTGCCATTGTCGAGAACGGCAGGCCATTCGGAGCTGCACCCTTGAAGTCGCGGTCCGCGATCCCTATTCCGTCGACCTCAGGCATGTAGAAGCCGATCGTCTCAAAGCAGCCGCATGAGGTGTGTGGCGCATCGAAGAATGTGTACAGCTTCATCACCGTGTACTCGCCACCGGACCTCTTCGCAGCCATCTGGTTGATGCTCTCGTACTCTCCGGCGATCGGATCCTTCAGGCCCTCCTTGGGTATCGGGAACTGCGGGCCCTCGGGGTCGACCTTGGACGCGGCGCGGCCATCGAACCATGTGATGGCTCCGCAGAGTGATGGTCTATCAGGCGTCACGACACATGCGCTTGTCGGGGCGAACGCCTGGCAGAGTGTGCATCCGTAGAAGACATCCACATCTTCATCATGGAGGCCCTTCGCCCTCTCGTCCCTCGCCCTGTATACCTGCATCGCCTTCTCCAGCTCCTCCTTGACCTTCGCTGGATCTGTGACGATTGTTACCTCCATCTTCTCGATGAAGGGCATCTCAGCCTTGTACAGGCTGATGACAGGTTTGAATATCTGCTCCCAGTACTGGACACCCTTTTTCTGCAGGCTCTTGCTCATCCTCATCCAGATATCGTACCTCTGGTTGAGGTGCATGAGGCCGCTTATGTATGAAAGCAGAGCGTGGTTGCGCCTCTCTATGATTGACTCCAGGTCCTTCTCGATCTTCTCGCCGGCGACCTTGAATATCATTCCGAAGGGTATCGTTGAGCCCTCGGGGATATCCTTCGGCTCGGGACCGATGACTGTGACCTTCCCGTCCTGTACCTCATCCATTGAGGCGGCCAGTGTCAGCTCGAATCCGTCTGCCTTCGGTCCGCCCATCTCTATCCACAGGTCTTCCTTCCTTATGCGCTCCCCCTCGTACATCGGGGATATGTCCAGTTGAATCTCTTCAGCCATTTCTACACCTCTCCTAATACCAAAATAAATTTGGAATCGTTATTCTTCTCACTTCTTCAGTATTGCAATCAGCTCATCGATCGCCTCGTGGTATCCCGCAGAGTCGAACGCCAGGTTCCCGAATGTCATATCAGCGTTGACATGGTAATACCTGTCGATGGATACACGCTTGATGTCCCTGTTAAAGTGCTTCAGCGCGGAGAACATGGCGTTTGCGAACTTGTAGAAGATACCCATGAAGATGACCACATCGTAGTGTCCCTGTCCATCCAAGCCCTTCCAGTCCTTGAATCGCAGGTAGTTCGTCAGCGGATGCAGGCCGATCTGATAGACGTTTGTCGTGTACCCTCTCTCGATGAATCCCTTGATCGTGTGAGCAGTCGCTGCAATCGTCATGTTCTTCGCCTTGGCGATCTCTATCGCCTTGTCGAACATGATCGGGTCGTCGAAGAGCTCAGCTCCCACGACCAGCAGCGGCCTCTTAGCCTTCTTTATGATGGCGCCTATGACCTTTACGGGATAGGCCTTTGCCATCTCAGGCCCCGGGATCTGGGCCATCTCAAAAGGTATGGGGTTTTTGGTTGTGTCGACTGCCATTTCCCTCACTTCCTGACCCTAATCTTCCTCTCGATGTTGGTCGGATCGAAGCTCACATCCGCCGGCCTTATCGGACCCTCGACGATCTTCTTCCCCTTCCAGTCGATCTTCCAGCCGTACTTCTCCTCGAGCTCCTTCATCATCTGGTCCTTCCAGGCGAGCGGAAGCTCAGATGCATGCCTGACATATACCGGCCAGTCATCAGGCAGCTTGCCGAAGTACTTCAGGGATATATCGCAGTAGTGTGTCAGCTTGATCATCCTGCCCATGGAGTTGTCGCTCGGCCTGAAGCAGAGCTTGGCCATCATCAGCATGGCCTCCTCCTTTGTCTCCGCAATGTACAGCATATGCTCTGGAGCCGGCTCGATCCTAACCTTGGAGCCATCCCTCGCGTCGATGACGACCCAGTCCTCAGGCACATCCGTCCTGCCCAGGTACGCCCTGCGGTATATCACAGAGTGTGGCTGCACAACAACAGGTATGCCAAGCCTGTTGCAGCCTGTGGCAATTGACGCGGCCTTCTGCGAGTATGGACCCCACGCTACGCCGCATGCTCCGACCTTGGAGAGGATGTAATCCGCAATATCATCCCAGTTGGCCCTGTGATTTCTGTGGGCGAATATTGTGGCAACCTTGATCGCAGCTCCGGCTATATGTGAGTTGGCGACGCATGAGCCCACATTGCATATGTTTCTGCCATCAAAGCCACCTGGGTACTGCTCCCATATGGTCTTGCCCTCCTCGTTCGTATAGAGGGACATGTCCATTGCCATGCATCCGGAGGTCACAACGATGTATCCGCGGTCGACGAACTCCTTGGCGAGGTCATATGCCTCCTTTGTGCCATTTGGATAGTTGCTGCATCCGACCAGCGCGATCACACCAGGTATAGTACCAAGCACGATTGGGGCACCCACAGTCCTGATCTCTGTATCCCTTGCTGGACCTCTGCCTGCTCTCATCTTGAACTTCTGGTTCTTTATGTACTCCCTGTTGGCATACTCATACATCTTGAGTATCGGGATCTCCTGCCTGCAGACCTGCTCGCATCTGCCACAGCCAACGCAGACCTCGTACGTGGAGGAGAACGGCTCGAGGTTGCCTTTGGCTGCTTCCTCCATGAGATTGCTTATCCTGATGTGCGGCGGGCAGACGAAAGCGCACTCGTTGCACTTGGTACAGCTCGAGACCAGCTTCTTGAACTCATCTTCTGTAAGAACGCTTTTAGCCTTAATCTCAGCGCGCTTTGGCTTAACAGCGATCGCCGTCTTGACGCCAACCTCACCGGCCTTCATCGGGTCCAGTATAACGACACCAGGCACCCTGAAGTTAACTAGATCATCGACTATCGCATCGACTGGATCATTCGTCCTGTCCTTCAGACCGTACATTATCTTGTCGGTGGTTGCGATGACCGGGATCTTGCGCTCCTCACAGTCCTTCAGCGTGTCACACCACACACACTGCTCATCAACCATCACCACATCCATGATGCCGGCCCTGACCATCTTGCGCCACCATCCGATCGCACCGGCTACCTTTGCCTTGGGTCCGAGATTCTGCGGCAGAATCGATGGGTTGCCGGCCTCTGTGATCCTCGTCAGATCATGAGCTGTACAGCAGACGCCTCCAATATCAACCTTGTCCCAGAGTTTATTGTTCTCTACGTAAACCATCGCCTCGGCACCTGCTGCCAGGTTATGGCCGTATGCGATCAGCACAGCCTTGTTCTGATCGAGGGTCCCCATTCCGATCTCAACGAGAGGTGCATTCGGATCGCCACGCGGCATATCGTAGGCCACGATCTGGAGCATATCGCATATCTCCATTCCGAGGTGGTCCAGCATTGATGCATGCAGTGCCTTGGACTCGAAATCCTCGTAGCTGCCCTCCTGGCCGGTGTGTGTTGCCGCGAGGAGATTTGCAACCTGCTCCTCGATGTATGTCAGACCCTCTCCAAAGTCCTTCAGTGTTCTGGGCTTCTTGCCGATGATCGTCTGGTATACTGGTGCATCGTAGAGAATATCCGTACCCATATCGAACTTCATATCGCCGAAGCGGTCCATCACCCAGTGATACAGATGTATTCCATGTGCGGTGTGAGCGCATGTGCCCATCAGGCATGCAATCAGAACTATCTTTCCGCACGTACCCTCCATGTTTATGCCGCATGCGCCGCGCTTGTTGCCGGTGAGGTCACAAGGACCGTATGTACAGAGTGTACAGGTATCGTCTGCAGGCGCGTAGAATATTTTATAACGGTTCAAAATCTTGAAGTCCCAGTCGCGCAGGGTTGCGATCTGCGGCTTCGGGAACGGACCCATCGGCTGGTCCCATTCCTCCTCCTCCTTAACGACAGCCCCTATGTTGATCTGGACATTCTTCATGTCCTCAACTGTAAAGCTGCCCTCGAGCTTTGCCATTGGATTCTTGGCCTCCTTTCCTGTATATGCAGCTCACCTTTTGCGCGAAGTACATAAAACCCTTTCGGCGGGCTGTTGTTTTATAAAATTGATAATAATGTTTAATATATTTTAATTATTATCTGGTAAATAAAATTTATAAAAGGAAGCGCACTAAATATGACCATAATGAGTGCTTATCAATAAAAGATCCAATTTATTTGTTTTAGAACAAATTGATATTCCCATCTGCAGATGCCTGTATCTTCGCTTTTTGTTGCTGTGTTGGACAAGTCTTTAAAATCCACAAGCAGAAGACGATTCCAGGAACGCATGGAGAATAGATCGGAATCGATATCTTGAGACGTTATCTCAAAAGATTATTCAACACAGCACTTTTTGTATAAAATACTGATGACTTGCTTTGAAAGATACTGTTTCCGCTATGTGCTCCTGGCGAATGAATGAGTGCATCCAGCAACCAGTATGCGTGCCCTCTAAGTTGCTGAACACGCAAGAGCGAATACCTACAACGAAATGTTGCATAAGATGCACGACTTCTCTGAAAAGAAAGATATACTATAGTGCTACATATCAGTATCGCGAGTTGACCCTCTCCCGGGGATGTGGCTCGAATCACTTAGTGGTTCTTATACGTCGTCAGTTAAGGCCGTTTGGTGAAAGAATCACTCAACAATTTTTACATTGATATTATCTTGAAGTTAATCGTTGTGACTATTGCTATCGATATCATCAAGCGGCATGATACTTTATAGTTGCAAATTGTTAAATACACATCGTATTATGTTGCATGCGATTCCTTAACCGATGACCAATGGAGTGATTCCACAGTAATAGGGAGTCATAGATGATATGCTTCCATGAGTTTGAGCAGATTGAGTGCTGCAGACTCAATGATACGAGTAGAATATCATGGATTCAGTGGCCTATCGCAGGCGTCTGTCATTTCAGCGAGGTTCTGCTGCTCGGTAGGGTAATTGCGTCATTGAGTTCAGATGCATGTGATTCCTAACACTATGACAGTGCGCACCGATTCCTGACAGCCTGTTCAGCTATTCGAGCACACGACCTGCCGCTCGATCTCACAATCCGCTCGAATCCAGAGAAAGGTCAGTCCTTTGTAGAGGGCGTTTGTTTATGCATCCGCCAGGTTAAAATCATTGAGATCCGACGGGCTGTGGATGAGAGTTCGCAGAAGCTTTGCGGCGACAGAGCCATGCCAGCATGGTGGCAGGGTTCGTGAGATGTCCAGAGCACTCGGCATGGAGATTCTGGATTTCAGCGCCAGCATCAACCCACTCGGCAGTCCCCAAATAGAGGAGGTCGTGCTGCGCGAGCTTAAAAGCATATGCCATTATCCAGATATCACATACACCGATTTCAGGGAGGCTGCAGCATTATTTGTCGGAGTGGAGCCGGAGAACATAGTCCCTGGAAACGGCTCATCTGAAATAATAAGGATATTCTCAGAGGTGTGTATTGATGATGGCGAGGTCGCGCTCATACCCTCTCCCACCTTCGGCGAGTACGAGACCCAGTCAAGGCTTGCAGGCGCACAGATCGTTAAAACAGATCTTGGTCTCGAGGAGCCAAAGGATCTCGATTCGGTATTCGATGACCCGCTTTTGAGAGGCGCAAAAGCAGCATTCTTCTGCAACCCGAACAATCCCACAGGGATTCTCACAGATAGGGAGAAGATCAGAAGGCTTGCAGAGCGCTGTGAGGAGTGCGGTGTTTTCCTTCTCGTCGATGAAGCTTTCATAGAGCTCTCCGATCCAGACCAGAGCCTGGCAGATCTCGCGCCCGATATGGAGGGACTGGTGGTCATGAGATCCCTCACGAAATCATTCGGCGTTCCGGGGCTGCGGCTCGGATTCGCCGTCACGAACAGAGAGCTTGCGGAAATAATGAACAGGGCGCGGATACCGTGGTCGATAAGCTCGATAGCATCTGCAGCCGCTGTTTATTTGCTGAAGAACGTGGAGTTTATTGAGAGGAGCAGGCAGGTTGTCATCAGAGAGCTTGAGTGGCTCAGAGATTCCCTTAGAAGCATCGGATTGAGGCCGCTGGAGAGCAGCACGAACTTCATGCTAGTTGATGTGCGGGGCACAGGCCTGAATTCGGGAGAGCTCACAGAGAGGATGCTGCATGAGGGCATTCTCATAAGGGACTGCAGATCCTTCGGTCTTGACGGATACGTGAGGGTAGCTGTGCGCAGGAGAGAGGAGAACGAGAGGCTGATTCTCGCCTTCAAGAAGGTGCTGGAGGGGGCATGAGGGAGAGCTGTGATCTTTACCCCTGTCACTTCGACGGGCAGGACTGCACGTTCTGCTTCTGCCCGTTCTATCCCTGCCGCGACGAATCGCTTGGCTGCATGATCGATGGTGCATGGAGATGCAATGGATGTACTGTACTTCACAGAGCTGATGTTGCAGCAGAGGTTGTTGAGGCCCTGCTAAGAGGGGATGAGCTGGAGGCCGTCTGGAGGAGGGTCAGATCTCAGACATGATCGAGCCATCCCCGCTTTCAGTTCTTATCCTGGCGCTCCTGATCGATATCATCCTGGGGGAGCCGCCAGCCGCGCTTCATCCTGTTGTCATAATCGGAAAGGCAGTGGATCATCTCAGGCGGATGATGCCGCGGAGGAAGATCTCAGGGCTGATGATCTCGATGGTTGTGATCTCAGGTGCCGTGCTCGCTGGCTTTGCTCTCATCCGCCTCGCATACGCCCTTGGAGATCTCACAGGGTCCTCTGCGATGGGAACCATCCTGGCTCTTATCGTCTCATCCTACCTTTTGAAATCCACATTCGCCTTCAGGAGCCTGATCTCCACATCTGGAGAGATAGGCAGGCTCATCGATGAGGATCTCGATGCCGCGAAGCGTCTCCTTCCAGCTCTCGTGAGCAGAAATCCTCAGAATCTCACACACGCACAGGCCAGGTCCGCAGTCATAGAGTCGCTCTCAGAGAACTACGTCGATACGATCGTCTCCCCTCTCTTCTACTACGTGCTCTTCTCGTATCTCGGCCTTGGAGTTGAGGCTGCACTTGCGTTCAAGGCCGTGAGCACGATGGACAGCATGCTCGGATACAGGACCGATGAGCTCCGTGAGATCGGGTATGTCCCTGCCCGGCTTGACGACATCCTGAACTGGATCCCAGCCAGGCTGAGCCTGCCTCTGATCATGATAGCCTCACCCACGAAAGCCCTAAATATCCTCAGGGCATGCATGCGATACCGCTCCGCCACCCCCAGCCCGAACTCCGGCTGGCCGATGGCAGCTGCCGCGGGCGCTCTTGGCATGAGAATGGAGAAGCCCGGGGTTTACACGATACTGGACGAGGGGCGGGAGCCTGAGAGCAAGGACATACCCGCAGCTATTTCTCTCATCGGGAGGGCGATGGTTCTGGCTGCTGCGTTATCAGTGATGCTGCTCATACCGCTGAGATGACAGAGATCTCCAACCCAGCTGGAAGATCGCTTTTATCCATCAACTTGCACGCAGAGGTATTGGTTCTGTATGCGCTACTGATGAGTGAATGAGGCTTTCTATAAAAAAGACTGGATCTGTGGCTGTTCCACAGATCCCTCTACCATCCAGCTCTGAAAGAGTATGGCGGCTTGAGCCAGGATCTGAATGATGTGTAGTATCCTCCGAAATCCGGCCTCCACGCCATGAACGAGTATCCCTTCTGTATCGTGAAGTCTCCGTCGCTCGTGTCAGATGCCTGGGCGCCTGTCTCGTAGATCACCGTGACCTTTACGCGCGCCTGTGTTGTTGCTATATTCGGCGGTCGCCAGACGAAGCTGGTCGCAGGTCCCATTATGCTCGCTATCGTGTGCGGGAATGTCTTCCCTCCGTCGGTCGAGTACGAGAGCACCACTCCTGAGACTGACGCTGATGACGGCATCGTCCAGGTTATCGTGAACGGGATCTGCCTCTTCAGGACCTCTCCACCATTCGGAGTTATGAGTCTTACCAGAGTGGTGTCCATCGACTTGACGAACAGCCAGGTCTCGATGATATTCGGCGCACCCGCTCTTGTGAATCTGAACGTTATGACATGACTGCCAGGTCCAAGCCTGGCCCATTCATCATCCGTCATCGACCATCCGGGATAGTACCAGCTCTTGGCGTTTATGCCTGTGCTTATTGTATTCCAGTTACCTCCGTCGATCCTGTACTCTGCTGTCAGCAGATCCCATATCGACTCAACCTGGAATGTTGTGAGGATGGGCTTGGTCGTATACGGAACAGGACTCGATGCTGGCAGAATAGTCACGCTGTAATCCTTGCCTGCTAGAGCAACCGGGGATCCTGTGAGCAGAGATGCTGAGAACTTTCCGGTCACACGGTTCTCTGCCGAATTTACAACAGTATTCCTGGCCGCGATCCAGTTGTTGCCATCCCATACGTAGAGGTTGAGCGAGTTCTCGGCAACATATGCGAGATCCGCATCAGCGTAGGATGTGGTTATGGTGGCCTCGCCGCCCGGATTGCCTGTCAGTATGACATCAAAGTACCTGATCGGTATGGCAGGCAGTTTCGATGCATCATATGGCTCCTCTCCAGGCATGTATGCTGCACTGCCCATTATGGTCCCGCTGTACACAATTCCCCTAAGCTCAACCCTGATACCTGCATCGGGATTGTCGAAGACCACAGGAGATGCGTTTGTTATCTTTCCGTTTATTGTTCTGGCCGTGAGCCACGGGGCGTAGTCCACCGAGCCGATCACAACGTTGTTCGGGCTCACAGGCTTGCCCTTATCTCTACCAACTCCACCGGCGCCCCAGAAGCATGCCCTCGAGAGAATCGTTGACATCAGGGTATTTCTGAGGCCAACACCGTTGCCCTCTATGTTATTGTAGAATATCAGCGGGCTTGTGTTCGAAACATCTATACCATTGCCGGTCGATGCGCCGGTGATCGTGAAGCCGGTCAGAACCACGCCGGAGCCGGTGATCGACACAGCGTTCCCCGACGAGGTTGCTGCCTTAATTGTGGGATTGTTGATTCCCACCAGCTTCAGCGCCTTGTTCACCACCACATTCTCGTTGTACGTTCCAGAGTATACCACGATGGTGTCTCCCGGGCTGGCATTGTTAATGGCATCCTGTATGCTGCTCTTGCTACAGCCATATGGGCATACAGTATAAGTGGCAGCATCCGCTGATGCAACCAGGATCAGAATCGCCAGCCAGAGAGGCAGAACTGAGCTTACCCCCCTTCTCGAAATCATCGCTACTCACCATATTTGCTTATTGAGTAATGATTATTAGTATGTTATATATATACCTTCCTGCTCAGTGAATGTATATTTGTTTTCAAGATATACAATATACTAAAAAGTTATTAATATTATTATTAAATTTCTCTGTAACCTTCCCGCGCTTGAGCGCTGCAGTGGTCTCGAACCGCCGAATGGTCTATCGGGAACGGCCATCTTTTATGCTGTTGATTCCACCGATAAGTGCACACCCGCATACAAGCAACTGTGCTGGAGATGGTATAGATCCTGAACTCCCCCTAATTTAGGCATGTGGATCGCAGCATACTGATTATCTGTGAGCAATGGCACAGTTATCTTCTAAGAAAAGCAGCATCATTCGCCACAGTTCCGTCTCACCTTGCCTAAATGATGAGGAGTTCAGGATAGATGACATGAGAATCGGAATTCGCCCGTAAATGCACAACCTTTATCACAGAGGCGTGCAGAGAGACTGATCTGCCTGAACAAGCTCGATTTAGGAGTTGCCCAGATGGAGACCTTGGGAGACCTGATCCGCGGGCTCAGGGAGATTTCGCGCGCAGAGCCATCCATGGATGATGTGGAGAGGATACTCGGATGGCGCCCGGAGTCCCTGCGGGTTTTAGCGCCCTCTGAGGACGAGAGCATAACGGTGATGGTCTTTGAGAAGGGCATCGTGCTCGAGGTCCGGTACTTCCTCAACGACAGCCTGAGAGCCCTGGGGGACGATATGGAGGTGCGCCTGATGCTCCAGGTGGATATCACCTCAAGGGTTGGATACAATGTCTTCTACTCGAAATACATTCACGGACAGGGATACATAAGGGTATCACTGAGGGATGTCGAGAACAGGATGGTTCAGAAGATCCTGGAGGACTATTACCTTCCAAGGCTCAGGAGCATATACAAGCCAGTGATCATGGAGTTCAGAGGTTTATCCACCAGAGACTTCTTCGGCATCGAGGCGGGAAGAGAGCACGGGTATATATACTACTCTCCTGTGAGGCCGAAGAGCGGGGAGAACGAGGTTAGAATCCTCGACGTCGTAGCCAGGCTTTACCACCTTGAGTCGATCCTGAAAACCACAGATGTCCAACACCAGCTTGCAGAGCTTGAGCTGCAGATGAGCCTGCTTCCGAGCGTGATGTGGATGTGATCTTCGGAAGCGCGCAGAGCCCGCCATATGTGCAGAGATGATCGATGCAGAGCTTTTCAGGTATCACATGGTTATATTAAAATTGACGAGCAATGCAATAGATGGAGGCGCATCCTTTACCAATGCGAGCTGCACTCTGTCGAGGGGCTGTTTTGATGTCTACCTTTCCATCGCCATACATCTCATATCCGGCGGCATCTTCTCGATAGCATAGCGCAGCGTGATCCTGGCCATCTCGCCCTTTCGTGAGATGATGTAATGGAAGATCTCCTGCTGGTGGCATCTGCTGGCCTCCTTGAGAAGCCAGCCGCAGCCCTTCTGGACCATATCATCAGTATCTCTGAGCAGCAGATCAGCGATCTCGAGAACATCACTCAGGAACAGACCTCTGCGCGCTGGAAGTATCATGGTCGCAGCCGCAGCCCTGCGCATCCAGCGGTTATCTGATGCAGACCAGATCTTCAGCCTCTCGATGTGCTCGGGGTACATCTCGACGAATGTTCCAAGCGAGTGATTGCAGAAGGTATCGCACTTGACCCAGTTGTTGATGTAAGCTTTGACCCACCACTCGAAGATCTGAAAATCCGGGGGCTCGTAGCTCCTGCGGAGGGCGTAAGACCAGTCGAACGCAACTATCGCGTCCTCTGTGTAATCAGTCTTCAGCAGGGCCTCGCAGAGCTCGAAGATATCCGTCTTCTCCATGTGTCGGATGCCCTTGAAATGACGCCTGGCGATCTCCCTGACCACGGGCCTCCTCACACCGTATAGCTTCACGGGCTCTCTGAAGAATCGCCGGGCTGACTCCAGTGCTTGAGCATCAGCATTCTGCAACAGCTCTGCTCTTATGGCAGAGACGATATCCTCGCGCATCTCCGTTCCACGGGCGTGTTTCTGGGGTGTATTGGACTCAAAGCTACAGGCTCTGCGATCCCCCGCCTGCCTTCCTGATCTCCTCCGCGAGCATCGGCAGGAACGTCCCGACATCTGTGACCAGGCCTATCGCCTGGGCTGTGCCCCTGTCCATGAGCTTAGTTACTGTTGCGGGGTTGATATCGACGCATAGCGTCTTGACATATGATGGCAGAAGGTTCCCGGTCGCGATCGAGTGTAGCATCGTCGCCATCATCAGCGCCATATCCACCCCTTTCAGTGCCTCTGCCATCGCATCCTTCGCCCTGACAGTGTCTGTTATGACCTCTGGAAGCGGCCCGTCATCTCTTATTGAGCCGGCAAGCACGAAGGGTATTCCTTTTTTAATGCACTCGTACATTATGCCGCCCCTGATCTTGCCCTCCTTTATCGCGTTCTCTATCGAGCCGCTGGCGATGATCTCACTTATCGCGTACAAGTGGTTTCTGTGACCACCTGAGGTCGCGTTACCCCTCATGTCCATTCCGAGGCTTGTGCCGAAGAGCTGTCTCTCAATATCATGAACAGCGAGCGCATTTCCTGAGAGGAGGACATCGATGTACCCATCTCTGATCAGCTGGGCAAGTGCAGGCGCAGCACCTGTATGGACGACCGCAGGACCACAGATCGCAGCGATCCTTCCGCCCTTTCTCTTTGTCGCAATTATCTCCGCTGCGATCTGCCTCACTATCTCCACGCTGGGACGCTCCGAGGATACCTCATTCCTCATGAAGCCGAAGAAGGACTTCTCGCGCGGCCGCTCGGGCGGCACAACCTTCACGCCGGTGGTCCCCACAACGACCATGTCACCTTTTTTAATGTGGTGTATCGGAGTGCACCTCGCACTGCTTCCCGATACCACTATAAGACAGTCCATCCGGCTCCCCTCAACAGGTATCCACGTTCCTCTGAGCCTGATATACGTTGGATGGTTCGTGGTCGAGTAGAACCCCCGCGGAACCACCATGTCGCTGGGGGCTGGCTCGAGCCTGACATCCTCTGAGTCCACCAGCCTCGCGCCCAGCGCATTCAGCGCCTCCAGGATCTGATTGAGATGTGCCGGGTCCTTACCGATAAGTGTGAGCCTGACATGGCTTGGCTCGTCCTTCCTCTTGCCCACCGTGAACTCCTTTATCTCGAACTCGCCGCCCATGTCCATGATCTTGTCGAGCGCCTTTGTCAGGATCAGCGAGTCGATCAGATGCCCCTCCATCTCTATATCGCATATCTCACTCATACAAACAACAGCTCCAAAAGCTCCGCTCACCAGGGCTGGCCCTCGATAACTGCCAGGGTCTTGTCGTTCGTGGACATAACCTGCTTCAGGATTCTGACCACGTACCTGTCTCCGTCCTGCTCAGGTATGTCAAATATCGCCTTCGTCCCCATTCGTCTGAGGTGCTGCTCGAAGTCGCGCGCAGTCTGTATCGATCTCACCCTTATCTGCACCTGCTGCACGATCTGCTCGCCCTGCATCCTTCTTCGAATCGTATCGGTGAGCGGCACCAGTATGCTCTCCCCAAGCCTTAAAGCTCTTTCTCTCAAAGCCGCTTCGTCCTCATCCCATTCGACCGACTGAAACCCCTCCCGAATGACCCTCGAGAAGAAGAAGTCCTGAGCGTAGTCGTTGTAGTACCTGAAGGCAAACTCCAGGTCGCTGCAGTTGCTCTCCGAAGCGGTGTACTTCAACGGGCTCGCCCGATTCTCGGGATCCTTTATAACGACGCCCTCCCTTCCCGCTCTTCCCAGCCGTTTTATTATGCGGAATATCTCATCTGCCGCCCTATCCACAGGAAACTCGCCGAAGAAGGGGACGACCTTAACGCCGTACTCCTCTGCAAGCGCATGCGTCGCATGAACTCCCATCATCGAGCGGCAGTTCTTCTTTGAGATGTCAAAGAGGTAGAATTCTATGCTCTCAACAGGATATACATCCTTAGGCACATAGGGATTCTCCGGACCAACCATCTCCCCACACAGGACAACATCCGGATGATCCTCGAAGAGATCAGGATCTATTCTATCCCTGACGATCTCTGTCGAGAACGGGCATATGTAGCCTCCCCTGGTCAGAGCGTACACATCCCCGTCGACGGAGACTGCTCTTATGTTGTAGCCGTTCATCTTCTCCTCAACAGCCACTCTGTCGAGAAAGTTCCTCCTGATCGCCGGCCCCAGCATCATTGCCCTTCTTATTTTCGGATAGCCATGGACGACATCGCCGTTCTCGAATATCACAGTCCCGGGCTCGACGCCGGATATGCCTTTATCAAAGCGCAGGAGGCGGGGCTCAGGCCAGCTGGATAGCTTCAGTATGCCATCCATCAGAGATTCGAGCCTCTCAACAGGAACGCCCAGACTCCTCGCTGCCCTGCTCAGGTTCATAGAACCTCCTGGAGATCAGCGATCGCAGAAACTGCGAACCTCAAGTGATTGGCCATCAAGAGCCCCTGAAAAAGAGGATTATGCGGCCAGGGCTCTGGTCCTGACCAGGTAGTCTATGAGGCACCTCCTCGTTATCATGCCGGCAAGCGATCCATCTCTGTTGAGCACCGGAAGACCTCCACGGTTCTCCTCCAGGATTATCCTCCGGACCTCCTCAAGCGGCGTGTCCACATAGACGTACTTCACATCATGCGTCATCACATCAGATACCAGGAGATTCTTTATCCTGGTCTCCTGCTGCCTCCACGATACCAGATCACGAAACGCCCTCAGGGCTCTCGCTATGTCCCTCTCCGTGAGTATCCCCACGAGCTTTCCGCCATCGAGAACCGGAAGCCTTCCGATATCTCTGTCCATCATCATCCTCCTGGCATGTATGAGCCTGTCCCGTGGAGATACTGTTAGGGCCGCGCGCATGGCATCCTTCGAGACTCCTGTGAGCTTGACATTGGCAAGTATCTCCCTCGGCCTCACCCATCCCAGGATCTCGTCGTTCTGCGTGACCACAAGAACCGAGGTCTTCTGGAGCAGCAGTATCGCCTCATCTATACCCATCTCAGGGTGCACCGGTATCACCGCATCGAGGGTCGCAGCAGCCACGTGAAGTGAAGAGGCAGGCATCCCAAGCCGCCTCCTCGTGCCGAGAACCCTGGCGATCTGCCTCATCGTTATTATGCCGCCGAGCTTACCGTTGTTTGTTACGAGCAGCCTCCTTGTGCCGTGCTTCTCCATCAGATCGAGCGCATGCCCGAGACGCTCAGACTTGTCTATTGTTATCGGCGGGGTCATGATATCCTTAACCAGCATGCATCACCATCTCCCTATCTCTGCGACGATCTCTCTGGTGGAGAAGAACCCAACCATGCTGTCGTTCTCGATTACAGGCATGCCGCATATGCTCTTCTCCACTAGAACCTTTGCATCATCAACCGCTCTGTCATCGACACGCGCTGCTATGATCGGAGACGACATGATGTCCTCTGCGACGAGCGGCACCTGCTTTATGTACCTGTACTGCTTCCGCCCGGCTGTGCTCTCCTTTCTTGTCATCTTTATGCTCTTCATCTTCGGCTGGTCGAATGAATCGAAGATACCCGCAAATGTGAGGTTCGATCTTGTTATAACTCCAACAGGTCGCATGTTGTCCTCGTAGACCAGAACCCTGCTCACTCCATGGAGGTTCATCTGCTCCACGACATGCGCTATTGTGTGATGCCTGTGAACACTGACCATGCCCTCCGCCATGAGGTCCCCGACCTTAGAATCGAGGTCCTGCTGTGCGAAATACCTGAGCAGATCCCTGGAGGTGATTATTCCCACAAGCTCACCATCCTTCTCCACAGGGAGGCCATCGATCTCGTTCTCCATCATGAGCTCTGCGGCCTGGGTGAGCGTCGCATCCGGGTATATCGTGATCGGGTTCTCGGTCATCACGAGCTGCACAGGGATCCTGTCGATCGGCCTCCTCCTCCATTCAGGCGCTGCCTGGGCGAGCCTGTTCGATATGTCGTACTTTGTGACTATCCCCACAAGCTTCCCCTTGTCCATCACAGGAAGCCTGCTTATATCATGCTTGAACATCAGGTTCCTGGCCCTCTGGATGGGCTCATTCCTCTCCACTACCCAAACGGGTGTTGCCATGTAATCCTTAACTCTCATCTCGCAACTCCCCTATGCTCCGCCAAAGCCCTCAGGAAATCCCTCTCTGTTATGATCCCCACCATGGAGCCACCCTCCATCACAGGCAGGGAGCCCACATCCTTCTCCACCATCAGGTTTGCAGCATCCTTAAGCCTGGTCCTGGGATCAGTCATGATGAGGGATCTCTTTATGAGACCCTTTATCGGCTGCTCCATCACATCTTTTATATCCCCTGTGATGATCTTGCTGAACGCCTCCCCTGAGGCCATGTACTTCATTATGTCCGAGGCGGTTATGATCCCTGTCAGAACGCCATCCTGAATTATCGGAAGGCGCCTGAACCCCTTCTGTACTATCATCCTGGAGGTCTTCTCTATGGACATGCTGGCTGGGGCTGTAACCACATTCGGGCTCATGTAGTCCCTTACAGTCTTATCTATGTCAAGGCCTCTAACAACCTCCACGAAGTCCTCCTCCGTGACTATCGCCTTTATTCTTGACCTTTCATCCACGATCGGGAGACCGCCCACATTACGCTCGTACATGATCTTCAGCGCCTCATCTATCGATGCTGTATCCGGTGCTGAGATCACCTTCGAGCTCATGATCTCCCTTATCTCAGCGTTGATCGCAGCCAGGATGTTGCCCTCATACTTCTTTCTCACCAAGTTATGCCTTATGCCCCCTCCAAGAAAGTCCACAATATCCACGCAGGTCACGAATCCGAGGAGACGGTTCGTGCCAGCATCTGCTATTGGCAGCCTCCTGAAGCCGTAGCTGTTCATTATCTTGATCGCGCCGATTATCGTGGTTGTGGGTGGAGCAGTAACAACCTCTGTGCTCGCTATGCTCAGAATATCCCCCTGGCGTCTCGCCACCCTCGAATCGAACTCAACCGGTCCTCTGTCCATGCTGCCCGGAGGAACTGGTATCCCCTCGACCCTCTGATCCCCAATTCTGTGATCAACTCTCTTCATTCAAACCTCACCAAGGACCGCTTTAACAAGATCATACCTATCGACTATACCTACCAGCATATCATTCTCCACAACAGAGATGCGTCCAATGTCGTGCTTCAGCATCACCTCTACTGCCTGTCTGAGAGGGGTGTCTCTCTTGATGCTGTACAGCGGAGTGCTCATCAGCTTCTCCACCTTGATCTTGGCTGTGTCCTTCGACCTGTACATATCCTCCTTGCCCAGCCTGGCCCACCCCCTTTTCAGTATATCAAACCTGGTGATGATCCCGATGGGCCTTCCGGATTCATTCACCACCGGCAGACCGGTGATATCCTCTTCAAGCATCTTGTCCCACACCTTCGATATCGGGTCGTCTGGCCTGGCGGTGATCACATCTCTGGACATGATGGCGTCTACCGGCATATCCGGAACCCTGCTGAGGTCGAGGTGCTTGAATATGTCCAGGAGGCTCACAACGCCCCTGAGCATTCTGTTGGCAGGCGAGTCCACGACAGGGAGAAGCGTCACCTTCTCCTGAAGCATCAGCCTTGCCGCGTCCATCATATCCATGTCCTCTGTGATGATGGGCACTGGGACCGTGAATCCTGCCACAGTGACATTCGACCTCGTGGAGGTTATCTTGAGCATGTCCTGATTTGTCACGATTCCGATGACGCGACCCTCTGAGTCGAGGACGGGAAGTCCGCGCACATGGTTGTCCCTTATGAGCTGGCGCGCCCTGGTCGCAAAATCGGTCTTCTCCACATAAAGTGGATCCCTGGACATAATATCAGCTACTTTCATGTTGCTCCCCATCCAGAATGCCTGAACAATAATTCGAAGCAGAGAATATCATCTGCTGATATCTCGACAGCTCCAACAGAGCATCTCCCCATCAACAGAGACCAGAGAGTCTGAAAGCTGGCCGCATCGCTCGCATATCCCCCTGACCATCTCACTTGGCTCATAGAAGTGCACGCTCTCCCTGTGCATCTCGATGAGCTCTGCCAGAATGTCGTTCAGCCCGAGAGATGCACCGGAGACGAGATCTGTGTCGGTGATTATCCCAACCAGTTTGCCGTCATCGGAGATGACCGGAAGCCGCTTAACGCCTGATTTAAGCATGAGCTCAGCAGCATCACGGAGGCTTGCATCCGGGTGGATCTTTATGAGCGGGGAGTTCATGACATCCCCTACCCTTACCTTTCTGGGATCCTCAGCTCTGGCGACTACTTTCTTCACAAGATCTCTCTCGGTTATGATTCCTATTGGTCTTCCCTCCTGAACCACTATCAGGCTGCCAACGTTGGCAGAGATCATCCTGCCTGCAGCATCAAGCACGTCCATATCTGCATCGACTGTCAGCACCGGTCGGCTCATGATCTCTCGCACGCGCATCGTAGTCTCCATAGCCTCAACCTCCGTTTCTTCATACTCTATAATTCCGCATTCAAATTCTTAGCGAACTCAACCTATAAAAGAGTCTCTGTGTATCAGCAGATGCATAAATGCACCTCGACTGCAACGGTCAAAAAAGTCTGCTGCACTGGGCCATCCACCTCTCCCCAGAGAAGTGATTTCCATGGACATTGCATGCTCGTCCGCTCCGGGCTCATCTGCCCCGCGCATGCTGGAGTATGTGCTCAAGCTCTTGGAGGATGAGCTCTATCCCAAGAGATGCAGCAGCGGGAGATCCCGGTATGGCAAATACCGGTACACCGCCGATCAAACCTGCTGATGCCCTTGTGAGCATCGCACGTGTGCCTACCTGCTCCAGGCTCCTCAGCCTGAAGATCTCCCCAAACCCCGGGATGCTCTTCTCGATAAGCGGCTCGATCGCCTCTATCGTGAGATCGCTCGGAGCCAGGCCGGTGCCCCCGCAGAATATCACAGCGTCGCTCTGCCTCTGGATGCTCTCGAGGAGAGCAATGCGCACAGGCGTGATGCCATCAGGGATCAGCCTGTATCTGAAACCGTGGCCTGATGCGGTTATCCTGTCAACTATATTCCTCCCGGAAACGTCCTCAGCATCATCAGGCCCAGATACAGAGCCGTACCGGTTGAAGCGTGAGGTGCTGACTGTGATTGAATCGATGATCATCATATGGAGGCTGGTATGAAAACATAAAGCAGTTTCGATACCATGGTAGTCATGGTCAGATCGCCGGTGATCCCCAGGAATCAATTCCGCACTTTGCCCTCTGGATGTGGAAATGTAGATATACGATCGCCGAACATCGAATCATATGATCAACCAGATGGAGCAGGCCATTGATGGATACGAAAAGATGACAGCTGATAGGAGGGAGGCCATGCGTGGCATCCTGCAGAGGTACGTGGAGGGAGATATGGGAATCGATGAGGCGTACTGTGAGCTTCTGGATGCAGGTCTGATACCGATGCCGAGCAGGTGTGCGATGAAGCCGAAGATCGCATCTGAGGGCGATGAGGCCAGGCTGAAGGATCTGATAAGAGCCAAGATCCTGCGATGACTCATGCGAGTCAGATGTGAGATCTTCCTTGATCTGGAGACGCAGGTCCCCTGCACTTCAAGCTGTCTGAAGCACTACCAGCAAAGCTCTGATCCTGTCCCACCTCCAAAATCTCTGAGCTGACTCCTGGACCCCTTACGACCTCCTCTCCAGAGCCTTCAGCTTCGTGTCTATCGATATCTCCTTGTCCAGCCTGTAGTCTATCATCACAGTGGTTATCACCCGCTGCACCTCCATATCTGTCAGTATCTTGTTCGCCCTCTCGATGATCATGCAGACCTGCTCGATCGACTCGGCCTCTATTGCTGTGGACATCGCACCCGGAACGAATCTGATGCCAGAACTCTTCAGCATCTCATGCACCGCACGGATGTACCTGCCGGCGCTTGTGCCCGCGCCCATGGGAATCACACTGAACTCAGCAACTATCATAATAATGAATGAGATGCCATCATATAGAAATATTTTGAGGATATGGCTGATAGGATTGTGACGATGGGCCCGACGCGATTCGAACGCGTGATCCCCGCCGTGTAAGGGCGATGTCATGACCCCTAGACCACGGGCCCTACCGCCACCTCTTATACATTTTGGTATTAGATACTATCGCTTGCTCTTGGGGCGGATGTACATGCCGGTCATTGTTGTATCCAGCACATCCGCAGGAGGCGATCTGGTCAGAATGCTCACAACCACCATGGCTGCTATGGATAATATGAATCCATAGAAGCTGAAGTGCACCGGAAGAGGTGACACAAACCAGTGGTACCATCCTGCCACAAGCGCCCCGATTAGGCCGAGGGACATCGAGGCGAGCGCCCCCTCCCTCGTAGCCCTCCTCCAGTAGAGGCCGGAGAGTATCGGAACCACGAACGTGGCGAGCATTATGCCTATCCCCATCCATATCAGGAAGGCAAGAAGCTCCGGCGGCTTCCTCCACGCCAGGAGGAGCGTGAGGATTACGGAGAAGAATATCGCAATTCTGCTCACAAGGGTTATGCTTCTATCTGAGGCTTTTTTATTGAAGAACATCTTATAGATATCCCATCCGACATAGCTGCCTATGGTGAGCATGAGTCTGTCGGTGGTGGACATCACGGCGGAGAGCACGATCACAGCGACCAGAGGACCCGCTATGTTGGGAAAGACATGCATTGCTGCAACCACAAATGCGTAATCTTGAGGGTTGGATACATTTGTCGGAAGCGCAATCACCCCCTCCTCAACCATCGCCCTCGATGCGAAACCTGAGATCTTGACCAGGTACATCACGATGAGGTAGATAACAAATGCAGCAAGCGGCGACCACTGGAAAAACTTCTGGCTCCTGGCTGAGAGAACGTTGTTTATAACATGGGGAGCGCTCGCAAGCCCGAACGTGAGCAGGAAGAAGAATGATACCAGGTACATCGGTGTCATGAAGGCATATTTCGCATACGGTGGATGCATCTGCGGGTACCAGATCCTCACGTAGTTCGGGTCAATGCCTGCAAGCACGTTGTTGACATGCGTGAGACCTCCAGCTGCCTGGATTATGAAGGGCGATACTGCGAGAACTCCTATTATTATGAGCAGCCCCTGCACAAGCGAGACCCAAGCTATGGCGTACAGACCGCCCATGATCGTGTATATCATCACTATTATTGCTCCGATCAGCAGCGCATCTGTGTATGAGATCTTGAGCATCCAGCTCAGGACCATGCTGATAGCTACGTACTGTCCCACAAGGTATATCAGCGATACAAGTATCCCAGCCACTGCAGAAAGCCCGCGCAGCCCGCGCTGGCTGTAGAACCTCTGTGCAAGGTAGTCCTGTATGGTGATGTAGCCCATACGCTCGGAGATGGCATGGAGCTTCGTTCCATACACGAGTATGACGAATGCCGCGCTCAGCGGCACGAAGATCTGCTCCCAGATCGTGGGCCACCCTCCGGTGTATCCCAGGCCGCTTGTCCCGAGGATCGTCATTCCGCTGCATATGCTTGCCACTATCATCAGTGTGAGCAGCCAGAAGCCGAGGTCCCTTCCTGCGACAATGAAGTCCTCGGATGATCTGACCTTCTTCGAGGCCCATGCTCCTATGGCGAGAAGCCCCACCAGATACAGGCCGAGAATTATTGCCATGTTGAAGTCCATCAGCTCCACCTCAAAGCCCAGCCCAGAAGAACCAGAGCTATGATGCCGGGCACCATTGTTACCGCGATGAGAGTCTCAGTAGGCAGACCGAACAAAGAGATCTCCTCCCTCTGATGCATGATAGCGTGTTTCATTGTGGCATATAAAGGTGGCGTGTGAAGCAACCAATGTTTGAATGCGTGCTGCTGTTTGCAGCAAAAATCATGAAGAATGATCGATTTATTGAGAGATGCTTTATTATTAGTATTAATGTATTATTTTGATCTTCAATACACTATTTTGTATACCATAGAGATATGAATGACAACAAGAAGCATGTTATACCTAAG
>NZ_JAOAKP010000020.1 GCF_026419855.1 Methanothrix sp.
GTGTAGTAGCATGCGCCGCATCCGATGCATCCGTCGCCTGTGTAGACAGAATACCTGTAGCCCCTGCTGTTCAGCTCCTCACTCATCCTGAGCACGTTCACAGGGCATGCGAGAACGCACCGCTCGCACCCCTTGCACTCCGTTATATTTATAATAGGATACGGCTTGTCCTTCTCCCTTATCTCGACCCTTCGTATCTTTCCGCTTATCGTCTTGGGGAGCTCCTCCACAAACTCCACTATCCTCGGGTACTTGTACGGAGCTGTTATACTCTTGACGTGCTCCTGCAGCTCTCTCTTCAGCTCCTCTGATGGTGTGTATCCTTTTGTGAGGACCACTGTCGCCTTGATCACCTGCCCTCTGATCGGATCGGGAACGCCCGTTATCGCGCACTCCAGGACCGCAGGATGCGTCATCAGAGCGCTCTCGACCTCAAATGGCCCGACCCTGTAGCCGGAGGTCTTTATCATGTCGTCTGTCCTTCCAACGAACCAGATGTATCCGTCCTCGTCGACCCAGGCGGTATCTCCTGTGTGATAGTACCCATCATGCCATGTGTTTCTCACCCTGTCCGGATCGAGGTGGTAGTCGATGAAGAGCCCGACCGGCTTTCCTTTGTCCGTGCGGATGACTATCTCGCCCTCCTCTCCCACATCGCATGACCTGCTGTCCTTCATGATGGCAATATCGAAGCCAGGGGCAGGCTTTCCCATCGATCCAGGCTTCGGCTCCATCCACGGGAAGTTCGCTATGGTCACCACAGTCTCGGTCTGGCCATAGCCCTCCATGAGCCTGAGGCCTGTGACCTCCAGAAACTTCTCATACACCGATGGGTTCAGGGGCTCACCTGCGGTGACCGCATATTTTAACGTGGAAAAATCATACTTCGACATATCCCCCTTGATCATGAACCTGTAGATCGTCGGAGGGGCACAGAATGTTGTGACCCTGTATTTTGCGAGCTTCTCCATCATTCTTCCCGCGTCAAACCTGTCGTAGTCGTAGACGAAGACCGCTGAGCCAGCTATCCACTGGCCATATATCTTGCCCCAGGCGCACTTCGCCCAGCCTGTATCTGCGACCGTGTAGTGCAGACCATCGTCCATGACGTTCTGCCAGTACTTCGCTGTGAGTATGTGTCCCAGCGGATACGTCTGGTCATGCTTCACCATCTTCGGATATCCGGTGGTCCCTGAGGTGAAGTAAGCTATGAGGACATCCTCATTCCTGGTGGCCTCCTCCCCCACAGGTCTTGTGAAATCGGGAGACGCATCAGCAAGCACGCGCCTGAAGTTTATCCACCCATCCCTCTCCAGATCCTCTCTGCCCACAAACGCCTTTATGAGATCGACATCGCCAAGCTCTTTGTGAGCCAGATCGACCTCCTCTGGCACACCATCCTCTATGATGCACACGACCATCTTCAGGTTCGCTTTTTTTATTCTGTAGACGATGTCCTTCGCCTTGAGCATGTGCGTCGACGGGATCGCCACAGCCCCTATCTTGTTGAGCCCTACCATGCAGATCCAGAAGTCGTAGCGGCTCTTCAGCGTGAGCATCACCGTGTCGCCTTTCCTGATTCCGTAGCTCCTGAAGAGGTTCGCAGCCTTGTCGCTCCAGTACTTCATGTCCCTGAATGTGAATATCCTCTCCTCTCCGTGATCGTTGCACCAGACCAGAGCGATCTTTTCAGGATGTTCCTGAGCGTAAACATCGACGACATCGTAGGCGAAGTTGAAGTTCTCCGGAACTATTATTCTGAAATTGTTCCTGAAATCCTCGTATGAGTCGAACTCGACCCTTGACACGAACTTGTGCAGAAGCGATGCCAAATAAAGCCCCTCCCTCACATGACAATTACAAGCATCCTGGCAGGTCTGTTGTTGAGAGCCTCCATGGCATGACCATAAGACGAATCGAAGAATATCGAATCGCCCTCGTTGAGGACGATCTCATTGTTGTGGATGTATATCTTTATGGTTCCCTCCAGGATGTAGTCGAACTCCTGGCCGGGGTGGCTGTATACCGCGGGCTTTTCAGCCCTCGGCTCTACCGTGACTATAAACGGCTCTGCCTTCTTGTGAGCGAACCTTCCCGCGAGGCTCTGGTACCTGTACTGCTTCCTCCTCTCTACCTCCACTCCCTCCCCCTTTCTGGTCACAGTGAAGATGCTCATCTTCGGCTCCTGACCTGTGAGCAGAAGGCTCATGTCTACATCGAGCCGCTGCGCGATCTTGAAAAGCAGGCTCGCCGGTATATCGAGACGGCCTGACTCGTATCCGCAGTATGTCTCAAGCGGCACCTTGAGGTAGCCGGCCATCTCCTCAGGTGATATCTTTGAGAGCTCTCGAAGCTCACGTATCCGCGATCCGATCTCCTCAAGCTTCTCGTTCATGGTGGTCAAGCAATATCTGCATGTATATAGAACCTGCCGCTGAAAGTGCGTTTCCTGGATCGTGTTCTCGGCTCATGACTGTCAGGCGCAACAGGCGGATGTGCCAAGGGCCACTGCTGAAATCTTCGCGAGTAAAGCAAACAAATTCCACATGCTAAACGGCATAACAGGAGTTGCACTGACACAGCTACTTGCCTGCCTCCGCAACGCCCCTGAGGAAATGGCCTGCTGTGATCCCGCCCATGGCCATTCGCAGGATCCTGCTCTTGAGTTCCGGGATCGCTGAATGCTCCCTCACAGCCCTCGAGTATATCTCAGCCATCTCCCTGGCGTATCTGGCGGTCCTCCATCTGGCATCTATCGCAACCGAATCCACGCCCATCGAAGAGATATGCGGGATGTGATCCAGGAGGCAGGTCTCGACGCTGTTCAGTATGTTCGTGAGGCCTGTTGAATCCCTCCTGACCGGAAATATGCGCTTGCGATCGCGGATCGCGCAGCTATCTCCCTCTGAGATGTACCTGTCCTCTGTCACAGCGATCACGATGTTTCCCTGTGCGATGAGCTCGAGATCTGGTCTGTGCCGGAGGGATGCGATGGAGGCGATCTGGCGCGCGGAGAGCTCAGGTGAGACCGTCAGGGCTCTCGTTCCGGAGAGCATGCACACGCTCAGCGAGTTCCAGATGTTCAGCCCCTGTCCTCCGAATATCTCGCAACCGTGTCGCTCTGCGGCCACAAGAGCGCCCAGATTCTCGACCATGATCTTATCTACTGAAATATCGCACAGAACGTCCCCAGCCATGCGGAGAAAACGATCCCTGGTTATCCGGGGCCACTTCCAGACCAGCTCTGCACGCCCCTCGCAGAGATCGCATGCCCTCTCCAGGGCATAGACCAGATCACGCTCATCCCCGATCAGCGGCTCGAAGTACACCCTCTCCGCGCCGCCCTCCAGCGCTCCATCTATAACCTCAAGGCTGTCGGCATAAACCGATATCCTCAGCCTGTCAGCTCTCCTCTCATCCCTACCAGGGGATGGCATTCTTCCTCCGGTGCACTCTCTTTTGTGAGCACGCACAAGAGCGATCTCTGCAGCTCTGAGGATCTCCCTGCGAAGCTGGTTGAGGTTCGCCGGCGTTGTGTATAGCCCCCCAGGATAATCGATTACAATATCTCTGAAGACGAACTGGGTGCCGCCGGTTCTCCGCATCTGAGTCTCTATCTGTGAGACGCTCAGGGGAAGCGTTCTAGCAGCCTCCATGACAAAGTCCCCCCTCACTGAGACCTCAATCCGTCCCGACGGCCCATCAAGATACGCATCCGCAACCAGCACCCCGTTGTCAAAGGATATCCGCAGATCAACAGGGATACCATCTCTGCCTCTCCTGATGATGTTCTCAGCATCCTCCTTCAGGCGGGCGGATCGCGTTACGTAAACATCCATTCCTGCCCGAGCTCCCTCAGGCACCCGGAGCCTGAACAGACCATCTCTTAAATGTACCTTCTCCCTCACAACGAATCCGATCTCCTCGGATCCAGAGCGGAGCACAACCCCGTCTCCCGGCTCCGGCAGGACCGCGCCGGTGGCAGATACTGCTGCAACACCACCTGAGCAGTTCAGGATCCTTCCCACCATGACGCCCCTGTTATCCGGCATCTCCCTTCCCATGATATCAGCTGCTCCCATGATGTATCCCTCTGTAAATCCCCTGTTGAACGCGAGAGCGAGCCTCTGGATCTCCCTCTCATCCAGCGTCCATCCACCTCTCGCGATGGCATCGAGGGCGTCTCTGTAAACCTTTGTCACAACAGCAACGTACTCCGCAGACTTCATCCGACCCTCTATCTTGAGCGCGTCGACGCCGGCAGCGACGATTTTATTTAGAAACGGATACGTGCAGAGATCTCGGGTTGAGAGCAGATATCCATCAACCCCTGCCCTTCTCAGATCTCTCAGCCTTCCGTATTCGTCCACAGCGCCTCTGAGCAGGGTGTAGGGCTTCCTGCACGGCTGGGCACACATCCCGCGGTTTCCGCTCCTCCCGCCCATCGATGAAGATAACAGGCACTGACCTGAGTAGGAGTAACAGAGCGCGCCATGCACAAATACCTCAAGCCCGACGTTCAGATCATCAGAAACTGATTTTATATTTTTTATTTCATCAATAGGCAGCTCTCTGGCGAGCACCACCCGCTTCAGACCATTCCGTGCGGCCCAGATGACTCCTTCAGTGCTGTGGATCGTCATCTGGGTCGAGGCATGAAGCTCCAGCTCCGGTACGATATCCCTGGCGAGCCTGACAACTCCGGGATCCTGCACAAGTATCGCGTCTGCGCCGATCTCGCAGAGCTCTGTGAGGTAATCCTCCAGCTCGTGGATCTCATTATCATGAACGAGAGTGTTCACAGTCACATAGACCCTGACACCCCTTGCGTGGGCGTAATCCACCGCGTCTTCCAGGCTGGGGAAGTTCTCGGCGAACATACGCGCGTTAAATCGCCTCCCTCCAAGGTAAACAGCATCCGCTCCAGCTGCAACAGCCGCGACAAGCGCATCCCATGAGCCTGCTGGGGCCAGAAGCTCCGGTATCACAACACCTTTTCTAGAACGCATCTCAGATCAGTTCTGCCACAGCATAGTTAATATGCGTATCCTGTGTTATCTTCGGAATCCTGAACACGCTCTGTGCAGCGCCTGGAAAGGTTAATAACAGAGGGAGCACGAGGTGATCTCGCGGGCTCGTGGGGTAGAGGACATCCTAGCGGGCTTCGGAGATCTCATCGAGGAGACCCGCTGACCTGGGTTCGATTCCCAGCGAGTCCGTTTTGCGACATGCTGCTCATCATCCGGATCTCTGCCAACATCCTTTTATCCTACCCTTTACGTCCTCAGGCTCATGAATGCGTGCAGGAGAGTTACGGCTGCGCTGATCCTCATACTCTCGCTACAGTGTGCCATCGCAGAGATGCTGGGAAATGTGAGCTCAGGGAATAGATTCCAGAGCGTCAGCGGTGATTTTGGACGGGCATGGCTGATGAGCAACGTAAACACAACAAGCAATGTCACCCTAAGCAACGACCTATGGAGCTGGGGTGGTGTGCCAAGAGGATGGAAGATCGTCAACGGCGTGCTCGTGAGGGACACAAACTCGACGCAGACGCAGATAGGCTCCGACTGGCTGGGAAGCACATCAGACAGTCTGTACACGACGGCGTACAATGAAAGCACCTGGGTCCCACCATTCTGAATATCAGAGGCTGGTTCGATGGAGTCATGGGATCTGGTTGGCATCGCAGCAGGATCCCTCACGATGTTCGGTTTTTACCCTCAGATCATCAAGATGTACAGGACCAAACTTGTCGGAGATCTGAGCCTGCCGATGCTTCTGCAGTACACGACAGGCATCTTCCTGTGGCTGATCTATGGGATATATCTTAAGAACAGCATCCTCATAGTATCAAATGCTGTGTCGCTGGCAAGCTTTCTATGTGGAATTGTTCTATATTTAAAATATAATAAAAGTAGTGGGATGCCGGGTAACAGATGAGCGTGTATCTGGAAAGGTAGCGCATCAAATTTGCTGTAAATTCTGCTGTGTTGGATAACCTTTTGTGATAACGTCTCTAGCTATTGATTCTGATCTACTTTCCACGCATTCCTGGAATCGTCTTCTGCTTGCGGATTTTAAAGACTTATCCAACACAGCAGTAAATTCAAAACAGATCGGTATGCATCACAGCAGCTTGAGAGAAATTTACAGCAAATTCGGCACACTTCCTCTGGAAAGTGCTCTCAGCCCTTCACGGTGCAGTTTTCTGTTCCCCTTAAGCTGACGATTTAGCGCATTTATTCATGATCGTCATCGCAGTTCCCCACCTGGCCGGCAGTTTTAAATACAATGTACTATTAAGTCCAACAATGTACTTTGTTATACATCGAACTGGTGGCGTGATTTATGGGTGAGATATCCTGCGAGGTCAGGTTCGGCAGATACGGTGGCAGGTTCGTTCCCGAGACTCTTGTGCAGCCGCTCGTCGAGCTTGCAGAGGCGTTCGAGAGGCTCCGGGCAGACCCGGGTTTTTTGGGGGAGCTCTCGAAGCTCATGAGAACTTTCGCCGGCAGGCCGACTCCTCTCTACAGAGCTGAGAATCTCAGCAGAGCTCTTGGAAGGACTGTGTATCTGAAAAGAGAGGACCTGCTCCACGGCGGAGCGCACAAGATCAACAACACCCTCGGACAGGGCCTTCTGGCCAGATACATGAAGAAGAAAAGACTGATAGCAGAGACTGGAGCCGGCCAGCATGGAGTCGCCACAGCGATCGTGGGCGCCCTGCTGGGATTCGAGACAGAGATATACATGGGAGAGGTGGACATCGAGCGGCAGCGCATGAACGTCTTCAGAATGGAGCTTCTGGGCGCCAGGGTGATACCCGTGAGATCCGGCTCGAGAACTCTGAAGGATGCGATAAACGAGGCGCTCAGGGACTGGGCTGCCAATTACGAGAGCACGCACTATCTGCTCGGAACCGTCGCCGGACCTCATCCATATCCATCGATGGTCAGAGAGTTCCAGAGGGTCATAGGTGATGAGACGAGATCACAGATCCTCGCAGAGGAGAAGCGGCTTCCAGACTCGATCGTCGCATGTGTCGGCGGGGGATCGAATGCGATGGGAATATTCACCTCGTTTCTGGAGGATGACGTGCGGCTCATTGCAGTCGAGGCTGGTGGTAAAGGGCCCTCCAGAGGGGGCCGGAGCGCGGAGCATGGGGCATCGCTCGGTCTGGGGGAGCCAGGGGTGCTTCATGGAGCCATGACAAAGGTACTGCAGGATCCCTACGGCCAGATTCTGGAGTCATACTCGATAGCTGCGGGTCTGGACTATCCGGGGGTGGGGCCTGAGCTCGCCCATCTTGCGGAGACAGGAAGGGTCAAGACGGTGATGGCAAAGGATGAAACCGCGATCATGGGGTTCAAAGCTCTCTCAAAGCTGGAGGGCATAATACCGGCTCTCGAATCTGCCCATGCTGTCGGATATGCGATAGAGCACCCTGAGATGCTGGGGGAGCTCAGCGTGATAAACATCTCTGGCAGAGGCGACAAGGATCTTCACACGGTGATGGCCCATGAATCTGTCTGATACCTTCAGGAGATGCAAACCCCTTATAGTCTACATCTGCGCCGGCGATCCATCGCCGGACCAGACTGTGGAGATCGCAGAGAGGATAATACGTGCAGGCGCAGATGTGCTTGAGCTCGGCCTTCCTCACTCAGATCCGATCGCGGACGGTCCTGTTATACAGTCTGCATCCCAGAGGGCGATAGCATCTGGCATGAACACAGACCTGTACTTCGATATAGCATCAAGAATAGAGGGTGTGCCAAAGGTATTCATGGGATACTACAACATGGTTTACCGGCGTGGCCTGGAGAGGTTTGCATCTGACTGCAGATCATCTGGCATATGCGGTATGATTGTGCCAGATCTGCCTATAGAGGAATCGCATCCCTTAAGAGAGGCGGCGAACCGCCATGGCATAGATCTCATAAACATGATAGCTCCGAACACTCCTGATAAACGCATCCGTGAGATCGTCTCTCTGAGCTCAGGTTTTGTGTACCTCGTCGCCAGAGCCGGGGTCACAGGCGCAAGCGATGATCTCCAGGAGTCGACAAAGCATCTGATAGACAGGGTCCCTCCCGTCATTCCAAGAGCCGTTGGCTTTGGGATCTCGAGGCCGGAGCATGCTGCTGAGCTCATCCGTGCCGGCGCAGACGGCGTCATAATCGGCTCTGCGTGTGTAGATCTTATTGGGAGAAACGAGCTCGATCAGCTCGAGGATCTTATAAGACGGATGAAGAGAGCGATGACCAAGGTAAGAGTTAAGTCCACTGTTGCCATTCAACGTTCATGAGTCGATTCACCAGACGTACAGTCGATGCACTGAGATCTGGATGTGATGTAGTGATAGTCGCGTTCGGCGACTCGATCACAGCCGGGTATGCGGTGAGGCATGGCTTTCCGTACTTCTGGAAGCGGGCGCTTCAGGAGAAGTACCCTGATGCCAGCATAAAGATGCACAACGAGGGTGTCTCGGGGGATACAAGCAGGGATGGCCTGGCGCGGCTGGAGCTCTCGGTTCTCTACCACAAACCTGATCTGGTCACGATAAACTTCGGCATCAACGACGCAGCCTACGGAGTCGGTCTGGATGAGTTCAGATCGAATATCTCGAAGATGGTGGAGATCATACTCTCTGAATGCTGCAGCGAGATAATCCTCCTGAGCTCACAGCCCCTGCTAACCCCGTATTACGATAAGCTCGTGCTCGATTACTACCGTGCCATGGGTGAGATCGCAGCCACGATGGGTGTGGGATTTGTGGATGTTTATGCGGCCTGGATGGAGCGCGTGCGATCCGGCACGCCGCTCGACTCGCTTGTGCTTCCAGGGCTCGATCACCCCAACGAGGACGGATACAGGATAATAGCAGAGGAGCTTATGAAGCTCTTCTGATCGCATTTCAGGGATCTGCATTCGCTAACACAACAGATCATAAATCATGTGATTCACATGCTGCTGGGCTCGATGATATGAATGCAAAACCTGCCCGCAGGGTTGTCAGGAAACTGATGCTGCAGGCCGGTCGCTGATGCCAGAGCAGGCTCCATGTATTCGGGGCGGCGAACGGAAAGGTTTATCTCTTTTTATAGGTCACCAGTTACCTCCAGTTCTGAATGGAGTTCTGAAGATGGGTTCCGAGATACCCGGTTCTGTAGAGGTGACCGAGCTCCTGCTTACGGCAGAGATATACAACAGGTTTGAGTGCCTCACAGAGGACGACCTGCCGTCAAGGATAAGAAAGCATTACTTCAACCCGGAGCACAGGGGAGTGAGACGCCCCATATACGTCACCATCGCTGATGTCGAGAAGATCTACAGCATACAGGACGTGAGGAGCATCGCGAAGCGCCTCCCGTTCATCGATATAGAGGAGTTCGGATCCCAGCTGAGGCTCACAGTCTTCGATCTAGGTGCCAGATGGTTCGCCAGGGAGGGCATCGAGCGGGTGAGATCGAACCCTGTCCTCGCGTACTACTACGAGAACTATGATCATCTCGATGTCAGCTATGCAGAGGCAAGGCGCGCAAACAAGCCGAGATTCGCGGACCGCGAGTGGATCGATGCCAAGATCAAGGAGCTTCAGGAGTCGGTGCAGAACTCAGAGGATATGCTGAAGCTCGTCCAGATAAGATCGCCCGAGGATATCAGAGAGCGCATCGAGGATCTCGTGCTGACCGATGAGCAGAGGGCTGAGATATCAAAGATAGAGAAGGCGATAGAGCACAGGGAGTACCTTAGAAAGGTCGGGCTGAGGGAGATAGGAAAGAGCCTCTTTGTCGGCTCTCCCGGCACGGGAAAGACGACAACCGCGAGGGCCATCGCAGAGTGGCTCGGCATACCGCTCATCGAGGTAAGGCTCTCGATGATCACCAGCCAGTACCTGGGTGAAACATCGAAGAACATCGACAAGGTCTTCGATCTGGCCAAGCGGCTGAGCCCATGCGTCCTCTTTGTGGACGAGTTTGACTTCGTGGCGAAGACAAGAACATCGGATGAGCACGGCGCGATCAAGCGGGCGGTCAACACGCTCCTCAAGGCGATCGATGAGATAAGCCTGGTGGAGGATGGAGTCCTGTTCATAGCTGCAACAAATCATCCACAGCTTCTGGATTACGCTGCATGGCGCAGGTTCGATAAGGTCCTGGACTTTCCGCTGCCAGATGAGCTTATGCGCCGCAGGATCCTGGAGAAGATACTGTCCAGGATCGATGCTGAAGTTGATATCGATGAGATAGCAGGCCTGACCGATGGTTACTCTGGCTCAGATCTGCGCCTGGTTGTCCGTGAGGCGGTGCTGAACGCACTTCTGGAGGACCGCAAAACCCTCAGGCATATAGATCTCCTGCGCGCCATAGAGGACTTCGAGCACAGGATCAGGGAGCACAGAGGCAGAGTGGCTTTATGAGAGTCGTGATGCTGGGAACCGGCGATGCGATAGGCACCCCGAAGATAGGCTGCAGATGTCCAACATGTGTCGATGCCCTCAATGGCGGACGGAGCCGGAGGCTCAGGTTCTCGATACTTCTGGAGAGTGAAGAGGGGAGGGTGCTCATCGATACAAGCCCGGATCTGAGGTGGCAGCTCATCAAGATGGGCATAAGCAAGGTGGATGCAGTCATCTGGACACATGCGCATTACGATCACTACGCCGGCTTCGGCGACTTTCACAGGGTGCAGAACCATGTACCTGTATATGCGACCCGCAGCACGATGGACTACATAATCAGCTATCTCTACTTCCTGCGGCCACAGCGGCATGATGTGAAGCCAATGGAGCCATTCGAGATCGCAGGAATGGAATTCACGCTCTTCGAGGTGAACCATCCACCGGTCGAGACTATGGGAGTGATAGTTTCCGATGGCGGTAAGAGGGTCGTCATAACGAGCGATACAAGTGACGCGCTGTCCGAGGATAGCCTGGATCTCATGAGAGACGCGGATCTCCTCATCGCGGATGCAATAATGCCACCCGGATACAAGCTAAACAAGCACATGAACGCTGAGGAGGCCATGTCTCTGGCGAAGATGCTGAACGCACGCCAGACCGTGCTGACGCATCTGAGCCATCTGTATCCGCCGCACGATGAGGCGGTGAAGAGATGGCCGCTTGCACATGACATGATGTCCATCACGCTGTGAGTGGCAGATAGCACTTGCAACCGGACAATAAAGTCAGATCCGGCCGGACATTGTTGATAACGTTCTTATCGATTTAATGACCTGCCAACATCCTGGCTCACCAGCATCTTTGGCCAGTAAATCTTTCGTTGGAGAGTAGATATGATAAGCATGCTCCTTGCGGATTCTGAGCTTGAGCTCGTGCCGAAAGAGATCGTTGGGTATCCAGCGGTGCGGCTCAACGCCAAGAAAAGAAACAAATCGCCGGCGAAGAGTCTTCTGGACGCCAGTCTACATCACTCTGCGATGCGGGCTCTCCCAATGGGAGATCGCCGCGGCAGGCCGGATATAGTCCATGTCTTCCTTCTTGTTGCGCTGGAATCGGTGCTGAACAGGATGGGCCAGCTCAGGGTCTGCATCCACACGAGGAATAACGAGATGATATCGATCGATCCAACGACAAGGATACCAAAGAACTATCCCCGTTTCGTGGGGCTGATGGAGAGCCTCTTTGAGTCTGGAAGCGTGCCGGAGAAGGAGCCGCTCATTGTGATGCAGAGGGATCGGGATATAGATGCATGCATACGCGAGATGCCTCACAAAAAGGTCGTCCTTCTATCTCCGGACGGGAGGAGGGTCAGGCTCAGCGATTACGTGAGGGGATGCGATGATGCTCTCTTCATACTTGGCGGCTTTCCAAAGGGGGATTTCATAAGCGATGTTCACTCCAAAGCGGACGAGATGATATCCATCTACGAAGAGAGCCTGCCGGTCTGGACCGTGGCATCTGAGATACTTGTGAACTATGAGAACCACGTTCTGGAGACTGATCGGAGCGAGCCCGAATAAGATGCATCGGCCCGTCCGGTGATCCGACAATCGATAATCTCGCAGAAAGAGGTTGAGACTGTTGTCGCTGGTTGGAGTTACCAGAGTTCGCTGCTCCGGCGATTCGACCGCATGCGCCCTGCGATCTCCAAATCTGCTGAAAATGTAACTGAGTGTTGATGGCATGCCACATCAGGCAGCTTGATGCAGGCTCTCCACTAATCCTGCTCAGGTGTCTCCTTCAGAACATCATGCACCCTCTTCAGGTCCTCGAGCAGCTTGACGCCCTTCTCTGTAGTTGTGTACGTCACAGTTGAACCCTGCGAGACCTCAAGAAGACCGCGGGCGATCAGAAGATCCAGGTACGGATTGACGGTCTTGAAGTTCAGGTTCACCTGGTAGACTATGGCGGTCTTCGTGGCACCGCCAATGCATTTCTGAAGTATCTCAGATATTATGCTCAGCTTGTCTCTTTTCAGCACCATCTTCTCATATCCAGGATACGAGATCAATTTAACAGTGTGACCTTAATCCCCTCATGTTATGGGCTTAACTCACGCATGAAGACATGCGTTTACGCCCTGGAACTCTCTATCATAAATGTGTCTGTCATCTATCGCAGGTGTTATATAAAGATTTTATTGTTGCCACGACCCGCATGTGGAGTCCAAAAACCTTTGACCTCATATATTCGGCGTTTTGGTCATGTGTCTATCACTAACAACAGCGACGCTCAACCCCTCAGGATTCATGGAGTATCTCGTTCACGGGTCGTGCCACTCCATTAGCCGAACTGACTCCCAGAGACTAGCCAGCACCGGCATGATACTCCATGAACCCCACAAGGCGCATGCCTCAGAAGTCAGTGGTATGAGCACATGACCTATGATACTTTTATATCGAGGGGGCGGGTTTTTAGGAATCCTCAGGTAATACTCACTGCGTAGGGGCGGGCGAAGTGATAGACAGATTTCCAGAGGTACCGGCGAGGATTGACGGTCTGAGGGAGCTGGCATGCAACCTGTGGTGGTCATGGCACCATCAGGCCAGGGATCTATTTAACATGCTGAATCCTGCTGCATGGCAGCTCAGCGTTCATAATCCTGTGAAGCTTCTCCATGAGATCGACAGATCTGTGCTGGAGAGAGCAGCAGAGAGCGAGCATTTCCTGAGACACTACGACGCGGTTATCTCCAGATTCAGGTCCGAGATGATGGCAAAGGGTGGGTGGTTTCCATCCCACATCAGAAATCCTATGAATGTGCCCATTGCATACTTCTCAGCTGAATACGGCCTGCATCACTCGATGCCGTTCTACGCCGGCGGTCTTGGATTCCTGGCCGGAGACTACCTCAAGGAGTGCAGCGATCTGATGCTTCCTGTCATCGGTGTGGGTTTCATGTACCCAGGTGGCTATCTCAGGCAGAGGCTCTCTCCAGATGGCTGGCAGCTGAGCGAGAGCGAGATCCTGGACAAGAGCCACGCGCCGATATCGCAGGTTGTCGATGAAAATGGGAAACCGCTTCTTGTGAGAGTGCCGGTTATAGAGCCGCCGATATATGTAGGGGTGTGGAAGCTCAGGATCGGCAGGATCCCGCTGTATCTCCTGGACACAGACGTCGAGGCGAACGACCCGTGGAACCGCGGGATATCATCGCGCCTCTACATCGGAGATGCAGAGCAGAGGCTGAGGCAGGAGATAGTGCTGGGCATAGGCGGCATGAGCGTGCTCGAGAGCATGGGAATAAATAACCTGGTCCTGCATCTCAACGAGGGCCATCCGGCATTTGCTGTCCTGGAGAGACTCAGATACCTCATAGGAAATGGCATGAGCTGCAGGGACGCCATCGAGTACATCAGGAGCACGACCGTTTTCACCACGCATACTCCAGTTCCGGCGGGCCATGACATATTCCCATTCCATCTCATGGAGAAGTACTTCAACTCGTATCTGCCATCAATTGGACTCACCCGCGATCAGTTCTTTAGGCTGGGCATAGATCCGGCAAACCCGCAGGCCGGGTTCAACATGACCGCATTCGCGATGAGGATGTCTCTGTACAGAAACTGCGTCAGCAGGAGGCATCTGGAGGTAACGGAGTCGATGTGGAGGCATCTGATCTCCGAGCTCAAATCAAATGACGTCGTCATCGATTATGTCACCAATGGTGTGCACATACTAACATGGCTCGATCGCGGAATGGAGGATCTCTTCAACAGGTATCTCGGCCTCGGATGGCTGGAGGAGCATGATGATCCCTCAATATGGGCGCTCGTGGACGATATACCTGACAGGGAGCTCTGGATGGCGCATCGAATGGCCAAGATGAGGTTGATAACAACGATAAGGGAGCGCGCGAGGCTCAGGTGGTCCGTGGACGGCGCAGATCCCAGGATAATTGTTGCGTCCGGCGTGCTTTTCGATCCGTCTGTCTTCACAATAGGCTTCGCGCGGAGGTTTGCCACCTACAAGAGGGCCACGCTGATACTCCAGGACCTGGACCGCCTCAGGAGCATTCTCAACAACGAGGACATGCCGGTCCAGATAATATTCGCAGGAAAGGCGCATCCTGCTGACGACACTGCCAAGCAGATCATCCAGAGGGTGTACAACATAGCGAAGGATCCGAGCTTTGGAGGGAGAATAGCGTTCGTCGAGGACTATGACGAGCAGCTCGCCCAGTACATGGTCCATGGTGTCGATCTGTGGCTGAACACACCGCAGCCGCCGCTTGAGGCATCCGGCACCAGCGGAATGAAGGCGATGATCAACGGCGTTCCACAGCTCAGCGTTCTCGATGGGTGGTGGATAGAGGGATACAATGGAAGAAACGGTTGGGCCTTCGAGGGCGCAGAGGGTGCAGATCGGGATGTGAGGGACGCACACAGCCTCTACGATCTTCTGGAGAATGACATCGTGCCGTTGTTCTACAGGGTGGAGAACAACGATGGAGTGCCGCACGGCTGGGTGAGGGTGATGAAGGAGGCGATAAAGAGCACAGCCCCCAGATTCTCCGCTAGGAGGATGGTGAAGGAGTACACGAGCAAGTTTTATGTGAACGCCCTGGATGCGGCTAGCCGCTTCAGCATGAATGAGACCCAGTGATTGGGAGTAACATGGCGCAGGCTCCGATCTTCAGGCCGGAGTGGTGGTACAAGCAGTACGGTGTCCTTCACCCTAATTTTTCAACCACATGTATGATCATACGGTCACGAGCGTTTTGCTCATGAGTCCGGATCACCGAACCGTCTGCCAAGAAAACGATATCTGTCGACACATTACCTCACAAAGTCTGCGCGGTCACATACTGTTGATCTCAATGAATCGATACATGATCCGCATTCGCTCTTGTCCATATGATAACTTGCCCAACAGATATTGGTCTGGCTACGCACTCCTGGCGAGTGAATTCGTGCCTTCAGCAACCGGTTTGCATGACATCAAAGTTGCTAAGCACATATGAGCGTCCGCATTTTTCTCCTCAAATCCCCCAGCATCCCGGCGTTTGGACAAGACCTGCATTCAGCGACCAAACATTTCTCTGATTTTTATATAGATGCGGTGGCTTGATTATTAGCAGGACCATTCACGCAAAAGCTAAATATCGTCCCCGCAGAGAATGCCTGGATGTTTGCGAACTGGGAAGAGCACGGGCTCATCGAGGGTGGCCTGAAATCGCTGGTGCTTGAGTCCCGCGGGCTGCATGTGGGTGATGTGATAGAGTACGTGCTCCTGTCTCCTGGCAAGAGAGTTCGCCCCCTGATACTTCTCTTCTCCTCAGAGGCCTTCGGATGTGATCCACGAGATGCGCTCAATGCAGCCCTGGCGGTGGAGCTCGCACACGCAGCATCCCTGATACATGATGACATACTCGACTGTGGGATAGAGAGGCGTGGAGCGCCGAGCGCCTTCAGGAGATTCGGCATGGAGGCCTCGCTGCTCGGAGGTGACTATATGATATCGATGTCGATAGGGCTGATCTCCTCATACGGCGAGCCCGCAATCCGGCTCTTCTCAAAGGCCTGCATGGATATGGCAGAGGGAGAGATCATAGATCTCTCGAGGATAACATCTCCGTACGAGTACTACCAGTGCATAACAAAGAAGACAGCATCCCTTTTCGCAGCATCTGCCAGGCTCGGATGCATGATAGCAGGCGCGGATCGTGAGGATCAGATGCTCTATGAGAGGTACGGTCTCGAGCTCGGTCTTGCCTACCAGATAGTGGATGATCTCGAGGAGCTCATCGGCATCGATCAGGGCAAGAGGTCTGCGAAGAAGTCGATGACCCTCCCGAGGATTCACAGCCTGCGGTCCGGGCCAGAGGAGACCCTGAGGATGTGTGTTGATGCTGTGAGAGAGCATACGAGCAACGCGAGAGCCTCACTGCACAGCGCGGGTGGTGATCCGGAGATGAAGGAGCGTCTGCTCATGATACTGGAGAGCATGACAGAGAGCATGGTGAAGAGATGCAGTTTACCGAATCCCCTCTCCTGAATTTAAATGTTGATCTTGATGGTGGCATAAGGCTCAATGCGAGCGGCGCTCTCGCGCCCTTTGCAAAGACCATCATTAAAAAGATCAACGAGATATTCAAGAACGAGAAGCCGATCAGTGCAGATGACAGGCTTATATTCTCCACCTGGATCCCACCAGCGCCCAGCAGAGCATTCGACAGGATGATATCCGCTCAGCTGAGATCACTTGCGCACAGGAGGGTTCCGGATCAGCTCTCGATCTCGGTCTTCCGCGGCTGCCCGAACAGCTGCATCCACTGCTCAGCTCCCTCAAGAACCGGGGATGTTCTTGAGGGAGATGTTATTAAAAGAATCATCTACGAGGCCCTGGATCTCGGAACGTATCTTGTTACCTTCGACGGTGGAGAGCCGATGCTGAGGCAGGACCTGCCTGATCTGGTTGCAGGTATCGACGACAGGGCGATCGCAACCTGCTTCACCAGCGGATACGCTTTGAGCGAGAATCTTGCGCTGGAGCTCAAAAAGAGCGGTCTTTACGCCCTCAGGGTGAGCATAGACAGCCCCGTGGAGGAGCAGCACGATCGTTTCAGGGGAAGAGAGGGCGCATTCAGAGATGCCCTCGCTGGCGTCAGGAACGCTCTGCACGCTGGACTTCTGGTGGATATCTTCATGGTGGTCTCACCCTACAACATAGATCAGCTTGAGGATGCATACTCCCTGGCATCGGATCTCGGTGCGCACGAGCTCTCGCTCTACGAGATCGTGGCTGTGGGGCGGTGGAGGGACCATGCCGACGAGGTTCTCTCCCCCCGTGATATCGAGCGCCTGGCCGATTTTCACATGAGGATGAACAGGCTGCCTGATGGGCCGAGGGTCACAGCCCTGCCTTACCTTCTTTCCCCTGAGATGTTCGGCTGCTTCGCAGGGAGGCGATGGATGCATGTCGATCCATCCGGAGATGTCATGCCATGCGCATACATGCCAATCAGCTTCGGCAACGTTAAAAATAGCTCTCTCAAGACCATCTGGAGAAGGATGAGCAGGTACAGCTGGTTCAGAGATCGCTGCTCATGCCAGATGAAGGATGATGTTTTCAGGAGTTTGCACTTTGAAAAGGAGGATCTGAAATGAGGTTTTGCTATGCTGTTATTCTGATCATCGCCCTCGTGGCGATGAATGCTGGCGCGCAGAGGTACGAGTCGACACCAACGCAGTATAACGATTCACTGGGCGAGGGCCTCGGATGGATGACCATAGTGAGCCCAGAGCATACGGCCGAGTACCTGGCGAAGACAGGCGGTGCGACAGGAAGCGCAACCGCGTACACGAGCATCGATCTCAGGGGGAACTGGTCTTTCGAGCTGAGGACCCTCGATGAGAAGATGGTCGGAAGAGTCAATCTGAACCTGGCCCAGCTCGGCACAGTGGTATTCGGTGCCGGCACTGTCAGAGGCTCCAATGCGATCGCCACAGCAAGCGGCACGATTGTGGATAACACGCTCACGCTGAACATTGTGACTTATCCAAACGTGGAGCTCTACAGCGCGAGGTTCAACCAGATCGGAGGTGGCGGCAGATCTGCTGCAGGATACTTCGACGCTTACTCCTCCACCGGAGGATCTCTCCAGGGGAAGATCAGAGGCGAGAAGGACGTGCCCAGGACGCTGAGCTGAGATCCCCTGACGTTCCTTTTTCTTTCTGCTCTCAGATCGTGTGCTCACATCATTGGGTTCAGATGCATGCGGCCCTGCGGGATTCACGCGGTATTATGTCGCTGCATGCTGATTCCTGATGACAATTCAGTTATTCAAGCCCACGGCCGTGCTTTTATCTCTAGAGAGATTCTCGCATGCATACCCACAAGATGCATGCATATCAGAGAGAATCCTTCAGCGCCCTCACGAGCTCCGCACGTATCCTGCTGTTCCTGTCGCCGCCGCAGACCGCTCCCCTCACTCCGAGTATGTCAGGTGATATCGATCTGATCGCCTCAAGATCTCTCATCCCAAGGTTACCAGCGAGCGCAGCATCTAGCCCGAGATCGTGGGCCGAATCAACAAACCTCTTCAGCTCCTCTACATCCATGAACTCCAGCGTGGATCTGCCGTCTTTTATGGCGGTATCTACCATAACGACATCAGCTCCGCATTCAGCAGCTATCTCCGGAAGCGCCACCGGAGGCAGCGAGCCCGCCCTCCTGAAATCAGAGTATGCCGCTGCGACGACCTTCCTTCGCGAATCATATTCCCTCACAGATCTCACGATGGGCCTCAGAAGCTCGATCGCCTCCTCGGGCACCCTCACGCCCAGCAGGCCTGCCTTGATGTAATCGGCACCCGATACTGCTGCGCCCAGGGCGGCAAGGCTCGCAGTTCCCGGCTTGAACGGCAGATCTCCGATCGTGGCGCTGACGGGGGCTCTTCCTGCGACCAGCTCCACCACAGACCTGATCGCCCAAGGAAAGTTCGCCCCGAGTGAGCCCTCCCGTGGGTTCTTGACATCGATTATATCCGCACCGCCGTCCAGGGCAGCTATCGCCTCTTCCAGATTCATCGGACTTACCAACAGCCTCATATTCATCAGTTCCCGAGAGGATAAGGATGCGTTGCATTTTCGTGATGGACATATTTAACGGTGAGGTGGTCCATGCGGTACGTGGGGAGAGAGCCAGGTACCGCCCGATAAATACATTCAGCAGGGTGGTATCGACATCAGATCCCATTGAGATCGTGGAGATCCTTGCACCCACAGAGGTGTACATCGCAGATCTGAACAGGCTATCCGGCGAAGGGGAGAACCTCAAGCTGATCGAGATCATATCGTCGAAAGCCATCACCATGGCAGACATCGGGATCTCCACCATACCAGATCTATCCCTGCTTACAGAATCTGCAACACCTGTCCTGGGGACAGAGACCGCATCGCTTGATCTGATCTCAAAGGCGTCTGATCTCCGCGATGTAGTTGTTAGCGTAGACATGAAGCACAGGAGGGTCATATCGAAGAGCGGTCCCCTGGATCCTCTGGAATTTATAAAAGAGCTCAACGATCTCGATCTTCTCGGCATCATCCTTCTGGAGCTCGACAGGGTCGGGACGTCAGCCGGCACGGACATCGAGTTCCTGAGCCGCGCTGTGGCCTCAAGCGCTCACCCGCTTCTCCTTGGCGGCGGCATCCGCGACCTGAGCGATATTGATGCCCTTAAAGAGATCGGTGTTCAGGGAGTGCTCGTAGCGACGGCCGTGCACTCCGGGGCGATACCCATAGAGATGATAAGGCGATGATATCCAGTTCGGGGCGCTGCGCTCCTTCAGCCTGCCCGATCCTCTCCTCAGCCCCCTCCCATCTTTATCTCCGCTGTCAGTGTGCATGGGGCTTGCTGACAACCCATTCACAAGTTCGCATCCTGTCTCGCCTGAACGGAGAGGAGTCCAGGATCCATCTCACGTGAACCTCAGCTTCCTGACCTTCATCGTCGATAGATCGACGTGTGGCACTATTCCAGGCGTGGGCTGTATGTTCATCTTCTTCTGGAACTCTGTCTGTCCCTGCCAGGTGCCGCTGTTGATCAGCGTCACGCCCTTGTATCTCGTTATCCCAACGACATGCACGTGCCCGCAGTGGAGTATCGCGGGCGGCCTGTCTATCACGTAATGATCCTCAACCTCCGGAGCGACAGAGACCCTGTTCCCGTATATCGGGCAGAGATGCCGCCTCCGGAGCATCTCAACCATCGCGAGCTCAGGCTCTCTGTATGAGAGGCCGGGAACTTTTAGCACAAAGTCATCGATGGACCTCCCATGATAGATAAGAACCGGCCTGGAGGAGATCGTTATCCAGGATGGGTTCCCGACGAATATCACGTTGCTGGAGAAAAGCGATTGTATCTCCTTCGGTAGCGCTGGCTGTGGCTCGGCCTGCCTTACGATATCGTGGTTCCCAGGAGATATAACGATCTTTATCCTCGAGGGTATCTCCGAGAGGAGATCTGCAGCAAGCTGATACTGCTCGTAGATGTCCTTTATCTCGAGTTCCTCCTCCTGCCCCGGATAGACCCCGATCCCATCGACAACGTCTCCTGCGATCACGATGCACCCTACACCAGAGCTGAGCCCTGTCGGATCCTCTCCGGATATCCATGAGACGAAGCGGTTCCAGGTCTCCCTCAGGAACTTCCTGCTCCCCACGTGGAGGTCTGAGAGGAAGAGAGCTCCTCCGGATGCAGCCGTCAGGGGCTGGGGCTGAGCCTGGAGATCCGGCCAGACGATCGACTTCGCGAATATGCGACCCTTCCCATCTGATGTTCCGGTGATTCCCACAACCTCGTCTGTGACGAGAAGCATAGAGTCCTCGTACGCTGGTGACTCCCTGGCGAAGAGCACGGTCACCATGCCTGTGGGATCCTCGAGCTCCACGACTCTGGCTCGAGAGGTGTTTCTTATATCCATTATCATGCCGATAACAGAGACCTCGCGCCCTGCAGTCTGCGCGCCAAGGCTCTCGATGGGCCGGGAGCTCATCCGCTTGCTCAGAAGATCGTGGATTTTCGCGTATCTGTCCCTGAAGTACTTCACGAAGTCCGAGTAGTTTCCCAGACAGGTCGATCTTCCTGTGATCTCCCTCAGCACCTCGACCTCCACGCCGGAGCTTCTCGTCTCTGGCATGCAGTTCTTCGCTGAGGTTTCCATTGCAGATCCCTCTGCTGACTCCTTAGCTGCTCTCCCGCACGCACCGTCCAGGAGTGAGAGGATCTGCTCTGCGCTCACAACAACCGTGCCTGCATCAAGACTGCTTATCAGATGGTCGATAGATCCTGTGTCCTTTTTCGAGAGTATCTCGAGGGCCTCAGGTGTGAGCTGGTATCCCCTCTCAGCGAACATCTGAACGATCTCGAGCATCGAAAGCCGTATAACACCTGCCACCAGATAAAACTCCCGATGAAGCTATCGGATACTCTGGCAGGCCTTCCGTCCTTTGTCAAGGACATCATATTTGTCGTCGTTGTGGTCGGCGGCGTTTCCCTTGTCTCCCAGGCACTCCTCGGCCTCTGGACCCCAATGGTCGCAGTGGAGTCCGGAAGCATGGTTCCGAACATGAATATCGGGGATATCATCATCGTGCAGGGTATATCCAGAACTGATGTGGTGACATGGGAGGAGGGCGAGGCGAAGGGGTACAGATCGTTCAACAACCCTGGGGATGTCATACTCTACCGCCCGTACGGAAAGGAGAAGCTTGGGGTGCTAGATATCATTCCCAGCATCCTGGGTATCGGGAGCGGAGGGGATAAGGCCACGCCCATAATACACAGGGCGATGAGGTGGGTGGAAAAGGGCGAGCCGATGTGGGAAGGGGGACCGCCAGCGCCATTCGCAGGGTACATAACAAAGGGTGACCACAACGAGGTCATCGACCAGATGGCCGGCAGGATACTCGGTGTGCCGAACTACGCTTACATAAGAGAGCACCCGGAGCGGTTCAGGGAGACAGCCGATGGCATCCTGGTCGATAGAGAGACAGGTCTTGTTATTTACAGCCATGGCAACACATCGTATGTGACAGACGGGATAAGCTATCTGACACCCGTGCGGAAGGAGTGGGTTATAGGCGTCGCGAGATACAGAATACCCTATGTGGGATACATCAGGCTCATCCCTGAGATGATCGTGGACTGGATTCGCAGCGTGGTTTGAAGTGAGACACCCTCACCGGCCTGAAGGCCGCAGCTTTTTCCTGCTGCTCTAAATCATCTTAGCTTTCTCGCAACGACTGCGATGTGATCCCTGTGGTGTGGCAGGTCGACCCTTCGGATGATCTCCACGCCCCAGAGGCGCTTTATCTCCTCCTCGAAAATGTCAGCAGCCCGAGCCGTCGAGTCGATGGACATCGCCTTTATCATTACTATCATCAGCCCGTTGGGCTTCAGGTATATCGACGCGTTTCTCGATGCGATCTCCGCCTGGTTCCGCTGCGCCACGTCCTGGTATATCAAATCCACGGGCTCTACGATCCTGCGGTATGTCTCAGGGCGTGCTGCGTCCCCGAGTACCGGTATTATGTTCTCCCGCTGCTCTGCAAGTACCAGGAGATCCCTCATCGCCCTCGGGGAGATCTCGACCGCATAGATCATGCCTTCAGTGAGAATATCACTGAGGTAGCTGACCGTGGCGCCGTTCGCAGCGCCGAGGTACAGAACCTTACCGGATGGCACCACCCCCTCCAGGCATGGGTACCTCAAAAGAAGGGCGGCGAGCTTCGATCTTCGCTGATCCCATACCCTCAGGCCATCAACAATGTGCTCGCCGTAGAGCGGCTTCTGGGAGGGTGAGCGGGTCGCGAGATGGTCTTTTCTGAGGATGTAAAGCCCGGGGAGTATCTCCTTCATAGCTCCGCGCCCACAGAGGTTGTGGTGAGCTTCACATGCTTGACGCCCTTCAGCGCCATCATCCTCTCCGCCGCCCTCCTCACATCCTTCCCCTCGCCGCGGAGGATCACCACCTCAAGACAGTTGTCCTTGTCCAGGTGGACGTGGAGGGTTGAGGTTATGATGTTTCCAAACTCATGCTGTATGTCCGTCAGGTTGTCCACGAGGCCACGCTGATGATGTGAATAGACTATGGTTATCACGCCCACCCTCTCCCCCTCGACATCGCTCATCCACTCATAGTGAATGATGTAGTTCCTTATCGCATCCCTTATTCCCTCTGACCTGGAGGAGTATCCCCTCTGGGTGATTATCTCATCGAAGCGGCTCAGCAGCTTCTCCGGAAGAGATACACCAATCCTCATGAGCTCCTGTTCCATTAAACCACCACCATTTATTTCGGTCAGATATAGTAATAAAGCTATAGAAGAAAAATCTTACTATTTTTGATTCACTCTTTTTTCAGTAAGTGTCGTTCAGGCGCATGGCACAGAACCCGATATTTGTTGGAAACAGAACTTGGTTTCATGCATCAACCGCATATGATACCGCATGAGCGGGTTGTTGAGAGCTTATCCCAGGCACCCTCTTAGGTGATAGAGCCTTGACATGAAGTTGCAGGGCGCAAGCTCCATCCTTCCGGACGGGGGGATCACCCGTAATTTACCGTCTCCCCCTCCCGAATGGCCCCCGGCGGGCGCGAGGTTTTTCATAAGATGAGTGCATGCCTGAGATCATGTTGCCTGCATTTATAGTCGCAGGAACCCACAGCGGTGTTGGCAAAACCACTGTCACGCTGGGCCTGATGGCCGCTCTGAGGAGAAGAGGGATGACCGTGCAGCCCTTCAAGGTCGGGCCTGATTTCATAGATCCGACGCACCACACAGCAATATGCGGCCGGCACTCCCGCAACCTGGACACATTCATGATGGGCGCAGATGGCGTGAGGCGATCGTTCCTTTCCGCGATAAAAGGTGCGGACGTGGCGGTGGTCGAGGGTGTCATGGGGCTTTACGACGGCATCGGTGGTGGCGAGGAGGCCAGCACAGCACATGTGGCAAAGGTTCTCGGTATACCTGTAGTGCTTGTGTTGAACGTCCATGGCATGTCCAGATCCGCAGCTGCGCTGATACACGGCTTCAGTTCCTTCGATCCCGCTGTAAATATCACGGGGGTCATATTGAACCAGGTCGGGAGCGAGCGTCACATGAAAGCTCTAAGAGAATCCATAAATTTCAGGATATTCGGAGCGCTCCCGAGGAGGAAGAGCATCTCGCTCCCTAGCAGGCACCTCGGCCTTGCAATGGGTTTCGAGATTGCTCATGACATCAATGCGCTTGCAGATCTCGTTGAGGAGAACGTCCTGCTGGAGGAGCTGCTCGATGCGTGCAAGCTCGAGATTGCTGTGCCAGAGACAGAGTTCGGGGAGGGCGAAGAGGGCGGTGTGCGCATAGCGATCGCCCTCGACGAGGCTTTCTGCTTCTACTACCAGGATAACATCGATCGACTGAGAAGTGCTGGAGCGGAGATAGTACCTTTCAGCCCCATTCGGGACGAACTTCCTGATGTTGATGGCATCTATATAGGCGGGGGGTATCCTGAGCTCCACGCGGCCTCTCTCGAGTCCGGGAGGTGCATTCAGCAGATCAGAGCGGCTGCATCTGATGGCATGCCGATCTACGGAGAGTGTGGCGGTCTGATGTATCTCGGAGAGAGTCTTGTTATTGACGACAGGCGCTACAAAATGGCCGGGATTCTGCCAGCCACAACTCTCATGACCAGACATCTTCAAGCCCTGGGCTATGTTGAGGGGGATGTCATCAGAGACAATCCAGTAGCCACAGAGGGCAGCGTGATAAGAGGGCATGAGTTTCATTATTCGAGAGTGGAGTGCGATCGGGACGCAAAACTCGCATACAGGCTCAGGCGCGGCCAGGGAATCGCAAACGGCATGGACGGCCTGGTCGAGCACATGACCCTCGGCGGATACCTCCACGCGCACTTCGCCTCATTCCCTGTGGAGCGGTTCATGGAGAGCTGCATGACGTACAAAAGGAGGTGATTTGGGCTGCCCTCAAGTTGGCATCACATCCAACCTGAGCTCCTCATCATTTAGGCAAGGTGAGACGGAAATGTGACGAATGATGCTGCTTTTCCTGGAAGATAACTGTGCCATTACCCACAAATAATCAGTATGCTGCGGATCCATATGCCTAAATTAGGGGGAGCTCAGGATCCAAGCTGCCATCGTTGGCCATGAGAATGAACAAAGAGTCCCGATGCCATTTGCTCCTCTCCCTTCCATGCAATCGGGATCAAGAACGGAGATCAGACGTCCATCGGCGTGGATCCGGAGATCTCTCCTGCCAGGGGTCTTGATATCATCTCCCTAGCCTCGTCCATGCCAGATGTGTTCGCGAGGACCCACATGAGCTTGACCAGGGCCACCTCAGGGAGCATGTCCTCCGCCTCAACGGCCCCTGCTGCCAGCATGTCCCTGCCTGTATCGTAGACCCTGTCGCATATCCTCCCCCGGAGGCACTGGGACGTTACAACAACAGGTATGCCATTTTGTGTGGCCTTTTTTATGAGCGGTATCCAGTCGGATGCCACATGCCCCAGACCTGTGCCCTCGATGACTATCCCTCTGTAGCCTAACTCTATGAGGTGCTCGAGTATCCGGGGATCAGCGCCGGGGAAGTACTTGATGAGCGCGCATCTCGGCTCGAGCCTGTCGAGCAGCTGGAGCTCGCAATCTCCACGCTTTCTGTAATCAGAGAACGTCTCTATCCTCCGGCTGGAGTAATCAACCCTCCCGATTGGGAGGTGATTTACTGACTGGAACGCATCCCTCCGGGAGGTGTGCATCTTGCGCACTCTTGTCCCCCTGTGGATCAGACAGTAATCATCGCTGGTGCTGCCGTGCATGACAACGCAGACCTCTGCGATGTCACTCACTGCAACAGTCGAGGCGCAGATCGCATTCATTGCAGCATCGCTGCTTGGCCTGTCCGAGCTCCTCTGCGAGCCAACAAGCACCACCGGCACCGGAGTCCTGAGCATGAAAGAAAGCGCGGCCGCTGTGTACGTCATGGTGTCTGTGCCATGGGTTATCACCACACCCTCCGCGCCGTTCCGTATCTCCTCAGCAACCGCCCTTGCGAGCTCGATCCAGTACTCTGCGCGCATGTTCTCGCTGAGTATTGTGTAGAGAACCCTTGCGCGGTAGCGAGCGATATCTCCGAGCTCCGGTATCGCTGATATTATCTCCTCTGCAGAGAACTGGCTCGTCACAGCTCCGGTCCTGTAATCGACCTTGCTGGCGATCGTGCCACCTGTTGAAATAATCGAGACCAGAGGGAGATCCTCGCCCATCCGGATCTGCTCAGGCGGCCTCTCGTGCTTCTGGGCCCTTTCCAGGACCTCGATCCTGTCAGGAATTAGCCCGATGTTGTAGCCGTTGCTGAGCTTTATGACGACATGATCGCTGCGCGAGGGCATCAGTATTCCCTCGTATCTCATATCTCCCTTTATCACAGCCACTCTGTCTCCCAGCTCCATGGACACCCCTCAAAGCGTCTTTGCGAAATCCAGCGCCTCTCTCAGATCAAGCGTGCCGGTATATATGGCAGTGCCTACCACAGCGCCTGCAGCGCCCGCCTCGCTGAGAAGCCTCATGTCATTAAGCGAGCTGACACCACCAGCTGCTATGACCGGTATGCTCACAGACTCGACCAGCTCTCTCGTTGGCTCAGGATCGACGCCACGCTGCTGGCCCTCTGTATCTATGTTTGTGAAGAGTATGGAGCCCGCCCCGAAGCTCTCGAAGACTCTGCCGAGCTCGATAGCATCGAACTCGAGCGTCCTCTGCCAGCCCTCTGATGTCACCTGTCCGTTTCTCACATCCAGGGCCACCATGATGCGATCAGGGCCGTACTCGTCTGACAGGCGCATGACAACTGGAGGTTCCCTGAGCGCCATCGTCCCCAGTATGACGCGATCCACACCGGTATCCAGGACCTCTGCAACATCGGAACGGCTTCTTATCCCGCCGCCGACCTGGACAAAGACGTCGAGCTCCTCGACGATTCTCTTGAGTATCGGCGCGTTAAGCCTGACGCCCTCTATCGCGCCATCTAGATCTATGATGTGCAGGTGGTCCGCGCCCATCTCCACCCATCTGAGTGCCTGCGCCAGGGGATCATCCAGCGACACAACCTCACTGCCAGGCACGCCCTGGACGAGCTGGACGCATCTTCCGCCACGCAGGTCCACCGCGGGAAATATGTCAAACGTCATGATGGCAGATGAGTAAAAGCTGCGATGATATAACATTTGGCATGAGAATGCCATGCAGCTCAGCAAACAACATGTATGTATTGCTGACAACAACGTATGCGAGCTAATGAAGAATGTTACAGAAGATATCGGTTCCTGATACACAGCCCTTTTGTTAGAACCTGCAGATCCAGCGTTGCACAGAGGAAAGTCTGCCATTGCGGTAAGCAATGCCGATCTCTCATATGATGGGCCGGAGCCGAGAGATAAAGCATTTAGGCCAGCTCGCGTTCAGGATATGGGTGAGAGATTGGAGAAGAGCATTGTAAAAGATCTCAAGCTTGCAGATGCCGGTGAGAGAAGGATCGAGTGGGCGAGAAGGCACATGCCGGTGCTTCAGCTCATAAAGGAGGAGTTTGAGAGGGAGAGGCCCCTTGAGGGCATAAGGATAGTCGCATGTCTGCATGTTACTGTAGAGACTGCAAACCTGATAGAGGCGCTGCGTGCAGGTGGCGCCGAGATCGCTCTCACAGGATCGAACCCGCTGAGCACCCAGGATGATGTTGCAGCAGCTCTCGCTTCTCGTGGCATACATGTGTATGCATTCCGCGGTGAGAACGAGAGCGAGTACTACGAGTGCATAGAGCACGCCCTCGAGCTTCGTCCCAACGTGACGCTCGATGACGGAGCTGATACGATAGCTGTAGTGCATAAAAGCCACCGCGAGCTCCTGCCGGAGATACTCGGAGGGTGCGAGGAGACCACGACAGGGGTCATGAGGCTCAGAGCCATGGCAGATGACGGCGCTCTGGCTTACCCTGTGATAGCCGTGAACGATGCCGAGACGAAGATGATGTTCGACAACAGGTATGGCACAGGGCAGTCGACGGTGCACGGGATAATGAACGCGACGAACTTCCTCTTCGCAGGAAAGACTGTGGTCGTAGCAGGCTACGGATGGTGCGGCCGGGGGTTTGCGATGCGTGCTAAGGGCATGGGTGCGAACGTAATCGTTGTGGAGGCAGAGCCGAGAAAGGCACTCGAGGCTGCAATGGACGGCTACAGGGTGATGTCGATGCGATCAGCCGCACCGCTGGGTGATCTCTTCGTGACGCTCACAGGAGACATAAATGTGATAAGAAAGGAGCACTTCGAGCTCATGAAGGACCAGGCGATACTGGCGAACAGCGGGCACTTCAACGTAGAGATCGATATACCTGGACTGGAGAGCATGGCTGTCTCCACAAGCGAGATCCAGCCCAACGTGAGGGAGTACGTCATGCGTGATGGGCGCAGGATATACCTGCTCGCAGAGGGCAGGCTGATCAACCTTGCAGCCGCCTATGGTCACCCGCCTGAGGTCATGGACATGTCATTCGCAAACCAGGCTCTCTCAGTGAGATACATAGTCGAGAACGGCAGGAGGCTTGAGCGGAAGGTCTATCCCGTCCCGGTCGAGATCGACAGGAGAGTGGCCGAGCTCAAGCTGAGGGCGATGGGGATAGAAATAGAGAGACTGACTCCAGAGCAGGACCGGTACCTGCACAGCTGGCAGATGGGGACATGATCATGGACATAAGCAGGGGTAGCATTGAGAGGTACCTCAAAAGCATATTCGGGGATGGTGCCAGGCTTTCATCTATAAGAAAGATGGGTGAGACCATCCCTGTCTCTTATACACA
>NZ_JAOAKP010000021.1 GCF_026419855.1 Methanothrix sp.
CTCACCGAAGCCGGATACATCATACAAAAACGATCCGACATAGGTGGTTAACTATCTATGTCGTGCTTTCATGGTAAACCATTTTTACAGGTAGGTTTTTACATTCTCAGCGCATTTCACGTTCTCAGGAGGGATGAACACGTCGCAACCCGTGCTTTGCCGCTTCCTGCAGGTAGCGCTCCTGGCAGCTCTGATATTCGCTCTGTCCGGTGCTGCAGCTGGAGCGGACGAGCTGACAGTCCACCTCCTGGACTTTAGCTAGGGCGACTTGGAGCTCCTGCAGTTCGCGGGCAAGAACATACTCATCTATATGGGCACACAGGATTCGGGCCAAAAAGGAGGATAAAATTTGGAACCAGATGCCAAAAAGCTGTCAATTTTTACTAAATCCCCTGGGAATACACGAGTGGCGATGAAGCTCCCTCCAGTGAAGGTGCGCAGCGCACTTGACGTCAGGTGGCTTTGTCACAGATTCTTTGCTAATATCTGCCTCGAAGAGAAGAGGCGCGGCGAGCATCTCTTTTTTCTCAGAGACCACTGGTCACTCAGGGAGGAGGAGCAGAGGAAGATCGATCTCGGAGAGAGGGCATCGTTCGACATAGCCCTGCCGATACCAGCCCGCGACAGGGGTTTCGCTGAGACGTGCGAGGGTGTGGAGCTCTTCTGGGAGATCTTCAAGTGCAGGAGATGCGGGCGGTGCTGCTACACCCCAGGCGCTGGCCTGGTGCTGGAGGAGGGTGATATCCAGAGGATCTCAGCATTTCTCGGATCGAAGAAGCGCCTAAGATCGATGTGCAGGAAGGGCAAGGATGGAACGTGGATCCTGAAGCAGCCCTGCCCGTTCTACGACAGCAGTGAGGGCTGCAGGATCTACGAGGTCAGGCCGCTGACCTGCAGGCTCTACCCGCTCCATCCACCGCTCAGGGATATGCCGTTCAACCTCGCCGTCGATTCCTTCTGCCCCGCCGCCAGAGAGGTGGCGAAGAGGACGCTGGGCTGGTGGGCGATCTGCGAGAAGCACTGGGCTGAGATAGTAAAGGCATACCAGAAGTGACACTCACTGCCCTTATGAGATTCTATGGAACACATCTTCCAAGCTGAACACCACAGCACTCTGCGTGCGACCTCCATGCTGCTGTGGACTGCAGAACCGAATCAGATCATGCCGGATGCGCGCATGTGATCGATGATCTCAGCGAATCCATCTCCGAACGGGCGCTCTGCGACATACCTGGCCGCGGACTTGACAGCTGGATGTGCATTTCCGACAGCAGCCGGAAATCCTGATATCTCCATCATAGGGATGTCGCTCGGGCTGTCGCCAATGGCTGCAATTCTTCCCGTTGGAATACCCAGCCTCTCGGATATTCTCCTGAGACCGGTGCCCTTTGTTACTCCCCTGTTCTTTATGTGAATGGCAAAACCTGTATCCACAAGCTCCACAGGCAAGTTCAGGGACTCCAGGTACCTGGAGGCGGCATCCACGTCAAAACCGCGTATGAGCACCAGATCTGTGAGACGGTACCTGGAATCGAATTTTTTAATGCCGAACCTCTCTTTGAGATGCTCATACGCCTCATCGCATATTTTTCTGTCACCTACGACCTCTATTCTGTCGTCCGAGGAGATCACCCCGCCGTTCTCTGCGACGAAGTGCCTCACCCCGAAGAGCACCGCTGCAGCTCTCGTGAAGCAGTGGGTGTTGCCTGTCACGAGTATCACAGGCACCTCAAGCTCCCTGATCACGCTGACAGAGACAGGGCTCAGAACCCTTCTATCATCTGTGAGCGTGCCGTCGATATCTACGGCCACAGCCTCAATCAATCCCTCAGACCCTCCATGGTCACGGAGAAGACCGCCTCGCCGTCCGGCAGGTTCGGGGAGTCGACGAGCCTGGCTATGCGCTTGTCACCCTTCGACTTTCTCAGGTACACCCTGAACGTTGCTGTGTGGCCAAGGACATGGCCACCAACAGGCTTTGTGGGGTCGCCAAAGAAGGTGTCAGGCTTCGCCATCACCTGGTTCGTGACGAGTATCAGCGCGTTGTTCAGATCCGCGAACCTCATTAGGTCATGGAGATGCTTGTTGAGCTTCTGCTGCCTGTCAGCCAGCGTTCCTCGTCCCACATACTCAGCCCTGAAATGTGCCGTCACAGAGTCGACTATCAGGAGCCTCACAGGGTGGTCTGTCTCCCTGAGGCTCTCTGCAAGCTCCATGGCGCTCTCAGCAAGCAGTATCTGATGGTTCGAGTTGTAGGCCCTCGCGACATGTATGTTCTTCAGGAAATCCTCAGGCCGCCAGTCCCGGTCATCTATCGCTCTCAGCCCCATTACCATCTGCGATATCCTCTCAGGCCTGAATGTGTTCTCCGTGTCGATGATGATCGCAGATCCGTTCAGGCCGCCGAGCTCTGGCGGGAGCTGGACGTTCACCGCGAGCTGATGGGCCACCTGGGTCTTGCCCGAGCCGAACTCGCCATACAGCTCCACTATCGCCTGAGTCTCCATCCCGCCGCCGAGCAGCTCATCGAAGTTCCTGCTGCCGGTGGTTATCTTGCCGACGAGCTTCCTCCGCTCAAGAACCTGATCTCCTGTCTCGAACCCTCCGATATCTGCGGCCTCCCTAGCTGCAGCGATTATCTTCGCAGCGGTGGCCTCGCCGATCTCAGCCACTGCCACAAGCTCCCCGGGGGAAGCGACTGCTACAGCCTCTATTGTTGTAAACCCTGCCTCCCTCAGCTTCTCCGCGGTGGCAGGCCCAACACCGGGTAGATCTTCCAACAGCTTCATCCGATCTTCATACTCCCTACGAATATAACACATTTATCCAGGCGGCGCGAAAGTGATCCTGCTCCTCCAGCCGCAGCTGATCTCCAGCTCGCCGTTCCATCCGTTTTTAACCTGCCCGCCCATGATCTCGACCCTGTAGCCGAGATCCGCGTTCTCCAGCAAGCAGTGAAGATCCCCCCAGAGGGAGACCCTCACACGTCCTGTCTCATCTGTGACGTTTATGCTTATTACGTATCCCTTTGTGCCATCATCTCTCTGAAACTCCCTGAGCTCGCCGATCCCTGTCAGGTATCCGGCTATGTTGCACACCTCTCCCACCCTGAGATCTGCGATGGGTGTGAAGCGCTCGGAGTAGCTGATCTCAGTGGAGCTCTTTCTAATCACAGTGTACCTGCCTGTCTGGAGCTCGAGGAAGCCGAATCTCTCTCTAGAGCTGCAGTTTACGACCTCGAGGACATCTCCCTTTGACACATCAAGAAGAGCATGATCATTCCAGAGCGTGATGCTGATGCTCCCCGTATCATCACCGAGAAGCATGCTCCTGACGAGCCCCCTCGAGCCGTCCTTTCTGGTGAACTCCCTCACCTCTCCAGGGTCTATAACCTTTGCGATTACGTTGATCTCCCCCATATCAGGCTTTATCTCTGCGATCTTCAGAGGCTCGACCCTGACCTTTATGTCCCTGTCAGCCTCCTGGATGCTGCAGCCTCTACCGATGCTTATCTCTACTCCAGATCTTCCCAGTCTCGGGAAGCCTCTGATCTTGAGACACTGGTCGACCCTGATATCCTCTGAGACTATCAGATCCGTCGCATCATCCCAGAGTGTCACCTTTATCATCCCTGTCTCGTCACCAACTGTAAGAGACGCGACCCTGCCAGTTGAGCCATCCGACCGGCTGAACTCCCTCACCCCAGAGATCTGAACGACCCTGCCGATGAATGTGACAGCCCCTGACTCAGGCCTGATATCCTTTATCTTCGTCAGGATCTCGCCAGCGCCGAGCTCATGTGCGACGAGCATGGCTGCCGTGAGAGGATCGCATAATCCGCCCATGAGGGAGACCTTCTCGTTCACCCTTGCCTCGAATTCCTCGATGCTCACCCGATCTGATACCTGCCTGAAGATCTCCTCTATCTGCTCATCCATCCGACACCCTCTGTTTTATCAGTGATCCATCAATGCTCCTTCAGGTACTCAGCGCCGCATCTGTCGACGAAGATATCGCACACCTCTGCAGGATCTCCATCCGCGACTATCTCCCCGTTCTCGAAGAGGATCGCCCGATGTGCGACCTCCTTAACAAGATCCACATGATGGCTTACGATGATTATCGTTGTGCCGTACCTCGCCTGGATCCTCTTCATGGCATTTGCCACATCTCTGAGGGTTATTGGATCTATATCCCCGAAGGGCTCGTCCAGTATCAGTATGCTCGGATTCGCAGCTAGCAGTATCGCGAGCGATGCCCTGACGCTCTCCCCACCGCTGAGCTGATCAGGGTACTTGTCTAGGACAGAGGTATCGAGGTCCATTATCCTGAATATCGGCTCTGCAAACCTCCTCGCCTCTGTATCGGGGAACTTCGGGAAGAGCTCTGAGAGCACCTCTCTCCCCACACCCAGCTTCTCAAGAACCGCCTTCGCCTCGTCCTCACGCATATCTGTGAGCGTGTAGAGCATGTCGAGAACGCGATCGCTTATCCCTATCTCTGCGGCAACCTCCCTCGCATACTCGATCACGTGCTGCCCCTTGACTCCGAGCTTGTAAGCTATCTGCTCAAGAATGGTCTCGTGGGGCATCAGGGCGAACTCCTGGTACATTATGCCGAGCTTTCTCCTGATCTCCATCCTTGTGGGCGAGTATGTGGTTATGTCGACCCAGCCATCCTCGTGTCTGTAATAGATATGGCCATCATCCGGCATCCGGAGGCCCTCGATCATCGTGAGCAGCGTGGTCTTGCCCGCGCCACTCGATCCTATTATGGCAGTCGTCTCACCGCGGTTAATGTTCAGCCTCAGGTTTGAGATCCTGAGGACCTCGCCCGTTCCAACGAGATAGTTTCTCTTGAAGAGACGCCTCACCAGTATCTCAGCCTCTGGCCGCTCCGGCCTCGGCGGAAGTGGCACTGCAGGACCGATCTTGGAGAGGAACATCCTGAGGACCTCGGCTGGCTCTCCAATAGTCCTGATGGATCCGCCATCGAGCCAGATCAGGCGATCTGCGAGGTACCTGTGTATCTCTGGCAGATGCGATACAACAAGCGTTGTCAGTCCAAGCTCCTCGTTGACCTTCTTTATTGTATCCAGGACCTCCTGCTTCGTTTTCGGGCAGGCCATTGTGGCAGGCTCATCAAGCAGGAGAAGCCTGGGCTTTTTGGCGAGCTGTCTCGCTATCAGCAGTCTCTGCTTCTCCCCGCCGCTCAGGATCGTTGCGAGATGGTTCGCCTTGTGCCCCAGGCCGACTAGCTCCAGAAAACCCTTCGCCTCCTCGTAGTACTCCTCGTATTTCGCATCCTCGGGTATGGGAAGAGCCTCATAGCCTGTCTCCCTGGAGTACACACGCCTCACGACGTTCTTTATCGCAGACTCTGTCCAGAGACCGAACTCACGCTGAAGGTGTATCGCTGTTATCCTTCGCTGCTGCATCCTGACGTCTTCGCTGGACTCAGGAGTGATCTCGAGGCCGTCTATGACGATCCTGCCAGCATCGAAATCCTCTATACCTCTGATAATCCTCATGAGGGTGCTCTTGCCACCGCCGCTCTTCCCGACGATACCCAGGATCTCACCCTCATCTGCGCTGAAGCTGACATCCTTCAGAGCGAGAACCTTCCGCCCCTTAACATCGTATGTCTTGCAGACTCCCTCGACCTCAAGCATCCTTCAACACCTCAGCGAATTACCTGATCCCGGATCCAGCTGGAACTTCTCTATCAGGCCTGAGAAGCACAGCATTTCCATTTATGTCTGCCGCAAGCAGCATCCCCCTTGACTCCACGCCGAATATCTTCACGGGCTCAAGGTTTGCGACGACCACGACCTGCCTGCCCACGAGCTCCTCTGGGCTGTACATCTTCGCGATTCCAGCCACAATCTGGCGTCTCTCGCCTATATCGACGATGAGCCTGAGAAGCTTATCAGATCCCTTTATCCGTTCCGCCTCAAGAACCGTCCCAGCTCTCAGGTCGAGCGCCTTGAAATGGCCGAATGGTATCACTGGTTTCTCCTCTTTCTTCTCCTCAGCACCCTCTGCCCTGCGAATGCGCTCCCTGAAGATCTCCTCCAGCCTCTTCACCGTCGAGTCCTCGATCCTGCTGAATAGTATCTTCGGAGTGCCCAGTGCCTGACCCTCCGGTATGGGCTTGATCGCATCTCCGAACCCCACATTATCGAGAGATTCCATACCGAGCTGGCTCCATGCGACTGCCATCTTTGAGGGCATGAACGGCTCCATGAGTATTATCATCGCCTTCGCCATCTGGAGACAGTTTCTGAGGACAGAGCCAGCTGCCCTCCGATCTGAGCGTATCAGCTTCCAGGGCTCATGCGACTGGAAGTACGTGTTCGCATAATCCGCGAGCGAGAGCACAGCATCCGAGGCCCTCTTGAACTCGTACTCCATAAGCGATGAGGATACATCCTCGACGCTCGCCTCTATTCTCTTCATGACCTCTGGATCCAGGTCCCCCTCCGGAACCCTCCCCTCGAAGTTCTTCACCGCGAACGTCACAGCTCTGTTCAGGAAATTGCCGAACGCGCCCACAAGCTCTGTGTTGACCTTCTCCTGCAGGATCTTCCAGGAGAAGTTCACCTCCTTGGTGTGGGACGTGTAGCTTGCCAGGTAGTATCTCAGATAATCAGGCTCAAGACCCTGATCGAGGTAGTCGTCCTTCACCCAAACGACATATCCGCGGCTCTTCGAGAACTTCTTGTCGTCGATCTTGAGCATGCCGCTCGCGACGACATCGCTTGGGAGCGTGTAGCCAGCACCCTCGAGCATGGCGGGCCAGAAGATGCAGTGATGGTAAATTATGTCGCCGCCTATGAAGTGGATTATCCGGCTCTTCCCGCGCCAGTACCTCTCCCAGGGCACGCCATGCGATCTGCACCACTCCTCTGTGAATGAGATGTAGCCGATGGGCGCATCGACCCAGACGTAAACGACGAGATCCTCGCTCCCTGGAAATTTGACTCCCCAGCTCATGTTTCTCGTTATGCACCAGTCCTTGAGCTCCTGCCGGACCCACTCAAGAGCATAATTTCTCGCGCTGACTGTGCCGCCTAGCCTCTGGAGGTAATCGAGAAGGAAGTCCCTGAATGCGGAGAGCCTGAAGAAGTAGTGCGTCTGCTTTCTGTACTCCGCCCTGGAGCTGCAGATCTTGCATACTGCATCCTTTATCTCCCCGGGCTCCAGGTGCCTGCCGCAGCCCTGATCGCACTCATCCCCTCTCGCTGGCACACCGCAGTACGGGCATATTCCCTCCACATATCTATCGGGGAGAAACCGCTCGCATCTCGGACAGTAGGCCAGCTCGATCTCTCTTGGATAAACGTGCCCTCGCTCCATCAGAGCCCTCACGATCTCCTGCGTTCTGTGATGGTTCGATGGATCATCTGTGCATCCAAAGTAGTCGAACCTGACGTTGATGCTCCTGAAGACCTCCTCGAAGTGCTTGTGGTAGAACTCCACGAGCTCCCTGGGACTCATGCCCTTCGACTCGGCATTGACCACTATGGGAGTGCCATGGGCATCAGATCCGCATATGAATAGTACATCGCGGCCCATCCTCCTGAGAGCTCTCACAAATATGTCCGCCGGAACATACGTTCTCAGATGTCCTATGTGTGCAGGACCGTTCGCATAGGGCAGACCACATGTGACCAGAATGGGATCGTTATCTGTAGGCAACTATGAACACCTGGCACCAGTATTGGGCTAGGGAAGATATAGGTTTTCCTTCAGCAGTGGGTGAATGAGAATCCCCGCAGTGCGCGTTGCAATTAATTTCCACGAAACATATATATATTGAACAATCTTGTATCTCCTGTGGTGATGGGGTTGAAAAAGGTACCACTGCCCGATCCCAGCGATGAGCAGGAGGAGTTTTCTTCCATACTGATGGAGATCGGCCTCAGGAGAAACGTTGCCAAGGTTCTCACGTATCTCGCCGGGGTGGTTGAGGCGACATCGAGGGATATAGAAACAAACTCCGATCTCAGGCAGCCTGAGGTGAGCATAGCCATGCGAGAGCTCCGGGAGCTGGGGTGGATCTCCGAAAGGGACGAGAAGAATCCGGGGAAGGGCAGGCCCTACAGGATATACCGGCTGGAGAAGAGCATCGACGAGATCATAAAATACCTGGAGGATCAGAAGCTGCAGGACATCGAGAGGACCATGCGCCAGATAGAGCGCCTGAAGGAGCTCAGGAGTGCAGAGGCGCGCGGTGCCTAGCCCCATGCAGCATAGGATCGCATAGAGATAAAATATCATAAAGTATCGATCGCAGTCAAGACAGGCACTCGCATGGCATGCATTTCGATTACAGATAAAAATTATAAACTGATGAATAATAATTTTACCACATATCAGCAAGATGCTGTTAAATGCCACGGGGATATATTATCCGTGTAATCACAGCCTCACTATCAAAAAATCTATATACTAATTGCACAGTAAAAGTGAACAAGCACGTAGAGGGGATGGCATGAAGTCCATAATCGACGAGGCCCTCAGCAGGGCCGAGCGGGAGGGAAGGGCTGAGCCCACAAGCGCCACAGACGAGGATCTGGTCTCGATCCTCGAGGGGCTCACCACAGTCATAAGGGTGATAGGCTGCGGTGGAGGGGGATCCAACACCATAGACAGGTTATCTGAGGCAGGCATTCAGGGGGCTGAGCTCTATGCGATAAATACAGATGCACAGCACCTCCTCCACATCAACGCTGACCGCAGGTTCCTGATCGGCAGGAGGACGACCAGAGGTCTGGGAGCCGGAAGCCTGCCTGCTGTCGGAGAGGAGGCCGCCCAGGAGGATATCGAGCAGATAAAAGCTGCTGTCCAGGGCGCTGACATGGTGTTTATCACATGCGGCCTTGGTGGAGGAACGGGAACAGGTGCGTCGCCGGTTGTCGCTGAGGCCGCCAGGGAGGCCGGCGCCCTCACCATAGCGATAGTGACTCTCCCGTTCAGCGCGGAGGGCTCGATAAGGATGGCGAACGCAGAGGCGGGGCTGAAGAGGTTGAGGGAGTCGGCGGACACAGTCATAGTCGTTCCTAACGACAAGCTCCTGGAGGTTGCGCCAAACCTGCCTCTGCAGGCTGCATTCAAGGTCGCGGACGAGGTCCTGATGAGATCGGTGAAGGGAATAACGGAGCTCATCACCAGGCCAGGGCTGATCAACCTCGACTTCGCAGATGTCAAGACAGTCATGTCGCATGGCGGCGTGGCGATGATAGGCCTCGGAGAGGCAGATGGGGAGGAGAGAGCCAGGGACTCGGTTATGAGGGCCCTGCGCAGCCCGCTGCTGGATGTGGATGTATCCGGCGCCACGTCTGCGCTTGTCAATGTCGTTGGCGGGCCGGATATGACCATAGCGGATGCGGAAATGGTTGTCGAGGAGGTTTACAGCAGGATAAACCCCGATGCGAGGATCATATGGGGCGCTCAGATCGACCCAGAGCTCAAGGGCACAATTAGAACAATGCTTGTCGTGACCGGTGTCTCATCTCCGCAGATACTCGGCAGGGACGAGGGAAGGCGCGTGGTATCGCGACACGGGATCGACTTCCTGAGCAGGCGTGCACGGTACTGAGCCAGAGGACGTGAAGATCGATGTTGGCAGAGAAGGTGACCAGCGAGCTTGAGATGCTCAAGAGGCATCTGACGATCCTGAAGTGCGTGGTGGAGAACGAGCCCATAGGCATACTCAAGCTGGCAGAGGAGACGAAGATACCCAGCCACAAGGTGCGCTACTCTCTCAGGGTCCTCGAGCAGGAGGGGCTCATAGCAGCCTCCGCTCCGGGGGCGATCACCACTTCTGCAACCGGTCCGTTCCTGGAGGGGCTGGATGCGATGATAGATGAGATAGTGAAGGCGACGCTGGAGCTCAAGCGCATCGAGATTCCACGCAAGCGGAAGGATGCCTGACTCGAAGAGATCAGCAACGCTATCTCTTTGCCCGCGCTCTTAAGCGGATACCTCACAGAGCTCAGCGCTTCGGCTGGAACATCCTCATCGGGCACCGGTCAGAGTCCCTGCCCGCCTGGGTCTCATTTCCCAGGGTGGTGCACATACCCTTGATGGTGTCTATGGGCTGGTAGAACCTGCAGTCTCCACACGTTGGCATACCGATCACCAAATGTCATCGCCGATATAAAAAGATATTTTTAACGTGTGAATAGGATAAAATAGTTTGAGGTGATATTTTTGCATACAGTTGAGATGTAGGAGGTAAAATCATCAGACGAGATGTCGTTTTGGTGATCCTTGTTATCGTCATGACAAGCGGAGCATTTGGTTCAGCGGTGACTGCTGACCAGCAGTTGAGCAGGAATGTCGTTTCTCCCTCCGAGAGCACTACTGTGAGCATAAACCTCAAGGGAGGGGAGAGACCATGTGCCAGTCCGATAGATGTCGTTCTCTCGATAGACAGCTCTGGCAGCATGACGACAAGCGATCCAGAAGATCTGAGGAAGTCAGCTGCCAGGCAGTTCGTCTCAGGCCTGGATCTGAGCACAGACCGGGTCGGCATCGTCAGCTGGAACACATCAGCGACAACCTGGCCGCTCACGAACAATCTCAGTGATATCGAATCGTCAATAAACAGCATCGGTGCAGATGGAAACACATGTCTGGATACAGGCCTGAAGGCCGCGATCGATCTGCTCACTGAGAGCAGCGGATCAAAGGTGATAGTGCTTCTCACAGATGGGATAAGCACAGATGGTGGCCACTACACGCCTCCCGGCATTCCAGGATCTCCTGTGGATGAGGCCAGATCGAAGGGGATCATGGTCTTCACCATAGCTCTCGGTCCTGATGCTGATGCGAGAAACCTCACGGAGATTGCACGCAGCACCGGCGGGGAGTTCTACACCGCCCCTGATGCGAGCGCTCTGGCCGATATATACCAGAGAATCAGGAGCAGCATCACCGGCATCGTGGCGAAGGATGTGATCGTGACTTATGTGCTGCCATCAGCTCTGAGTGTGAATCTCTCTCCATACAGTGGATCGCAGCCTGTGGCATCCGTGAGAAAGCAGGGCGACTCGACTGTTCTGACCTGGCAGATCGGGGCGATTCAGGCAAACCAGAGCAGGACTCTGTCATTCGATGTGAGCTCGCCAGAGCCGGGCACGTTCGTCCTTGGCACATCTCCTGATACAGCTGTCAGCTATACCGATTGCGGGGGCACACGCTCAGCGGTTCCAATTCCTCCGTTGACTCTGAGGGTCAGCCCGCCCGGGTCGTTCAGCCTGGAGGGCAGCGGCATCGGCGGAAGCAATGCATCCTTGGTACAGAACATCAGCGTGCTGAGTGTGAGCAAAGAGGTTCTGCCTAACGGAAATGCTCCCTGCCCCAACTGCCCGAGGCTGAGGATAACGCTTGATGCGCCAGGGAGATCATGCAACGCGGATATACTGTTTGTCATAGACAAATCCGGGAGCATGAGAGATCGCGATAGCAGTGGTAGAGCGAATTTCGAGATCATGCGAAATGCGCTTAATGAGATGCTCAATGCGGCATCGAGCACCCCCGAGCTCAGGAACGCGAGAATCGCCATCGTGAGCTGGGACGACCTGAATGGTACTGATGATGATGACAGGATTACAACACTCGATCCACAGTGGCTCACAATCGGAGATCCAAGGATAAAAGCGACGATCCAGCAGTATAACGAACTCACATGCAAGGAGACAGATCTGACGTTCTACGAGGCGGGACTGCAGAAAGCGATGCGGATCATGCACAGTCGCATAATTTCGCAGGCGAACGATCCGCTGAGCTGTGACACCCGGCGGTTCATAATATTCATAACATGCCGCAGCGAGTTCAAGGGGATTTCGAAATCCAGCGTGCTCTACAGGATACCCAGGAACAACACACTGATCCGCGGAGGGTTCGAGGGCATCTTCCCGTTCTACATCGGCACAGATCTGAACGAGTATCCTCTGGAGCTGCAGGACCTGAGTGCAATTGCGCAGCTCGGCGATCCCCTGCAGCGCGGTGCAGCGGCGCCGGAGAGCCTCACTGCCGGGAACCTGCTGTCCACGGTGCTGGCGAGGATGAGTGGATGCGCTCAGGGACCATGGGTCACCAACGTAACCCTCACCGAGACGCTTTACCCGTATCTCAAGTACACTGGCGCCGATCCACTGCCATCTGCGGTTACCTATAACAGAGATGGCTCGACGACGCTCAGATGGGACATCGGGACTCTGAACACCGGAGAGAGGTGGAGCACCACGATCGACACCTCTGTACAGCTGAAGCTGCCTGTGGATGTTACGGAGAGGAGATCCGGATTCGGCGGCAACATCAGCTCCAGCACGCCGTACTCCAGAGTGGACTTCGACTGGCCGGCTCTATCATGCGCAGCGCCACTCAGGCGGCACTACGAGCTGCCTCTCGCAGAGGGCAGAATGTGGATAACCTGCGGAGCGCCATGCAAGACGCCAGCAGTAAGCGAACAGACGCAGACGGGCAGAGAGGCAGGCGAGGCGCCAGAGGCACCGACGGGCAACAGGACACAGCCCGGATTCGAGGTGCTGCTGGGCGTGCTCTCCATGATGGCGATTTATCTGTACGTAAGGCGTCCATGAGGCCGGGATATTTTCCCGGCAATCTTATTCCAGAGGCGCTGCTGGATCGCGCATATCGCAATGGATGCATGTGCAGACAGTTTTTATGCGCTCTGGATCGCGGATGTGCTCCTCATGCCAGCAGTTGTCACTGAATGCATGAGTGCGAGATCCTTCAGTGATGACAGAGATCCATCACCTGCAGAAGGCTTTAAATGTTATTATCGTATATGGAGCTTGAGAGCAGTCCCCATACAGGGGCTGCAACCTGCAGATGCAATCATAGCGGTCGGGTGAGCGTGTGGGTATGGGGGTTAACTGATTGAGAAGATTGTTGTGCCTCATAGTGCTTGTGTTTGCCATCACATCGTCTCGCGGAATAGATGCGTCGATCTACTTCTCCCAGGAGGGCACGTCCAGAGAGCCCCTGGACGTCGGCAAGAGCGTCGTCTATGTTGTGGAGCTCTCCGGCGCGAAGAACTCGATGATGTACACCGTGGAGCTCACAGTCGGCCCAGATTCATCAGATACCTCGATCTCGAAGAGCTTCACGGAGAAGCTGAATCTGAACCCCGGCGCCACAGGTGTGCTCAGATTCGAGGTCAACTTCCAGTCCCCGGATCTCAGGAAGGGCGATTTCGGGAGATGGTTATCGGACAAAAATGACACGAGCATATGGGACAGAACATGGTACAAGGCAACAGTCACATCCCTGGATCCATTCGAGAAGCCGGTGGTCAGGGAGGACTACACCGGCCACCCGACGCTGGTGAAGGTCTTCGAGGAGTTCAGGGATGCCTCTGTGACCCCACGAAAGGGTACCCGGGAGGATCTCTACACTTACGAGGTGAGCGTCTTCTCCACAGCACCTGACAACATAACGCTTGAGGTCGCTCCATCAAAGAACGGCCCGTGGACGCCTAAGGGAACAAAGGATTACACCACCCCGGGAAGCTGGAAGGTGTTAAGATGGGAGAACGTCTCCCTCGACTTCGACTTCAGCTCTGCCTACTACAGATTTGTGGGAAGAAAGGAGAAGACCTTCGACGGCCCATTCTGGCCTGTCTCGGTCGAGTTCAGAAACGCGAGCCTCTCACCGGATAGAGGGCTTTCTGACACCCCGTTCAGGTACGCTCTCGAGGTCAACGCATCCAAGGAGATCGAGGTGTCGCTGAATGTGTGGGATGTAGGATCGAAGAGCTTCGTTACAGCGGGAAGGCGCACGTACAGAAACGTCTCCACCTGGGAGAAGCTCGACTGGGATGATGTACGCGTTACAGCAACGCCTGAGGCATACGGATCGTCTCAGTATTACTATGGATTCCACTACATCGATGCAGAGTCGCCCTTCGCCACAACAAAGGATATGATCGGAAGGTACTATGCCGGTCCCGATGTGGTGGTTGTGTGGGTGAAGAACGCAACTGTCTCGCCTGAGAAGGGGAGCGCCTACACCTCATACACGTACACAGCTGAGATAGAGACCACAAAGCCGAGGTGTGATTTGGAGCTGCAGATAAGGCCACCGGAATCTGACCTCTGGGTCTCAAGGGGGATGGTGACCTACACGGGCTCCAACAGCACGCTTGTATGGAGGAACGTGACCTTCGATATCAAGGATGCTGATCTCCTCGGAATGGCCTGGTACAGATTCGTTCTCGATAACAACGTGCTCGGTGAGTTCCCGGGGCCTGAGTTTGATGTGAGCTTCAAGGATGCAACATACAGCAGGATAGGCAACACAGACAGATTCAACTACAGGGTCTCGGTCAGAGCTCTGAGGCCGATTGATGTTGAGCTCATCTACACAGATGACGGGAAGAGCTGGATTCGTTCAGGTCTCATGCAGAACTACAGCACACCGGGCAACTGGACCGAGCTATCATGGAACAACCAGCCCTGGCATCAGACGGTGCAGTTCGATGTAAAGAGGTAATGCGATGCGATACAGGCTTCTTGCTCTCCTGCTTCTTATGCTTGTGATCTCTGCATGTGCTGAGGGTCCGAGCGTGAGCCCCGCGCCACCAACACCATCTGAGGGCGGCGGAGGCGGAAGCAGCCACAGGCAGACCGATATGGAGAAGATAATAAAGGCGCTCGAGCAGGGAAAGAAGCAGAACCCGAAGAGGTTTGAGTATCTGCAGACCCTTCTCTGGAAGGAGTACACGCCGCCCGGAGAGTACAAGCTCCCTGCGGTGCTCATCTACTACACTGGAAACACAACGGTTCGCAGGAGTGATCCCCTGGAGATACAGGCGTATGTGACAAATGAAAATGCGCTTGAGATAAGGCGGCCTATTTACATGGACCTTGAGATGGCAGAGCCTGGGGAGGACTTCAGGAAGGTCAGCAGCACCCAGATCGTGCAGACCAATGAATACTTCTCCAGTGACGGTGTCAATTACACATACAGGAGCTTCCCGGAGATAACCGATCTGCAGAGGCTGAACGAAGTAGGTAAGGTCCGCTTCAGGATAAAATACACTGATAGCCTGTACAAGATGTACTCATCCAACTGGTCGATCTCATCCCCTCAACTTTTCTCTGTGCTTGTGCTGGATGTGATCAACAATCCCCCGCAGGTGAATTACACGAATGTCACGTACAAACCGAGATACAGCGATCCGATAGAGTATGTAGCTGATATCATGGATCCCGATGGTGATACTCTGAATGTGACGCTTCACATCCTGAATGAGGATAACAGCACTGAGCGGATGAACGTCACCCAGGAGCTCCGTGGCAGCGGGACGGTGAGATTCAGGAACAGCGAGTACGGCTTCTTCGGAAAGGATGACGCAGGGAAGACATTCCGCTACTACTACACTGTGGGCGATGGTATCAATGTGACCTCAACGGATATAGCACTGGGCCCTGAGATAAGGCCCACGCCTAAGCTGCTCGTCGAGAGCCCGAGGATGATTGCGGAGGATCAGAATTACTACTGGTGGAGCAGATACAACTTCAGCATAGACGTGAAGAGCCAGGATGAGAACTCGTTCCCGCTGACTGTGTACCTCTACACCAGCACTCAGTCCAGCCCATGGAAGCTCCGCGGCTCGAAGACGGTCACAGTGACGCCTGAGAAACAGACAGTCTCGTTTGATACAAGCTTTGACGTATCGGACTGCAACCAGACATTCGCATACAGGTTCACCTACTCAGAGCCGGATCAGAACGGCAGGACGAGCATGGATCTCAGAGGGGACAAACCGATAAATCCGAAGATCGTGAGGTACTCGATACTCTCGCCAGTGGGCATCGCAAATGTTATCCTGACTCTGGTAATATTCCTCTCTGCCGGTGTGATCGTGGAGCGTGTGAGCAACAACAGAGGAAGGAAAAAAGAGATTAAGGGCAACCAGGAGGCAGGCAAGTGATCTGGGCTGCAATGCTGATCGTCCTGCTGCTCACAGGACTGGGGGTTCACCGGATGAACTTTGAACGCGTATACAGGAGGCTCTCAGAGCTGTCATCTGGCGTCTCCAGGGATAAGCTGTACGAGCTGATATCCATAGATCACGGAGCCAACTACTCTGCCATGGTCTTTTCCTCCTGGGTCGCATTCTTCGTCGCGTTCATGTATTACCTTCTCCCAAAAATGATCCCGTGGCTGCTCAGATCAGGGTTTCCAATTGCCAGCAGCTACGGACTGATCCTTTTCGCTGGGTTTTTTGCGTTACTTGCATCGCTCCTGCTATGGGCCAGCAGAAACTTTCCCTTATGGCTGAGGCTCTCGGAGATCTACAGAATATACCCGATACCTCTGAACCAAAAGAAGTGGTGCTTCGCCCCGGTAATGCTTCTCTGGATCTCGTCATTTTTGTCAATTTACAATTCCATCAGCTATCCGTATGCGAACAGGATGTACGAGATGATATCCTGGCTGCTGCTTCTGGCAGCCCTGATTTTGCTTTTCATCCCCGTGTTTAAGGAGTTTGTGGAGGCCAGTAGATGAGATCATGCTGTGTTGGCATAGGCGGATGTGGTGGCAATCTGCTAATGGTATTCCTAAATTCCATGGATGTAATAAAGATCCTGTCAAAATTAACAAACGCCGTGCATGTTGCATTTGGCGGAATCGAGGGCGTATGGCTGGAGGCAGATGTAAACGCCGCGGTTAACAAGCAGAGCTTTTTCAAGAGCCTGAAGGAGGGGTACCCAGGGTACGTCATACCACATGACTCGATAGAGGTCGGATCAAAGACACACTCTCTCGTCATGCGCAAGTACGGATACGATGTCAAGAAGCAGGGGTTCTTCAGAGAGGCTCAGTATCTAAAGGCGATATTCGAGATATTCGATAACGATGATGAGGTTAGAGATGTTGCCAGAGGGGAGTTCGGGGAGGATAATCCCATCCTCGAGAACGCCTGGAATGCCATAAAGGGATTCACAACCCTCAGCGGGGGCAGATGTGATAACATATTATTCATTGTATCCCTGGGCGGCGGCACAGGAACGGGGTTCATAAATCCGATCCTGCGCTACATAAGATCCGGAGGAAGCCAGGACTACCCGGTATTTGTCCTTGGCGTTCTCACAGAGCAGGGGGATGAAGCTGACAGGGAGCAGCAGTCGAAGGAGGCACGGAGAGATCTCGGCGCAACGATCTCCATGTACGATCTTCTCACCAAAAGCGCAAAGGAGGGCGTGGATGCACTGATTCTCGTGGATAACCAGATCCTTGTTGAGAGGTTCAGACAGGATTACACAAGTATAAATAATTACATATTTCAGGTCATGAAGCCGTTCCTGGCAGACCGCGCATTTCCACAGGAGGATCCACCGTCTTTGTCCCTAGCGCAGAACTTCACAGAAGGGCTGAACAGGCCGCCTGTCATGGTTCCATGCTATGCATCCTTGAACACCAAGAAGTCATCTGAAGAGGAGCTGGTCTCAAAGGCTCTAACAGGGAGCGTGCAGAAGGATGGATGCGGCCCGCTTTTCCCATGCGACCCGAGAATGGCGGACAGGGCGTTTGTCTTCTCGAGAGGATACCTCTCCGCTGAGAAGCTGGAATCGTCTGTAAAGAGCATCACCGGACTCGATACAAACGATATATTCACATGGAGAAAGCTCGGAGAAAACAGAGAGAGCGAGGTTTTGATACTGCTGAGAAATCCATACGGATCAGGCTGCAGCGGGCCATTCGAGAAAAGGATGCACAGGGTGATATCTCTTGCTCTGAAGTACATATATGAAAACAGGGACGAGCTTCTTCACGTGGTGCAGAGCGATGATCAGAGTCTGACATCTCTGACGACAGATGCTCTCAGCAGGTACTTCGATCGCCTCGTCAGAGAGCTGGAGAATGCAAAATCCAGGCTCAAAAAGGGAGAGAAGCCATTCTTTGTAAATGAGCTCAGGATATTTGAGGATCTGCCTGACAACAGACAAATACAGAACAACAATACTCGGAACAACCACGAGCTCTCCGAGGAGGTTATCAGAAGAATCGTGCGGGAGGAGCTCAGGAAGCTGCTCCCAGCAGCTGCTGTGTGATGCTCTCCTTTTTATTATGAGGGCATGCGTGGTGCAGCCTCCCTGCCACCTCCACAGGAAAAGTAAATATATAGTTACAATATATCTCAGAAGTGATTCATAATATCCGTGGTGTCTGAGATGATACGAACATCATCCCTGGGTGTCATGCTCATGCTGATGCTCTCTGTGATGGATTCCGCATCAGGATTGCCTGTGACAGGTGGCAACGGAGAGCTCTGCTGCACCGTCTTCGACATGTTCAAGGGGCCCCTGTATCAGGGGGGCTCTTACGATGCGGACAGGATGATTCTGTACCTTGACGCTGGCCTGAGGTGGAGCAACGGGAGCTACGCGGAGCTTCCCCGCGTCAGATATGTTCTGATCGATGGAAACGACAGGAGCTACACCAGAGATGCATCATCAAGTAAACCCATCTCTCCGGGACGGCAGCTCCTCGCATTCGCGGTTCCCAGAGAGGCCATCCCGAAGAGCCTAGTGGTGGATTCAGGAGTGGGGAAGGTGTTCAAGGTGGATTTCGGAGAGCCGCTGAACTATTCGGATGAGAACATCACGGTCACGTACTACGGCATCGTGGGATCCAGGCTTGATTACAGTAGAAAGGTGCTCGATATAGACATATCCGTAAGAAACAACTCCACGTCACCTCTGAGAGTCTCCCCTGAAAACTGCACGCTTGTGGACCAGTGGGGCTGGGGCTACAGGGCAACTGATGGGTTCGAGCCCAGAATGCTGAACGCCAACGAGAGCATCCGGGGAGTGGTACGGTTCAGGTACCTCGCGCCATCCAGCATACCATCAATGATGCTTTATAACCTCTCTTACGGCGATGGGATAATAGTGATAAGCGAGGAGAGGTGCGAGAACGCGACCAGGGCATCCACAGAGCAGAACTCATCCACAGAGTGCAACAGATGTGCTGTGAACGAGAACAGCGTCAAGGGGAGGGTCGCGGCAGCAAAGGAGCGCCTCGCCAGGGTGCGTGCCGCGCATGAGGCAGAATCATAGGGATGCGCCTCTGGTAGCCGTGGCCTGGTCATGCGCCTGTGAATGCTCCGGCAGATGCCAAGAAGATATAGCTCCTCAGGAGCCCTTTTTGCCCCTCTCGAGCTCCTGCTGTACGTCGCATCCCAGCCTGCCGATGGCGTCGGACCTGCACTGCCTGCAGTGGCGCATCTGCTTTATTATCTTGTTCAGCTCATCCTGTATCGCTCTCTTCTCCGCTGGCGTTGGGGGCTTTATGTGCGCGAACTTGTACTGGGGGATGAGCGGCATTACATTGTGAATGAACACCCCCATCGACTTTATCTTTCTCGCGATATCAAATACGTGCTTGTCGTTTATTCCCGGGATCAGAACCGTGTTGACCTTGACTATCTTCTTCCGCCGGACGGCCTCCTCGATTCCCCTGAGCTGGTTCTCGAGCAGGATCTTCGCAGCCTCCAGCCCCTCATACCTCTTTCCTTTGTAGATGATGTAATCGTATATCTGCTCCCCAATCGCTGGATCTACAGCGTTCAGTGTCACCGTGATGTTGGTCACGCCGATACGGTCGAGATCCTCGATCCTGTCCGGAAGAAGCAGGCCGTTCGTGCTTATGCAGAGTATGAGATGCGGATACTTCTCCCCGACGAGCCTTAGCGTCTCGAATGTCTCCTCATTTGCGAGTGGTTCCCCAGGTCCGGCTACAGCCACGACCTTGATGTAATGGTACTTAGAGAGAACCTCATCGACACGCTCCAGCGCCTCCTGCGGGCTCAGAACCCTGCTCGTCACACCTGGTCTTGATTCGTTAACGCAATCAAAGTCTCTTATGCAGTACCTGCACTGTATGTTGCACTTCGGGGCGACCGGGAGGTGCATCCTCCCGAAGGCATGGCACGCCTTCTCGCTGAAGCACGGGTGCTCCCGGATCCTCCTGAGCTGTTCCGGATCGTAGGGGACCTCCCTGTCGGCTACAACGGCCGTCGGGTATTCTTCCATCTGGATTCACCAGGATTACATTCACATGCTTCGGCTAAAAGCCTAACCGTAGAAAGGCGGTTCTGCATGCTCTGTGTTTAACCACTCCAGCCTTACTTGCTATCAAGCCTCCAGTCGGTGGCGAACCTGGCATCTTCTAATATACATGGAGTGAGCATTATCATCCATGCGTGCTGCCTGCGTGCAGCTCTCCGTGAGAGAGTGTGATTTGTTCGATAACAAGCGACGAGCTTTAAAGATGTCGGCCGATGCAGCTGACGGTGGCGCAGCCATCATAGTCCTCCCCGAGCTCTTCCTCACAGGCTTCTGCTACGATCTAGAGCCAGAGAGCTATCCATATCCCTCGCTGATATCATTCAGAGCGCTCTCCGTCGATTCTGGCGCGATCATTGTGGGATCCATCATGGGATCCTCAGACCACGGACCCATCAACATGGGTTTCTGCATGGCCGGAGCTGAGATGGGGGTTTACTCCAAGACGCATCCATTTGGTGATGAAAAGGAGCACTTCATCCCGGGAGAGAGCATTGCGCCGGTGAAGGTATCCGGACTATCGATAGGGCTCGAGATCTGCTACGACATAAGGTTCCCTGAGGTTGCACGAAAGCTCTGCGCATCAGGGGCAGATCTGCTCGTCACGATCGCTCAGTTTCCCGTCGAGAGGATACACCACTGGAGGGCTCTCGTGATCGCACGAGCGATAGAGAACCAGATACACCATATCGCGTGCAACGCTTCCGGATCAGCCGGAGGATCGAGCATTATTGTTGGACCTGGGGGTGAGGTGCTCGCAGAGGCAGGCGATGAGGAATGCGTCATAATCGCGGATATCGACCTGGATGAGAGGGATCGTGTGAGGAGATCCATCACATGCTGGGAGGACAGGAGGCCAGAGCTCTACTGAGAGGGTATCTGCTGAGGTGGTGATGTGGAGAGCAGGACCGCAAGCTACCTGCGCGCCAGGTTCAGGGAGTACTATCTCACCGCATCGATGGATGCACCGCCTGGAATGGAGCTAAGAGAGTGGGGGTTCATATTCTATGATATGCCCGGGATGCGGCGGCACAGGTCTTTCAGCAGCAGGAGGGAGCTGGTCGATTACATCAGGAGCACTGTGCCCGCGCACGTCTATCACTCTGCCGCGTACTACCTTAAGCCGGACGCTCCCACGATGAAGGAGAAGATCTGGAAGGGCGCGGATCTGATCTTCGATCTGGACGCTGATCACCTCACAGAGTACAGGGATTCTGGGAGAAGAGCCTATGGAGAGATGCTGGAGCGTGTGAAAGGAGAGACCATTAAGCTCCTGGAGTTTCTGATGAGCGATTTCGGTTTTGATGAGAAGATGATAAGCGTGGTATTCTCAGGCGGCAGAGGCTACCACATACATGTCCGCGATAATTCGGTCTTAAAGATGAAAAGCGATGCCAGACGCGAGATCGTTGATTACCTCACAGGAAGAGGGCTGGATCCGGAGAGGTTCATACACAAGATCGATGTCGATGGTGATGCTGGCGTTGAGAGGGCGAGATCCCTGCGCGGGCCTGCATCTGGCACTCCTGGCTGGGGCGGAAGGATAAACAAAGCGATCGAGTCCATGGTCATGCATCTCAGAGAGCTTGATGATGATGAGGCGCTGAGATTGCTGAGAGGCGTGAAGGGGATAGGCTCTCAGAAGGCCAGGCTCTTCCTCTCGCAGATCAGGGAGGAGAATGCCATAAAGAGCATTCGCGCCGGAAACCTCGACTTCTTCAAGCACGCCTCCGGTATATGGAAGCTGATAATCCCTTACCTGATGGAGGAGTCTGTTCGTGCTCTGAGCGGCGAGACGGACGAGCCTGTGACTGCGGATGTGCATCGGCTTATCAGATTCCCGGAGAGCCTGCATGGCGGCACCGGTCTCAGGGTCACGCATCTGAGCATCGATTCGCTGCGAGCTTTTGATCCGCTGAAGGATGCGGTCGTCTTTGGCGAGGATCCTGTTTCTGTGAAGATCACACGTCCGGCGACACTGGAGCTGATGGGCGAGCGCTTCGATCTCACCGAGGGATCCACGGAGCTACCGGAGTATGCCGCTGTCTTCCTCATGGCAAGAGGTTTCGGTGAGTTGGGCTGATAAAGGTTAAGTGCTGGTCTGAGAGAACTACTGCGGGTTTACCATGGAGCTTGACCTGGCAAACGTCCTGAGAGGAGAGAGGCGGTCGGCAGAGCTCCAGCATCTCGAGGGCGATTTCTACAGGATTGCTGGAAAGCACATAGCATCCCTCGAGAGGGATCTGGAAAAGCTCGAGGACCACTTCAGCGTGGAGGCTCAGATAATCGAGGACGAGCTGAAGTCCAGCAGGAAGAGCATCAGCAAGCTCATAGATCTCAGAATAAAAAAGATAGCCAAGAAGGCGATGATGCAGGCCAGCTCCTCGACTCCTGCAAAGCCCCCAGACGGGATGACAGAGGAGGAGGTCGAGCTCTACAAAACCATACTGGATGCGCTGACCAGATGCAGGGAGAATATACTCTCTCATCTCGCGCGTCCCAGCACCGAAAGACCTTTAACGGGCAAAAAAGATATAGCCAAGGAATACATCGCTGTGAGGTTGCTGGAGACAGTCCCGATGTTTGTAGGGGTCGACGGGAAGAGGTATGCTCTGAGGAAAGATGATGTTGTTATGCTCCCGGAGATCCATGCGAGGAATCTGTGTAGCAAAAAGATAGCTGTGGAAGTGAGGATGAATCATGAAGATGCCAAAGGAGATTGAGGCTCACTGTCCGTTCTGCAACAAGCACACAACCCATACTGTGGAGAGGGTCAGAAGGGGACAGGCACGCTCCATGACGCGTATCGCGAGACAGAAGGCCAGGGCGAATGGTACGGGCAACCAGGGCAAGTTCTCAAAGGTGCCTGGCGGCGACAAGCCGACCAAGAGGGTCAACCTCAGATACAGATGCGGCCTGTGCAAGAAGGCTCATAACAGGAAGGGAATACGCCTCGGAAGATTCGAGCTTGTGGAGGGATGAGTCTGTCGAAGTTTCTCAGGGTCAAGTGCAACGACTGCGAGAACGTGCAGGTGATATTCAGCAGAGCGGCCACTGTTGTGAAGTGCCTCGTCTGCGGCAGGACGCTTGCTGAGCCGAGAGGCGGCAAGGCTGACATCAAGACAGAGGTACTCGAGGTCCTAGAGTGATCTGAATGCAGCGCGAAGGTTGGCCTGAGCCTGGGGATCTGGTTGTATGCACGGTTGATCAGGTCCTGGATTTTGGTGCGTTCGTCACGCTGGATGAGTATGTCGATAAAAAGGGATTCATTCACATCTCAGAGGTGGCGAGCGGCTGGATCAAGTACATCCGCGATCACGTCCGAGAGGGGCAGAAGATCGTCTGCAAGGTTCTGAATGTCGATAAATCGAAACACCACATCGACCTCTCCCTGAAGGACGTCAACGAGCACCAGCGCAGGGAGAAGATCCAGGCGTGGAAGGCCGACCTCAAGGCCTGGAAATGGCTTCAGATGGCGTATGAGGGGCGAGAGGAGGATCTGAAGCGCGTCAAGGATACGCTGATGAAAAGCTACAGCAGCCTGTACGGGGCGCTGGAGGAGGCCGCGATAAGCGGCGAGGAGGGCCTCTCCGACAGTGGGCTCACAGAGGAGGATATAAAGATAATCTCCCGCCTGGCAAAGGAGAACGTCAAGATACCGACGGTCGAGATCTCCGGCTATGTGGATCTGAGATCCTTCGCGCCGGATGGTGTGGAGATCATCAAAAAGGCTCTGAAGCAGGCCAAGCGGATAAGGGACAAGGATGCGACGCTCGAGATAAAGTATGTCGGCGCGCCGAGGTACAGGATAAAGGTGATCGCCCCCGATTACAAGCATGCTGAGGCTGCCCTGAAAAAGTCGGCACAGGCTGCGATAAAGTACATTGAGCAGCACGGTGGAGAGGGCGCATTCGTGAGAGAGGCCTAGCATTGGTCAGATCCAAGATACTGAGATGCGAGCAGTGCAGGCTCTACACTCTCAAGGAGACCTGCCCGAGATGTGGATCCCGCACAAGCAGCACGAAGCCGGCCAGGTTCTCACCTGAGGACCGGTACGGCAGGTACCGGCGTGCTCTGTTCTTCGAAAGCGGGCGGGATGAGGGAAAAACATGAAGAAGACTCTTGTTCGAAGGCTCAAGGAAGTATCTCTTGATAGCCCCATTCTGGTGGAGGGTCTGCCCGGAGTTGGGCACGTTGGAAAGCTTGTTGCTGAGCATCTCATAGAGGAGCTCAAAGCTGAGAAGATCATCGAGATATACTCGCCGCACTTCCCTCCTCAGGTCCTGGTCCAGGCCGATGGCACAGTCAGGCAGGTCAGAAACGAGATCTACGCATACAAGGGTGCTGACGGAGAGCCGGATCTGCTGATCCTTGTGGGAGATTACCAGAGCGCCACGAATGAGGGGCATTACGAGCTCACCGGCATATTTCTTGACATTGCGGAGGAGTTCGGTGTCCGGAGGATATACACTCTTGGAGGCTACGGAACAGGCCAGTTCGTGGAGCCGCAGGTGATCGGAGCAACGAACCGGCCGGAGCTTGTTGAGGAGATGAAGGGGCTTGGTGTGGTCTTCCACGAGAACGAGCCTGGCGGCGGGATCATCGGGGTCAGCGGCCTTCTGGTGGGACTCGGCGGTCTGAGAGGCATCGATGCCGTCTGCCTCATGGGCACTACAAGCGGATATCTGGTTGATCCGAAGTCTGCGCATGCTGTTCTCAAGGTCCTCTGCAGGGCGCTCGGCATCGAGGTCAGCATGCAGGCGCTCGAGGATAGGGCGGGCGAGATGGAGCGGATAGTGAGCAAGCTCCAGGAGATGGAGAGGGCACAGGTACCCTACGAGAGCGGGGGCGAGGAGGATCTCAGGTACATCGGATGATCTGAGGATAGCTGCAGAGAGGCTGCTTGATAGGGCTCTGCGCCTGGGGGCTGATGAGGCTGAGGTATTCGGGGTTCAGAGCAGGAACCTGACGCTCGAGCTCAGGAGAGATAAAGTAGAGAGCATCAGCGAGAGCGTCCTCAGAGGCCTGGGGCTGCGCGCTGTCATCAATGGAGGCGTTGGTTTTTCAAGCACATCAGATCTGAGCAGGATCGATGATGTTGCGGAGGCTGCTGTCAGTGCTGCCCGCATCTTCGGCCCTGACAGCCTCTGGAAGTGCCTACCAGGAAACTCGCCGGTCGCCCCTGTTCAGGGCGTCTTCGACAGGAGGATAGCGGAGGTACAGGCGGATGCGCTACTGGAGATCTCAGAGGAGCTTCTCAGCGGATGCAGTACCGTCGCTGGTGTGGAGCCAGTATCAGGCGGCATATCATGCACGCACAGCCTGGAGATCCTGATCAACTCCAGCGGTGCTGACCTCTCCGATGAGGGCACATCGATGCATCTCGCTCTTGAGACGATCACCAGAAAGGGCTCTGAAGTTGCGACCGGAAGCGAGTTTGACAACTCGCGGTGCTTTGCTGTTAACGCCAGACAGGTGGGGGAGAGGGCCGCAGATCTCGCAAGGCGCTCTCTTGATGGCATATCCGTAGAGACCGATACCTATGATGTTGTGCTTTCGCCGATAGCATTTGCAGATATTCTTGAGAACACGCTTGCTCCGTCGCTCTCCGCAGAGAACGTCCAGAAAGGAAGATCTGCACTTGCCGGCATGCTGGGCAAGCGCATAGCCGATCCCAGGATCCAGCTGATTGACGATGGAGCGCTGCCTGGGGGCATGGGGAGCTCAGCGTTCGATGGAGAGGGCGTACCATCACAGAGAAATGTGCTCCTCGAGGACGGGATCCTGAGGAGCTACCTCTATGATACCTACACAGCCGGTAAGGAGGACAGATCGAGCACCGGAAATTCTGTGAGATCCGGCTACTCAGAGATGCCCAGGATAGGGATCCGAAATCTGATAATATCCTCAAAGGAGCCTGTGGATGTGCTTGAGGATGTGCGCGAGGGTGTTCTTGTGACCAGCGTGATAGGGGCGCACACCGCAAACCCCATATCCGGAGACTTCTCAGTTGAGGCAAGAAACGCATTTCGCATCCGCGCCGGTGAGGTCGCAGATCCTCTGCGATCTGCAATGATCGCAGGGAACATATTCGACCTGCTCAAGCACATGGATGTTGGAAGAGATGCCAGAGCGGTCGGGCCAATCGTGACTCCAGGCGTAAGGGTGCGGATGCGAGTTGTGTGCTGATGCCGGCCGGGTGAGCCTATTCCCCGATTTCGCAGGAATTCGCTGCACCTGCGCCGTGGGAGGTTATCATGATCATAGGAGGTCCATCGTCGCAGCTGCTTGCCGGGCGGGTTGCCTCGATCCTCGGGGAGAGGGTGGCGCTCTGCGAGTACAGGACTTTCCCTGATGGGGAAGCATACACGCAGCTCCAGTCCGAGATCGATGATGATGTTGTTGTGATACAGAGCACCCCGTCGGACAGGGATATCGTTTATCTTCTCCAGCTCCTCGATATAGTCCGCGGAAGAAATGTGACGCTGGTCATACCCTACTTCGGGTATGCCAGGCAGGACAAGATATTCAAGCCGGGGGAGCCGCTGACCGCGAGGGCGATAGCGAGCGCCCTGAACCCGTTCCTTGATGCCGGCTCCAGGGTCTTCACGGTGAACATTCACGCTCAGACTGTGCTCTCGTACTTCAGGTGCAGAGCAGAGTGCCTGGATGCGACACCTCTTCTAGCAGAGGAGATCCGCATGCTCGATCTGAGGGATCCTGTTGTGATCTCTCCAGACAAGGGCGCGGTAGCGATGGCATCCAGGGCATCTGAGATCCTCGGATGCGAGTTCGATCATCTGGAGAAGACCAGGCACAGCGGCACAGAGGTCTCGATCGCACCGAAGGAGATCGATGTCAGAGGCAGGGATGTCGTGATAATGGATGATATGATAGCGACTGGGGGCACGATGGCCACTGCGGTATCGATGCTCCGCAGGCAGGGCGCTCAGACCGTTCATCTGGCAGCAGTCCATCCAGTGCTCACCGGGAACGCGCTCTTAAAACTCTATCACGCCGGCGTTGACAGGGTCATAGCCACAGACACGCTTGACCGCGGAGTGAGCACAGTCTCTGTAGCGCCGCTGATCGCCGGATCGAAATGATAAGCAGAGCAAAGGTAAAGGGAAGGGCGGCCAGGCTCTCAGTGATCGCATGCTCATTTCTTGTGGCTCTCAAGCTGGCAGTCGGGCTGACGATTGGCTCTGTCTCGATCATCTCAGAGGCCGCACATTCTGCAGTGGATCTCATCGCAGCCATCATGGCATTTCTCTCCGTCAGGATCGCAGGAAGGCCCGCGGACGATGACCATCCCTTCGGCCACGGTAAGATCGAGAACATCTCAGGCACTGTGGAGGCGCTGCTGATCTTCCTCGCTGCCTACTGGATAATCTCCGAGGCATGGTCGAAGATCATGAACCCCACGGAGATCGAGACTGTATGGCTCGGCGCTGGCGTCATGCTCATCTCTGCGGTTGTGAACACACTCATCTCCCGCAGACTTTTCGCTGTAGGACGCGAAACTGAGTCTATTGCCCTCCAGGCAGATGCATGGCATCTCCGAACAGATGTTTACACATCACTCGGCGTGATGCTGAGCCTCGCGGCGATCTGTATCGGAGACAGGATCTCCCTGGACCTGAGGATTCTGGATCCGCTTGCCGCAATCTTCGTATCCCTTCTGATCCTGAAGGCTGCGCTCCATCTCACGATCGCCTCAGCGCGCGACCTCCTCGACTCGAGCCTGCCTGAAGACGAGAAGACCCTCATAAAGGAGAAGATCGTCTCCATGAAGCCAGACGTCCGTGGCTTTCACGCATTCAGGACGAGGCGCTCAGGATCGTACAGGTTTGCGGAGTTTCACATCATGGTGGACTCGGATATGACTGTTGAGGAGTCGCATCAGCTAACAGATATGCTCAGCAGGGCCATACGCGAGCAATACCCATGCTCGTTTGTAACCATACATGTGGAGCCCTGCAGGCTTCACTGCGATCCGGGATGCGTTGATGGATGCATCCTGAGCGAGGAGGAGAGAAGGGCAATCGAAGGATCTGCTGGCAGCAGGAGAGCAGCCAGCACAGACTGATAAGAGCCAGCATGACGCAAGCTCCGGTACGCTCTTATCCATTTGATGACCTGCTTTGAGAGACACTGTTCCCGCTATGTGCTCCTGACGAATGAATTGGTGCATCCAGCAACCAGTATG
>NZ_JAOAKP010000022.1 GCF_026419855.1 Methanothrix sp.
GCCTGTATTCGCTCATGCTCTGCTGCTCTTCCACTGATTATGTGATATGTATCGATGACGGCAGCCTGCTGCGGATCTCAAACTTAAAATACAAGTACTATTATGAATATCTCTTATACAGAATTGCCCATAAGCTTCTCTTCCTGCTCTCCTCCTGGAGACGCACCCGCCTCTGGCATGCATTACCTTTCCAGATCGAGCTGCTCAGTTATTATCCTTCCTGTCCCCCACCAGATTACCGCTGCATCACGCGTCTTAATAGATATTATAAGATATTAATAGTAATATAGCGTTTGTGTAATAATATGTAGACTAAAAAACCAGACATCAGGCAGGAGAGAGCCCCAGCATATGCGGGATCAGATGAGCAACAAAATCAGAGGAAAACTCAATTTCTGGATCTCCTGACAGGCAGGTGAGACGTAAACACCTGCTCCTCCAAGAGCACTCCAGAAACATCAACCCCTACCCCGAAGGGTAGGGTTATGCTTCATACACACGTGTCCAGGAGTCCCTTCTTTTTGCCGCCACGCTTCTCGCCAGGCTTGACAGGCTCGACCTTGGCGCCCTCTTCCTGCTTCTCCTCTTTCTTCTTCTCGTGATGTGTCATTTTTCCACCATGCACTATTATTTTCATCAACATTTATTAAGCTTTCCAGTACTTTGTGCCTGTATCGTGGTTGTGCTCGCACAGCTTAACAGGTCCTCCTGGATCAGCGCGCGTCTGCGTAATACTGAATGAACCCCAGCGATCAATGCCAGCGAATTCATTGTACGAGTAGACAACATGGAATGCATGTGGCTTCGCTGTGCAGTCATCCCCGGTCGCGGGGATGCGGTGAATTTATGCAGCCAAGCTTTTATCTTCGAGAAGATCCACAGGAAGGCTGTGTATCTCGACTACATCCCCTATCCATCGCTGCGCCCGCATCAGGATGAGATGCTCGATGCTGTCTACGATGTTGTATCCACGGGCGGCCATGGTGTTCTGATGATAGATGCGCCCACAGGCTCAGGAAAGACGAGCTGCATATCAGCGGCACTTGCAGCTGCACCCGGGAAGATCGTGGTAGCGGTCAGGACCGTGAGCCAGATAGGGGTTTATCTCGATGAAATAAACAGGATCTGGTCAAACACAAGACACAGGCCCACAGTCTCATATCTGATAGGAAAGCAGAAGGCATGCCCACTCGCATCCGAGATCTGGGGGGAGAGCATCTACTATGCGTGCATGAGGCTCAGGGAGGGCTCGAAGAACTACATGGCCTCCAGGCTGGAGAGAGGACATAACGATGTCTACGACCCCTCCAGGGACGAGATACCGGATGAGCCTCCTGGGGAGAGAACTGTCTGCCCTTACTACCTGAGAAGCAAAGAGGCGTTCGAGATCAACGGGAAGGTGTACTTCAGGTCTTCATCAGCAGCTGTTGATGCAGCAGAGAGGATGAGCAGGAGGATCGTGCCTGTTGATGCCCTCGAGAAGACCTGCAGAGGTATCTGTCCGTATGAGGTGATGTCTCTGCATGCGAAGAGCAGTGACATCATCATTTTGAACTACCACCACCTCTTCAGCCCGGACTTCCAGGACGCGATAATCCAGTGGCTCGGTCTTGAGGCAGACCGCATGACAGTGATAGTGGACGAGGCCCACAACCTGGGCGACGCTGTGAGGGAGATGAACACACGGGTGCTCACACCCAGGATCCTGGAGCTTGCGGAGCGCGAGATAAACAGATTCGAGAAGGCTCTGGGACAGGCGAAGCTTGGTGAGGAACACCACGACTGGCGTAGAGAGGGCCTGAAGACGGCCAGACATCTCATACCCAGAATCCAGAGGTTCATAGCAGCCAGAGAAGCAAGATCGAAGGATGGAGAAACGCTTCTCGATGGCGAGCTCTTCAGGCAGTATGTGTACAATGGAATCGATGATATAGATCTCGCTCTGTCGTATCTGAGCGATGTGGCGATTGCGATCGCGGAGATGAAGCTTGCAGAGAGCGATCATGAAACACTGTATGGAGACATACAGCCAAGCCTCGCCACGATGGTCCTCTTCCTCAGAGAGGTTGAGGAGGCTGAGCACAACCCATCATACCAGAGAAAGATTGTTACGACATCATCAGGAGAGAAAAGATGGACTCGCCTGGAGGTAACGAAGATCGACCCTGCACCTGTGATAAGAAGGGTCGTCGATAATGTCAATGCAACCCTGATGCTCAGCGGCACTCTATCGCCGATCGATGCATACGAGCTGTACTGTCTTGGCGAGTCAGGCAGGGCCAGAAAGATCTCCCTGCCGAATCCATTCCCGCAGAGCAACCGCCTGATCATAGCAGCTGACAGGGCGACGACGCAGCTCAGCGCAAGGGAGAATCCAGAGAACAGGAACCTGATATCCGGGTACATCAGCGCCCTAATAGAGGAGGTTCCTGGAAACGTCGCGGTGTTCTTCACATCCTACCCGATGATGGCATCATACAGGGATGCATGCACAAAGTTCGCGCGCAGTGCAGGCAAAAAGGTGTTCACAGAGCCCAGATCTGCGGAGGATGTTCCTAAGATCCTTGAGGAGTTCTTCAGGGCCGGCAGGAGCGCGGGCGCTGTGCTGCTTGGAGTCTCTGGAGGAAAGCTCGCGGAGGGTATAGACTACAAGGGCGAGGCTCTCAACGGGGTGGCTGTTGTCGGCCTTCCGCTCTCAGTATTCGATGAGATCCAGAAGGAGGTCATATCATATTACACTCAAAAGTACGGCAAGAAGCGGGGCACACTGATAGCCTATACACTCCCCGCAATCAACCGCGGGCTACAGGCCGCTGGCAGGGTCATAAGGGCTGAGAGCGAGAGAGGGGTCATACTCCTGTGCGACAGCAGGTTCGCGTCCAAGGGTCTGGGAGGCGTCAGGATGTATCTGCCTGAGTGGGTTCAGGGAGAGATGGTGATGGCAGATCCTGAGAGGTGCAGGCTTCTGATACGGGAGAAGCTGAGGGAATGGGGGGAGGCGTTTGCATGCTGCAAAAACGGATGAGCATGCTCGTATGCTGCGATGGGTTGCGGTGAGTTATGCTGCTGGTGCTCCCGGCAATAAGCAAAGTGGCCGTCTGCTCACGAGGATCTTGATCAGTTTTTTTGTTATCTGCATCGCTCTCATTCCGCTGGTTACTTCCCGTCGGATCCACAGGCAGCATGCAGCAGCCGCATCATTTAATTCAGGATTCCAGTTTCTGGCCTTCATGACATTTGCTCTGCTCATGTGCTCTTGGATCTCCACAGCAGCGGAGACAGGCGCTCCGGTGCCTCCGGAGATGTTCGGGGATGACTACTACAAGGTCTATGGTACGCCGGATCTCACAGTCTCGCTGGAGAGATCCTCCGTATATCAGGGTGAGATGGCATCCGTTTTCCTGACCCTGACCAACCGGGGAAGGGTTTCTGCCATAAAGGTGAACAGCGAGCCAGCGCCGGGCAGGAGGGACGAGATCCTGGCAGCGCAGCGGGAGCTTGAGCTGGAGAGACAGAGGACCGCTGCACAGGATGTCTCTGTGGAGCTGGTCGCGGAGAACAGGAGCGCCATAGATGTCAGGCGCGCTGTGGCTTTTCCCGGAAGCATCCGGGAGGGTCAGACATCAGCGCCGCTTGAGTTCCCTATCGAGGTCTACAGCAACACACATCCTGGGACATACAGGATTTATGCGCTGATCAACTGTACATACCAGAGGGATGTTGCTGTTAAGAGCGACGAGGATCATCCTGAGAGCCCGGATGTGTATTACTGGTACGACAGAATAAGCCAGGTGGTACCGCTGGAGCTCAGGGTTGAGCGAAGAAGCGATGTGGAGTTTGATGTTCTGAGAGTGAATCCTGAAAGGCTTGCTGCCGGCTCCAGCGATAACGTCGTGAGGATATCCATAAAGAACGTGGGCACAGATACAGCAAGGGACTTGGTCGCCAGGCTCAGGCCTGAGAGCGGGATCTATGTGAGCGTGGATGAGTCTCCAGTACCCCGACTGGAGCCTGGTGAGAGCGCTGACCTCGTCTACAAGCTGGATGTCTCAAAGGACGCGGTTCCCGGCAAGCTTTACCTGCTCAGGATGCTCTTCGAGTTCTCAGATACCTACAGAGACGACCTTAGCGACTCTGAGAATGTGTATGTCATGATCGATCCGCAGAGAAGCATCTTGCTCTGGGCTGTGGTGCTTCTGATCGCTGCCATCGCATCCATCATTTTCATCATCAGAAAGAGGAGGGATGGCGCATAAAGGAGGCTGTGGATGCTCGTGATCTTGTCAAGACCTTTCGAGGTTTGAGAGCCCTGGATGGCCTGACCGTCAGGATACCAAGGGGTGTGACGTACTGCCTGCTCGGCCCGAACGGCTCCGGCAAGACCACGTTCATACGCGCCATTGTGGGTCTCATTCGCCTCGATGGCGGCGATCTGCATGTCCTTGGGAAGCATGTATCCAGCGTCAGGTCTCTTTATCCTCGTATCGGCTACATGACACAGCACCGTGCCCTTTACCCGGATCTGACGGTGCAGGAGAACATGGAGTTCTTCGCCGGCCTCTACGGCATTGACGGCCAGAGGAGGAAGAGAAGGATCGCGGAGCTTCTTGAGATGGTAGAGCTCTCCGATCACAGGGATCGCCTGGCAGGGGCTCTGAGCGGCGGGATGTACCAGCGGCTCTCCCTCGCGTGCACCCTCATACACGAGCCGGAGCTGTTGTTGCTTGATGAACCGACTGTGGGGGTGGATCCAGCGCTCCGTCAGAGCTTCTGGATGTACTTTGATCAGCTTGCGTCTGAGGGGAAGACCGTGATAATAACCACTCACCTGATGGATGAGGCCGAAAGATGCAGGATCGTGGGATACATGCGCGCTGGAAGAATGGCCGCGGAGGGCAGCCCTGAGGATATACTGAGGCTTGCTGGTCTGAAGCCGCATCTGGAGCTCCGGCTGGAGGATCCGGAGGGCGAGGCGTCACGCCTGAGATCTGAGGGCTATGATGTGGAGATGTCAGGAGAGCTGGTTAGGATCCGGATTGATGGACATGCGCAGATAAAAGAGATCCTTGAGATCGTAGCACCTCTTGATATGAGGCTCAGAGAGCCCAGCCTGGAGGATGCGTTTCTCACGCTCTCAGGAGCGACATGATCGATATCAGGCGTGTTTGCGTGGTCGCGCTTAGAGTGGTGCGCCAGCTCAAGAGGGACAGGAGGACGATCGGACTGATCACGTTTGCGCCCATAGTTCTCATGATGCTGTTCGGCTACGCGCTCTCAGGAGAGATGAGCGGGATCCAGCTCGGGATGGTGGATCTGGGAGGGCATCCTGCGTTCATATCGCATTTTGAGGGCATGAAGGAATTCACAATCCTTCATCTGGGATCCGAGGCGGATGCTGAGAGGCTCGTCTCTGATGGAAGGCTCAACGGGGCGGTGGTGATATCGCCCTCTGAGATCCACCTGCTCCTGGATGCCACCAGCCCGCAGATAGCCAATGCGATAAGAAACGCCGCTCTTTCTGGGGCCAGGAATGATGTTCCAGGAAGTGGCGCACAAATCGTCGAGAAATACATATACGGCTACGATATGGACATGACTGACACGATAGGGCCGGCCATACTAGGTCTGGTGGTCTTCTTCTTCACGTTCATCAATGCAGCAGTGGCATTCGTCAGGGAAAGATCTCAGGGGACGCTTGAGAAGTTCATGGTATCGCCACTGAGCAGCACGGAGATCGTCTCAGGATATATCCTGGGGTTCTCGCTCTTCACGCTTCTGCAATCCACAACCACGCTGCTTGTGGTGATCATCGTCTTCGGCGTCCCCCTGAAGGGCAGCCCGCTGCTTCTACTTTCGATCGTCATCCTTCTGGGCGCAGGGGCTCTGGCACTGGGAACATTCTTCTCGAACTTCGCAAGGAGCGAGTTCCAGGTGGTCCAGTTCATCCCGATGGTCGTGATACCGCAGATCATACTTTCAGGCGTGTGGTGGCCGATTCAGTCGATACCGGATTTCGTCCGGCCGATTTCGTATATCCTGCCACTGACATATGCCACCGATGCGCTGAGGGCGGTTATGCTGAAGGGCAGCAACCTGAGAGATGTCCTTTATCCTGATATCACAGCTCTGGTCGTATTCTTCACAATATCATTCGCAGCTGCCATACTGGTCCTGCACAGGGAGGTGGCGTGATCTTCAGTATGTCATCGGTTGAGAAGGGGTTATCATGAGAGCATGACAGGAGAGTTAACTAACTCTGTCTTGCTGTGTTGGATAACTTTTGTGATAACGTCTCTAGCTATCGATTCCTATCTACTCTCACGCATTCCTGAAATCGTCTTCTGCTTGCGGATTTTAAAGACTTATCCAACACAGCAACTCTGTCTGATTGTTTGAACGAAACCAGCCTGCGGCTCAAACGCTCTCATCCGTTTGGCACACCTTTTATTTTATTTCAATAAAATTCTTGGTTTGAGCCAGATCGGTAACTATAAAAGCACTCACACATCGATACATCTGGGTATGGGGTGCTTTGAGGATTTTATGGAGCTGAGGGAGAACGTCGAGGACGCTCGGAGGATGATCTCCCTGCGGCGCAATTCGTTATCATCAAAAAAGGTGGAAGAAAATGCACAGGGATGTTGTGGCGCGCTACCGCGTCGAGACCGATCTTCCCCTGCGAAAAGCTGCTGAGGCGATAGCTGCCGAGCAGTCGACAGGGACCTGGACCGAGGTGAGGGGAGCTGAGAGCGATCTTGCAGCTAGAGTCCTCTCTATAGATGGCAATACTGTGGAGATAGAGTTCCCTGTAGAACTCTTCGAGCCGGGGAACATACCGCAGTACCTCTCTGTTATCGCGGGCAACCTCTTCGGCCTGGAGGCTCTGAAGAAGGTCCGGCTTCTTGATGTCGATTTTCCAGAGTCGCTGGTCAGGGCGCACAGTGGCCCAAAGTTCGGGATAGAGGAGGCGAGAAGGATTATCAACGTCCACGATCGGCCTCTTGTCGGCACCATAGTCAAGCCCAAGGTCGGACTGAACCCCAGGCAGACCGCTGAGGTCGCGGGGGCCGCTGTGAGAGGCGGCCTCGATCTTGTCAAGGACGATGAGACCCTCACAGACCAGAAATTCTGCCCGATGGAGAAAAGGGTCGAGGAGGTCATGGCCGAGCTCGACAGGGTTGAAAGCGAAACTGGGAAGAAAGCTTTCTACGCTGTCAACGTCACAGCTGGTGCGGATACAATCCTGGAGAGGGCGGAGAGGGCGATCGATCGGGGCGCGAATATGCTCATGATCGATGTTCTGACTGCCGGTTTCTCAGCGCTCGAGGTACTTTCAAGGGGAGTGGATCTGCCGGTACATGTGCACAGAACAATGCACGGAGCTATGACCAGGGACAGAGCGCATGGCATATCGATGCTTGTCATAGCGAAGCTCGTAAGGATGGCTGGAGGCACCAACCTGCACACCGGCAGCTATGTTGGTAAAATGGCCAGCGATATCGAGGAGAACAACCAGTGCAGAGATGCACTTCGTGGGGATTGGTACGGTCTGAAAAGAGTCTTCCCAGTTGCTTCAGGCGGCATACATCCTGGGAAGGTCGCAGGCAACCTGGACGGCTACGGTATAGACTGCATAGTGCAGGCTGGCGGTGGCGTACATGGGCATCCGGATGGAACAACCGCCGGGGCGCGAGCGATGGTGCAGGCGGTCGAGGCATGGCTGAGCGGCGTGCCGGTGAGGGAGTATGCGAAGAGATACAGAGAGCTCGAGCGTGCGCTTGATCGATGGGGTGTTTGAGCTCGATTCAGGGGCTTGAAACCGAAGGTTTTATATTCGTAGATGGGGATGGATTGACAGTCTGTCACGAATCAAGCGACGCGCGCTGTTTGGAAAACAGCATGGATGTAGTGAGGGATCAGATGGCGAGACACGAGATCTTGTCGAGAATCAAGCAGGCAGAGGCGGATGCGAAGGCCAGTGTCCAGCAGGCCTTGCAGGAGAAGGAAAAACGCATCGCTGATGCCACTACCGAAGCAGCGAACATAGTGCGTACAGCCGAATCCGAAGCACAGGCCTTCTACGAGAAGGAACTCGCCAAGGCGGAGGGCGAAGTTAAGGCCAAGAAGCAATCGGTTATTAGCGAGGGCATGCGAAAGGTCGATGCCTTGAGGTCTAGTGCAAGCGCAAAACTGGACAAGGCGGTTGAATACATGCTAAAGGAGTTTATGGGGTTGTTGCATGCTTAGACCCGTTGAGATGAGCCGTGTAGTCGTCGCCGGGTCGAAGAATGTGATGGAATCTGTGGTGGAGAAGCTCCATGAGCTCAACCTCATGCACATCGTCAACTACACAGGTGGGGCAGACTATTTTGAGCAGGGCAAGACGATGGGCAAGGGCAAGGAGTTCTCCGAGAACCTCATAAAGCTCAGATCGATTGAGAGATATCTGGATATAAAACCAAAGGCTCCCGATGTCAGGTTTGCGGAGTCTCAGATAATATCCCAGATGGACGATCTGCTGGGAAGGCTTGCGAATGATGTGACCTCCACCTATGAGCGCATAACTGCGATCGAGGCCGAGGTCAAATCAAAGCAGGATCAGATCAATGCGCTTCGGCCACTGGCGGCGATCGACCTGCCCATAGAGCTGTACTCCGGCTATGAGACCCTGGCGGTCTTCGTGGGAACGGTTGAGTCTGCAGTTGACGCCGATGTCGCAAAGGTCGCTCCCAAGAGCGAGGTCTTCACCGGGAGCTTCAAGAACACCACGGTGGTTGCGGTGTTCGTGCCCGTTGAGAAGGCCTCTGAGGTTCAGGCTATCCTTGCCGAGCATGGGTTTGCAGAGATCTCGGTTCCAAAGCTTACCGGAGCTCCCGATGTGGCCATAGCCACACTGGAGGCGGAGATAAAGCGGCTGGAGTCCGAGAAGGAGCCACTGCAGAAGAAGCTCAAGGATCTGAAGAAGCAGTATGAGGACATCATACTCGCTGCGGATGAGTACCTGAGCATCCAGACCCAGAAGACTGATGCACCTCTCAGGTTTGCAACAAGCGAGAACGCGTTTGTCATAGATGGCTACGTTCCGTCAGCGGACTATGATAAGCTCAAGAGCGCGCTTGAGAGCACAACCGGCGGCAGAATACACGTTGAGAGACTCTCTGAGAGCGAGATGGAGGAGCTGGTCGAAAAGAAGGGCGAGGATATACCCACAAAGATCGAGAACCCCGGGATCGTGAAGCCTTACGAGCTCATCACCAGGCTTTTCGCGATACCTGAGTACAAGGAGTTCGATCCGACGCTTCTGATATTCGTCTTCTTCCCGATAATGTTCGGGATGATCCTCGGCGACGTCGGATATGGCATCATGATAATACTTGTGCTCATGATGCTGAAGAAGAAGTTCAGAACTGAGGGATGGACACAGCTGATCAACATCGTGATGATCGCAAGCGTCTGGTCTATAATCTTCGGCCTGATCTTCGGTGAGATCTTCGGGCCAATGGGCCTGTGGGGCAAGATCTTCGGGCAGCTGCCACATGAGGAGATCCTTGCGCTGGAGGAATCCGGAAGGTTCTTCGGCGAGGGCGTCTTTGGTCCGCTTGGCAGGGTCGGCCCGATGGGGATGTTCCCGCTGTACAGGCTGGCCACTAATGCGGTGCTGATGCTGATCGGTGTCAGTATCTTCATCGGTGTTCTCCACTGTGGAATCGGTTCCATACTCGGTGTCAAGACGGAGCTCAATTATGGTGAGAAGAAGCACGCATATTTCGAGAGGCTTCCGGTGCTGATCTTCCAGGTGGCTTTTGCGCTGCTGCTTCTCGGCCTGGTTCTGGGCTTCATGCCCCTGGTGTATCTCATGGGGCTCCTTGTTGTGGTGGCTATCGTCATGATGGTCATGGGCCCGGAGGGTGTGATGGGTGCTACGCATCTGCCGTTCTATGTGAGCAACCTGATATCCTACCTGAGGCTTCTGGCCATTGGCCTCGCGTCGGTTGGTGTTGCATTTGCAGCCAACAAGCTGGCCTTTGGCGTCATCATGCCGATGCTCAGCGGCGGTGAGCACCTCACGATGGTTGCTTACATCGTGGGAGTCATCGTGCTGCTTGTTGTGCACTTCATCAACCTGCTGCTTGGTATACTGTCTCCGTTCATGCATCCTCTGAGGTTGCATTACGTCGAGATGTTCACCAAGTTCTACAGCCAGCATGGTGGTGGAGTTGAGTACAGTCCCTTCGGACATGTCCGGAGGTATCTGAAGGTATAATGGGACGAACAGAAACTGAATGGTTATAATAATAGTAAGGAGGTTTGAGGAATATGGCTATAACGGATGCAGGAGTAATGTATGGTCTGTTGGCAGTTGGTGCGGGTCTTGCGACTGGGCTTGCCGGTATTGGTGCTGGTGTCGGTGAGCAGGGCATCGGAGCCGCCGTCGTTGGCGTCGTTGCAGAGGAGCCCGGATTCCTGGGCAAGGGCCTGTTCCTGATGCTGCTGCCCGAGACGCTGATCATCTTCGGGCTTGCCGTCTCGCTGATCCTGATGTTCGCCTGGTCACCCTTCGCCGCGTTACTCTGAGCACCCCCATCCAAAAGGGTGAGAGGCAATGGCACTAGATGCAGTGGTTGAGGATATTCTGGCAACCAGCAAGAGCAAGGTCGCCCAGATAAATGCGGAGGCCGAGCAGGAGGTTGCCAGAATACTTAGTGAGGCCAGAGAACGTGCCGCCGAGATAAAGTCCAGGAAAGAGGCAGAGGCAAAGCACGACATAGAGGCTCTTGTGCGCAGGGAGATGTCCAGCGCAAACCTGGAGCTCAAGAGGGCTGAGCTGAACGTTCACAAGGAACTCCTTGAGCAGGTGAGGACGAAGTTCCTCGATGCGGTCGCAAAGCTGCCCAAGGACAAGAACGAGGCCCTGATAAAGAAGCTCCTTGAGCCCTATGATCTCAAGGATATGAAGGTCTACTCCAACAAGAGAGATCAGGCCTTTGTATCCTCTCTTGTCCCCAACTACGGAGGCACGCTGGATATAATCGGTGGCGTGGTGGTCGAGAGCAAGGATGGGTCGGTGAGGTTCGATCTCTCATATGAGACTCTAGCGCGGGATATATTCAACGCCAAGGTCAAAGAGGTCTCCAAGCTCTTGTTCGGGTGAGAGCGATGCCAGTACTACGTTTGCCGAAGTTCGGGAAACCGGTGAAGTACGCATACATCACAGGGAGGGTAAGAGCGATGAAGACTAAGCTCATACCCAATGAGATGTATGCCAGAATGCTTAACATGGACATACCAGAGATTGCAAGATACCTCGAAGAGACCCAGTACAAGGAGGAGATCGATGCTCTGGCCAAGGACTACTCGGGTGCGGAGCTGATCGAGCATGCGACCTTTGCGAACCTGGCAAAGACCTACAGGAAGCTCCTTGAGGTCTCGATAGACGAGCCCCAGTTCCTGATACTGGAGTACCTGAGGCGCTGGGACGTCTGGAACATAAAGACGATCCTCCGCGGGAAGTTCTATGGCGCCAGCGACTCTGAGATAATGAAGTACATAGTGCCGGCTGGCGAGCTGGACAGGGAGTTCCTGGAGGGACTTGCCAAGAAGGACTCGATCAACGACGTCATAGCTGCATTCGAGGGCACGGACTTCGCTGAGGCTCTCTCCAAGTACGATGGGAAGTCCCTCGCCTCTGTGGAGAACGCCCTTGACAAGCTCTATTACTTCAGAATGGAGCGCGCTGTGGGCGGGACGCTATCAGTCGGCGGCGGTCTCCTTCTCAAGTATGTGAGAAGAGAGATCGACATCAAGAACCTCATAACCCTCTTCCGCATGAACAAGGCTGGAATCGAGGCCAGCATCGTTCAGGAGAACCTGATACCTGGCGGCAAGCTCGGCGAGGAGCTGAGCCGGATGGCAGGACAGCCCTATGCGGATTTCGTCAGGGGGCTCGAGGGCTATCCGTTCTGGAGCGCAATCTCAGATGTGGCGACCGCAGACCTCGATGGCGTGAGCAGAATAGAGGCAAGATTGAAGGCCTATCTTATAAGATATGCCTGGTCTCTCTCCAACTACCATCCGCTGTCGATCCTGCCTGTGCTTGGCTACATAGTCACAAAGGAGACAGAGGTTGCCAACATCAGGAAGATCGTCAGAGGGAAGGAGGCTGGACTGCCTAACGAGCTCATCGAGGAGCAGATGGTGGTGGCATAATGGAGATTGCAGTTATAGGTAATAGTGATGCGGTTATCGGATTCAGCCTCGCAGGGATCAAGAAAGCCTACGAGGCCACCTCGGAAGAGGAGCTGATAAACAAAATAAATGAGGTAATGGCAGATCCTAATGTAGGAATTCTGGTCCTGCACCAGAATGACTATAACAGGCTTCCTAAGAGGCTGCAGTCGACCTTAGCTAACTCCGTTAGGCCTACTGTTATCGCTATCGGAACCGAGCAAAGCACAGAGATGAGAGAGAAGATTAAAAGGGCAATAGGTGTCGATTTATGGAAGTAGGAAGAATAAAGAGAGTCGCTGGACCGGTCGTGCAGGCCGTTGGCCTGAAGGCTTCGATGTACGACCTGGTTCTGGTCGGCGAGGAAGGCCTGATGAGTGAGGTCATCGGCATTTCCGGAGATAAGCACATCATCCAGGTATACGAGGATACCTCGGGTCTCAAGCCTGGTGAGCCGGTCAAGGAGACCGGTGGGCCTCTGGTGGCCCAGCTTGGTCCTGGCATCCTCACTCAGATCTACGACGGCGTTCAGAGACCGCTTCCCCTGCTGGCCGAGAAGTCTGGAGACTTCATCAGCAGAGGCCTCTTCGTCGATGGTGTAGATCACAAGAAGAAGTGGGAGTTCCAGCCCCTGGTGAAGAAGGGCGATAGGGTAAAGCCCGGACAGCCCATAGGTGTCGTCCAGGAGCAGCTCCTTATCAAGCACAAGATAATGGTCCCACCGAAGCATAAGGGTGGGGTAGTCAAGGAGATCTACAGCGGGAACTTCACAGTCGAGGAGACAGTCTGTGTGCTTGAGGATGGCTCGCAGCTCACGATGCTTCAGAAGTGGCCAGTCCGTCAGGCGCGTCCTGTTGTGAGGAAGCTGCCTCCAACAATCCCGCTGAGAACCGGACAGAGAGTTATCGATGGGTTCTTCCCGCTGGCAAAGGGCGGAACTGCAGCCATCCCCGGTGGATTCGGCACAGGCAAGACCGTCATGCAGCAGACTCTATCCAAGTGGGCGGACGTCGATATCGTCATATATGTCGGGTGTGGCGAGCGCGGCAATGAGATGGCGGATCTCCTCCACGAGTTCCCCGAGCTGGTTGATCCGAGAACGAACAGACCGCTGCTCGAGAGGTCGATTGTCTACGCCAACACATCCAACATGCCAGTCGCGGCTCGTGAGGCGTCGATCTACACAGGGATGACCACAGCGGAGTACTACAGAGACATGGGATATGATGTGCTGATGACCGCGGACTCGACATCGAGGTGGGCAGAGGCCATGAGAGAGCTCGCCTCGAGGCTTGAGGAGATGCCTGGTGAGGAGGGCTATCCAGCGTATCTCGCTGCAAGGCTTGCAGACTTCTACGAGCGCGCTGGCAGGGCCGAGATCCTTGCCGGTGGAGAGGGCTCGGTTGCGGTCGTGGGCGCTGTATCGCCACCCGGCGGAGACTTCACAGAGCCTGTGACCCAGAACACGCTACGTATCGTGAAGGTCTTCTGGGCGCTCGACTCCAGGCTGACGCAGCGCAGGCACTTCCCGTCGATCAACTGGCTCGATTCGTACTCGCTGTACGAGAAGGATTTGGAGAGCTGGTATGCGGAGAACGTTGCCCCTGACTGGAACCAGCTGAAGAGAAGGGCGATGGCGATACTGCAGGAGAACGCCGAGCTGGAGGAGATCGTCATGCTCGTCGGCTCGGATGCGCTGCCTGAGGATCAGCAGCTCACACTTGAGGTTGCCAGGATGATCATCAACTTCTGGCTGGCGCAGAGCGCGTTCCACCCGGTGGATACATTCTGCCCGTACAAGAAGCAGTATGATCTCCTGAAGGCGATACTGACGTACAGGGACTACGCATTCGATGCCCTCCGCAGGGGTGTAGCGGTCGATCAGATCAAGAGCGTACCCTCCAAAGACGCACTAGCCAAGCTCAAGATGGTTGAGGACTACGAGCCCGAGCTCAAGAGGGTCATGGACCAGATGAAGGCCGAGTTCGAGGCTCTGAAGTAAGGGGGTTGCCAATGACCAAGGAATACAAGACTATAACCGAGATCTCTGGACCCCTGGTGTTCGTCGAGAAGACCGAGCCGGTAGGCTTCGGTGAGCTCGTCGAGATCAGGACGGCCAGCGGTGAGGTGAAGAGAGGCCAGGTCCTGGACACCTCGGATGAGATCGTCGTCGTCCAGGTCTTCGAGGGTACCGGTGGCCTCTCAAAGGATAGCTCCGTGAGATTCACCGGAGACGTCATCAAGATGCCACTCTCTCCGAGCATCATAGGGAGGGTCCTCTCCGGCTCCGGCAGGCCGAGGGACGGCGGACCACCCATCGTCCCAGAGGTGGAGCGTGAGATCATCGGGGCTGCCATAAACCCTGCCTCGAGGGAGAAGCCGAGGGCTTTCATCCAGACGGGCATATCGACCATTGACGGGACCAACACCCTTGTGAGGGGGCAGAAGCTGCCTATCTTCTCAGGTGCAGGTCTCCCGCACAACGATGTCGCCCTTCAGATCGCCCGTCAGGCAAAGGTCCTGGGTGAGGCAGAGCAGTTCGCGGTGGTCTTCTGCGCCATGGGCATCACAAATGAGGAGGCCCAGCACTTCATGGCAGACTTCGAGAGGACAGGCGCTCTTGAGAGGGCTGTGATCTTCCTCAACCTAGCAGACGATCCGGCTGTCGAGAGGCTCCTGACTCCGAAGCTTGGCCTGACCACGGCTGAGTACCTAGCGTTCGATCTGGACATGCACGTGCTGGTCATCTACACCGACATGACCAACTACTGTGAGTCCCTGAGGCAGATGGGAGCTGCTCGAGAGGAGGTTCCCGGACGCCGCGGCTATCCAGGTTACATGTACACAGACCTTGCCACGAACTACGAGCGCGCCGGGATCATAAAGGGCAAGAAGGGCTCGATCACGCAGTTCCCGATCCTCACGATGCCAGGCGACGACATCACCCATCCAATTCCGGACCTCTCAGGATACATCACAGAGGGTCAGCTCATCGTATCGCGTGAGCTCCACAGGAAGGGCATATATCCACCAATCGACATCCGCCCATCCCTGAGCAGGCTGATGAACTCAGGAATCGGTGCTGGGCACACAAGAGAGGATCACAGGGCCGTATCGGATCAGCTCTACGCGTACTACGCAGAGGGCTGTGATCTGAGGGGTCTCGCTGCTATCGTCGGCAAGGAAGCTCTCTCTGAGCGCGACAAGCTCATCCTGGAGTTCGCCGACCAGTTCGAGCGCAGGTTCGTCAACCAGGGCAGGGATGAGGACAGGTCCATCATAGAGACCCTCACCATTGGATGGGAGCTGCTCTCGATGCTGCCCGAGTCGATGCTCACCAGGATCGACGACAAGTACATCAAGAAGTACCATCCGAAGTACGCAGGCACCGCAAAGAAAGAGTGAGATCATGGCCGTAATAAGAGGGACAAAGCCGACCAGGGCAGTGCTCATCGCCCTTCGAAGAAGGATTAAGGTGGCACAGACTGGTCACGAGCTCCTCAAGATGAAGCGCGACGGCCTCATGATCGAATTTTTTGAGGTGCTGAACAGAGCGAAAACAATACGGCAAGAGCTCGTCCAGGAATATATCAGAGCGGAGCAGAGGCTCAGCATGGCGAAGGCTGCGGATGGCACCATAGCCATAAAGAGCGTGGCCTTTGCCCTGCAGAAAGAGCCTGTCGTGGATCTGCAGTCCAGAAACATAATGGGCGTTGTCGTTCCCAAGATATCCGCAGAGGCCGTGCACAAGAAGATGTACGAGCGAGGATACGGTATCATAGGAACAAGCGCCGCCATAGATGAGGCTGCAGATGCCTATGAGAGCCTGGTGGACAAGATAATCACAGCAGCTGAGGTTGAGACCTCGCTCATGAAGCTCATAGATGATATCGAGAAGACCAAGAGGCGTGTCAACGCTCTCGAGTTCAAGGTCATACCCGATATCAAGGACACCATCAGGTTCATAGGCTTCGCACTGGAGGAGATGGACAGGGACAACATAGTCAGGCTGAAGAAGCTCAAGGCTAAGGCTCAGAAGCGCGCAAAGGCAGAGGAGGCTGAAAAGGCGGCCAAGGCAGCAGCCGAGGCTGCAGCCTCCGCCACGTGAGCATGACAGGATGGGCCGAGCGCAAGGCAAAGGAGTGGTTTGGGACCCCCGAGAAGAAGATGAGGTTGCTCCAGTGGCTGGTGTACATATCCAACCTCTACGTGATTCTCGGGGTATTCATATTAATTTATATTCTATACGGAGAGCACCTTCACGCGCTCTGGGACGCGATCAGGAGCGGTGAGCTTTAGCTGCTGTTATCTCGGCGGAATCTGCATGCTTACACAATGTTTGTTAGGCTCATCTCAGCGAATTACTGGAGATCGAATTGAGCCGGAATTTCGGGGATCTGTGGTGTTTCTTTCTCGTCATTTTCTGCCAATCCGCTAATTCAGCTGATGAGCATGGTTGTTATATATTTCCTGTCTCAGCGTTCTGTAGCCTACCTTTGTTGAGTTGATCCCAATGGGCTGGCTTCCCCAAATGTGTTTATTTTGGACGATATCAGCCTCGAACCTGGCTCCCAATCATTTATAGTATTCTGCATAAGTTGATATAATATTCATTATTACATAAAATCATGTACGAATTGCGGCACATCCAGCATATTTTAAATTTGCTTATATGAAGTGATGCAAAGGACTATAGGCGAGGTGAGACGGAACTGTGGCGAATGATGCTGCTTTTCTTAGAAGATAACTGTGCCATTACCCACAAATAATCAGTGTGCCGCGGATCCATATGCCTAAATTATGGGGAGCTTAGGCTCGAAATCGAAACCCCAGAGGTCTGTTCATCTCTCTATGACGTTCTTCAGCGTGGCTGATGGCTACGAATCGCCTGAAGCTATTGCTTTTGCGCTTATCCACACGCTATAGGTAGACTACCCAGCGTTCTCTCGTGATTTTGTGGTTCTTTCTTTTCGTCATTTCTGTGCTGCTGATATCATTTGAGTGAGTGAGCTTTATCGCAGCATATTTGTGGAATCGTACCGGAGGGAAACCGATTTCTCCAACATACTGATATCTCACTCTCATGACTCGGGCGCTTTATCTGGATGACAGCTACCTGCGCAGCTTTGATGCTGTCGTCATTGATGTTGATGACACGGGAGTTTATCTCGACAGGACCGCGTTCTATCCGAGATCCGGCGGTCAGCCATCGGATTTGGGACTCCTGATCAGAGGCGATCGGTTGTTCAGAGTTGAGGGTGTTGAGCCGTCAGAGCATGGCATATGCCATCGTGTTCATGGGCTCTCTCCAGGAGATGAGGTCAGGGGCGAGATAGACTGGGCTAGGAGGTACAGGATCATGCGGAGCCACACGGCATGCCACATACTGAGCGCGGTGATATTCAGAGAGACCGGAGCGCTGATAACCGGGAATCAGATCAACACCGACAGATCAAGGGTTGACTTCAGCCTCGAGGCATTTGACAAATCGATGATAGAGACATACGTGGGAATGGCAAATGATATCATAAAAGAGAGTCACCCAGTGAGGGTGAAGGTTATGACCAGAGAGGAGGCGATGGAGATCCCGTATCTTGTAAAGCTTGCGAAAAACGTTCCAGAGCGGGAGAGCGTGAGGATTATCGAGATCGAGGGTGTGGATCTGCAGGCATGCGGGGGCACGCATGTCAGGAACACATCTGAGATCAGGGAGATACGGTTGGTTAAGGCGGAGAACAAGGGAAAGAGCAACAGAAGGGTGTACTTCGAGCTGGTGGGATAATGCACATAATGGAGCTTCTTGGGAGATGCAGGGTGAAGGTGAAGGATGAGAAAGTTGTTGAGACCACAGAGCCACTCATAGAGTGGTGCCCTCTTTTCGACAAGGTTAGGGGAATAAAACAAATAACATCCGAGGCAGCTGCCAGGAATGCGGAGTTTCGCATAAGAGAGCACGGGATGTTCTCTCCTAGGCGGAAGCTCGAGATGAAGACGTTCGTGAGCTTCGGCGCCTCTGAGACTATGATGACAGGCATATCCCGGGGGCTGATCGAGGCAGCGGTCACGGTTTGTGACGGAGCAGGCACTGTGATATCAGATTCCCCATCGCTAGTCCAGGGAATGGGTGGCTGGATCTCCGGGCTCCTGGAGACAGAGCCGATACCTGAGGTCATAGATTACATCGAGCGGAAGGGCGGCATTGTACTTTCTCCCAAGGACGCGAGGATCGATCAGGTGGAGGGCGCGAGAATTGCAGCCCAGAAATACAGGAGATTCGCAGTCACTGTCACAGATGCAGAATCTGCATTCAAGCTGAGGAAGCTCGAGCAGGAGACCGGCTGCAGGATACTGATTGTGGGGGTTCATCTTACCGGCATATCAAGGGATGAAGCAGAGCGACTTCTATCCACTGCTGATATAGTAACAGGGTGCGCATCGAAGCATATACGTGAGCTCGTGAGGCCACTTGTGCAGGTTGGGACCGCGGTGCCCCTCTTCGGCCTGACCCAGTGGGGAAAGGAGCTTCTCGTCGAGCGGGCGAAGGATGTGGAGCAGCCCATACTCATAAACACGATGCCCCTGCCGGTTCTGCCTGAGCAGAAGCAGCCCAGGCCTCTGGTGTGACAGGTGATCTATGGGATATCAGGGTGCGAACTACAGTGTCCATCGGAAGGCCATAAACCATGCACTGCGGCAGATGGTGGCATCTTTGTCCGGCATTTCGTCGAACCGCAGGATGCCCTTATGCGGTGCGGTCACCGTTCGATTCTTGCGAGCACCTCCGCGGGATCGTACCTCAGGTGTATGATCCTGCTTCTACCCTTCACGCCTAATCCGGTGAAGCTTGTCTCTACAAGCCTCAGCGCCTCCAGCCTCTTCAGGATCTCGTAAAACTTCGTGTAGCCGGCGGGCGCGATCTCATGGTAGATACTGTAGAGCTCGCCGGATTGCGCTTTACCATCGGGCTGCTCTGCGATGATTCTCAGCAAAGACCTTTCGTCACTGCTCAGCGATCTGATCGCGTGTTCTAGATGCAGAAACCTGGAGCTTCCGAACGCCTTTCTCACATCATCCTCTGATATGCTCCTAGATGCCCGCCTCTCTGCCTCCAGTCCGGCGCGCTTGAGCAGGTCTATCCCCACCCTGAGATCACCGCCGGATTCTGCAGTTAGATCCACCACAACATCAAGCACTTCCTGGGAGAGAACACCTGGATAGAATCCGAGCTGTGCCCTCCGAGAGAGTATCGCGAATATCTCATCTCTTTTATAGTGTGGAAACATTATCTCCTCAGGCCTGAAGACGGACTCCACCCTGGGATCGAGGATGTATTTCATGGTGGGCTCGCTGTGTGCAGCTATCACACCTGCCCTGAATCCTGGCAGCGATTCATGAGATCTGAGAAGCGTGTAAAGGATGTGATCGATCTCCTTCTCAGGGAAGAGATAGCTGACATCGTCCAGAGCCACGATCAGAACGACCTCTCTAGATGCTAGCTCATTTGCTATTTTGTCGAAGAGGCGCTTGAAGGAGATGCCGCTTGAGGGGGGTGCGACTCCGAAGATCTTTTTGTATATTCTGGAGAAGATGCTGTATCGTGTCCCATCTATCTGGCAGTTTATATGGACGGTGATCACGCTTCTCGTATGCTTCTCCAGCTCCTCGAAAAGCTTAATTATCGCGGTCGTCTTGCCAGTGCCTGGTGGGCCCATGCAGAGTGCATTCACAGGTCTGGCTCCACGAATGGCTGGACGCACGCAGAACCTCAGGCTCTTCATCTGAGCCTCTCTGTGATAGAAGTGCTCCGGCACATAATCCAGCTCGAAAACCTCAGGGTCCTTGAAGAGCGTCTCGTCCCAGAGAAGCATGTCATCTTTCATCTGCTTCAACCCACTATTCGAGAACAACTATATATATGCCTGTGCATCGAAAGAGTTCTCACAAAGGAGGGAGCATATACGACAGACACACAGGCTGGAGCGCAGGAGCAGGAAGAATCAAAGACCAAGATGCCGCAGTTCCTGCCGAAGCTTAGGGGCCAGCAGGTAATGATAAGGATGAACGATGGCAGGCCGCTGAGCGGTAAGCTTGTCTCGTTCAACGCATACGAGATAGTGCTCGATGCTGGACCCAGGACATATCTGCTCTTCAAGCATGCAATCGCCAGCATAGAGGTCCCGAAGGGAATCCTGGACTGATACCTCTGCGAATATGGTCCACGGTCTGCAGCCTGAGATGTGGGGTCCGGAGGTCATCACTGGTAACCCCTGCTAAATCAGGTCTTCAGAGAATTTGCAGCATAAGTTAATATTCTATTAGCGTGCCAGATCTTTATAGAGGGTTCCAAGGGAGTGGTTTGTTGTCTCAGGATTTCAGCAGGACCTTAGTCGGAGAGGCGCTGGTTGGGGATGGCCCTGAGGTTGCGCATATCGATCTGGTGATAGGGCCGAAGGGCGGGGCGGTTGATGATGCATTTGTCACATCGCTGGCATCGCCGCGAAAGGGTCACACACCTCTTCTCGCGGTTCTGGAGCCAAATCTGCCCGCAAAGCCATCGACTCTGATCGTGAACAAGGTGACGATCAAGAATGCAGGGCAGGCCACTCTGATGTTCGGGCCAGCTCAGGCAGCAGTCGCAAAAGCTGTGATGGACAGCGTCGCGGAGGGGGTTATACCCAGGGAGCGAGTCGAGGATGTTCTCATAGTGGTCTCTGTATTCATCAAGTGGGATGCAAAAGACAAGAAGAAGATCTATGAGAACAACTACCTCGCAACGAAGATTGCTATAAAGAGGGCAGTTCGATCCGAGCCTGGGGTCGATGAGATCCTCTCAAGGAAGGACACTGCAAAACACCCATTCGCATGATAACAGTCTGGGATCAACGCTTCTCTGATACAGATCACCAGAAATGATCTGCATGGCTGATATTGGCCTCAATGAGCTAGATGTGATCTACAAATGATTCATATTACTCATAGATATCGGAGAATCGATTAATGGAAGCCCTACATGAAAATTAGCTACTTAAGCCGGTCAGTCTCCATGCTTGCTTGAGGTGCGAACCTCTGAGCGGGCAGGAGAGTGACGGATTGATGATCGGCAGGGGAATTATGAGCGAGATGATTTCGTTGTACGATAAAATTTGCAGCTACAGGAATGCAGATCGGGTTCTTATGGTCACGATCTCGATCATATTCGGCATATTCCTGATCGTGTCTGCATCTGGGCAGGAACCCGGGTCTATCGGGCCGGATCTTGCCGGGAATCAGCCTCCAACTATAATGTCATTTTTAAGTGATCCGCAGAGCCCGCAGGATGCGGGTGTAGAGGTGAAATGGATCGTAAATGCATTTGATCAAGATGATGATGCGCTGGAGTACATGTTTCTCCTGAAAGGTCCGGCGACAGGAGACAGCTGGAAGGATATGACCGGCTGGATAAACGAGCCGAGATGGGTTTGGAGGACATCTGATAATGATGTTGGCTCCAACGAGATCGAGGTTCGTGTGAGAGATGGATATGGGGATCTGGATGATGGCTATGATGTAAAAGAAACAGCCAGATATGTCATCAATCGTCCGGTTCCACCCAACCGTCCGCCACAGCTGACAGGTCTGGTTGCATCTCCTGAGTCTCCGCAGGTTGCAGGTACAGTGGTTGTGTGGACCGCGAGCGCGTCAGATCCTGATGGAGATGCGCTTGAGTACCAGTTCGTGCTCGATGGCAACGTTGTGAGGGACTGGTCAGGAGATAACACATGGGCATGGTCGACGAGAGAGCAGGATATCGGGGTGCACGCGATAACTGCAGGCGTCAGGGACAACAGGCATGCTACAAACGGCACTGCTGACAGCACAGTTGCTGAGGAGTACGAGATTCTGAGAGCTGCGGTTCCAGAGAATGTTACCGCACCTGTCAATGTCACAGAAAACGTAACGGCTCCCGTGAATATAACCGTTCCGATAAATGTAACGCCGCCTGTCTCAGAGGAGAGCGTGGTTCTGCCGGTGATGAGCATATCCGGCTACACGTTCAATGATCTGAATGGGAATGGCGTTATGGACTCAGGCGAGGCTGGCTTGGACGGATGGACGATCGTTCTGACGATGCCAAACCAGACCGAGGTCCAGACCACGACCGGATTCGACGGCTACTACAGGTTCGATGGTCTCTCGCCAGGGTTGTACACCGTGAGGGAGCTGGCGAAAGCTGGCTGGGATCCGACCACCTCTGAGAATCAGCAGGTGAACCTGACCGATTCAGATGTAACTGGAATTAACTTCGGCAACAGGGCCAGAACATACTCCATAAGCGGCACTTTGTTCGATGATAAGAATAACAACGGCGTCAATGACAGTGAGCCGGGCGTGAAGGGCTGGGAGGTACGCCTGACGAGGCCCGATGCCACAGAGAGCGTTGCAACAACAGGAGAAGATGGCTCTTACAGATTCGAGAATCTGACGCCCGGCGTCTATACGCTCAGGGTGGTTCTGCAGGCCGGCTGGAATGCAAGCGTCTCATCTAAAGAGGTAAGCATTACAGATGCTGATCAGAGCGGCATGGACTTCGGAGTACAGATGATAGGGTTTACGATATCCGGCAGGGTCTTCAGCGATCTCGATGCGAACGGCGCCAACGATGGCGAGCCCGGGCTTTCAGGATGGACTGTAAAGCTGACGATGCCAGATGGAAGTGAGCGGACTGCGGTCACAGCGGGTGACGGATTCTATTCATTCGACCGTCTCGGGCCCGGCAGCTACAAGGTCGAGGCTGTGAAGCAGGATGGCTGGAGCCAGACCGCGCCGAAGACCGGAGCGCACACGGTGGAGGTCAAGGACTCAAGCGTGCCCAACATCGATTTCGGATATGCGGGTTTGAGATCGATATCAGGAATGGTATTCAACGATATCAACGCCAACGGTGTCAGGGACGAGGGCGAGTCTGGAGTCAGGGGCTGGAGCGTGACCCTCGTGCAGGGCGGAAACGTCACCGCCATGACTGAGACTGGCGCTGATGGGTCATACAAATTCGAGGGCCTCTCGCCAGGCAACTACAGGGTGGAGATGATCCCGCAGGATGGCTGGAGGGCGACGACGGAGAGTAAGGATATACAGCTGGAAACAGCTGACGTTAGCTTCGATATAGGTGTTGCCGGAAGTCTGTCTATAAAAGGGATGAAGTACTACGATCTGAACGCGAACAAGGTCAGGGACGAGGGCGAGCCTGGAATTCCGGGGAGCGAAGTTGTTCTGGCACAGAACGGCAAAATCATCAGGACCACGAGGACTGGTGAGGATGGCTCCTACATGTTCGACAATGTGCCACCGGGAACATATGAGATAGACGATCCGCAAACAGTAGTTGTGACGACGACTGTGAGTGTAGTAGTAACTGATATACCGGTATTAGGTAATTGTATCATTTCCGGCAGAAAATTCAACGATCTAAACGGAAATGGAGCGTATGATGCAGGAGAGCCGGGTATAGCTGGCTGGCACATAGTCCTGCTTGGCACTAATATAAGCACTACCACAAATGAGACAGGTTCGTATAAGTTCGAACATGTGCCAGCTGGAACATATACGGTAAGCGAGATCGCACAGACAGGTTGGACCCCGACTACACCAGCATCTTACACGATAACGCTCAGCTCAGGCGAGTCCAAGACTGGACTGGACTTTGGCAACAGGTATGTCTTGACAAAGGCAGCCATCTACGGGTTGAAATTTAACGATAAGAACAACAACGGTGTCAGGGATGCTGGAGAGCAGGGCCTTCCGGGATGGGAGATAAAGATAAGCAACAGCACCTACACAAGGACAGCGATAACAGACAGCTATGGTCGATACAACTTCACGGGTCTTGATGCCGGAACATACACAGTCACAGAGACGCTGAAGCCAGGCTGGAGCAACACGAAGCCGGGGGGCGGATCTTACACGATAACGCTCAGCGCAGGCGAGGCGAAGACAGGCGTCGACTTCGGCAACTACAAGTCCCCTCCGACGGGCGCAACGCTGACGCCGGATAAACCCAGTCCGCAGAACGTCGGCACGACGATAGTCTGGACTGCAAGCGCCACATCCACTGTGCCACTGGAGTACAGCTTCTGGCTCAAGGGGCCATCGACATCAGGACTCTGGCAGGAGCGCAGGAGCTGGTCCTCTGACAACACATGGTCCTGGAACACGGCGGGGCTGCAGCCAGGCGCCTACGATGTGCGCGTCTGGATAAGGGACAACTACCACAGCGATACTGGCGACATCCAGGTAACAAAGAGCTTCACCCTCAAGGAGACCAACAGGCCGCCGCACCTGAGGCTGATAATGGTCGACAGGCCGAGCCCACAGTACCCTGGCGCCTGGGTCAGCTTCAGGGCGGTTGCGCATGATCCGGAGAGGGATCCGCTGCAGTACAAGTTCCTGCTGAAAGGTCCTTCGACGGGATACACGTGGATGGAGATGACATCCTGGACGTCAAGAAACATCTGGACATGGAAGACATCGTTCTTCGATATCGGTTACAACGAGATAATGGTATACGTCAAGGATGGAAAGCACTCTCCGGAGTATGACGATAAGAAGATCTGCGGCTATATGATCCTGGGATTCGTACCGCGCCCGAACCTGCCGCCTGTGATAACCAGCTTTGGCTCGAGCCTGCCGAGCCCGCAGTATGCAGGTAGCACGGTGACATGGAGCGCTACAGCAATCGATCCAGAGGGATACCAGGTCTACTACAGGTTCATGCTGAATGGCCCGTCGACAGGCTACACATGGAGAGTTGTGCAGGACTGGTCGCTCTCGAACACCTGGACCTGGAGGACATCTGACATTGACATTGGAAGATCTCAGGTAATTGTTCAGATCAGGGACGGTCTGCATGCTCCACCAACAGGCTGGGATGACCAGGCCAGCGCAGCATTCAGCATTGTGGTGAAGCCGAACCTGCCGCCTGTGATAGCATCACTCACTCCAGACAAACCGAGCCCGCAGTACAGTGGAACCCAGATCAAATGGACCGCAGTGGCCACAGATCCTGAGAGAGATCAGATCTACTACAGATTCTGGCTGAAGGGGCCATCGACCGAGAACACATGGCAGATTGTCAGGGACTGGTCGACCTCAAACACATGGACCTGGAGCTCGGATCTTGGAGATGCTGGTGATTACACAGTCTTCGTCTACGCCAGGGATGGGAAGCATGCGACACCGAACTCTTACGACAGCGCCAAGGGCCAGGTCTACAGGCTGCTCCAGCCGAGGCTGGATATTGTGACCGGAGCACAGCTCAGGGACCAGATCAAGGACTCGCCCAGGCTCATATCCACAGACAGAGGATTCGTGCTGGTCTGCCAGTCGTGGGAGCGTGGCAGGCAGAGCGGCGGTGACATCAGGATACAGACCTATGATGCATCTATGAAGCCGCTGAGCAGCAAGCTTCTGACAAGCGATGCCGCATACCAGGACAGGCCCTCAGTTGTCTATGACGGAAAGAACTACTATGTTGCGTACGTATCCAAAGAGAAGGGCAACATGGACATCTTCATGAAGAAGCTCGACCAGAGCCTGAACGTGCTGGAGACGAGGCAGCTCACAACATCTGCAAGCGATCAGGACTCTCCGGCTCTTCTGAAGGTGGATAATGATTTCCTCCTTGTGTACCAGTCTTGGGAGAGCGGCAGGCAGAGCGGCGGCGACATCTACCTGACACGCTTCAATTCCGGCTGGAACCCCCTCAGTAGCATAAGGCTCACGGCTGACAGCTACTATCAGGATATTCCCTCTATCGTCCTGGCCAGCGGCTACATCTACGTCTCCTATGTGTCAGAGGATCGCGGGAATCTCGATGTGGTGGTCAAGAAGCTCGACACAAACCTCAACCTGCTGGATACAAGAAGGCTGACAGCCGGATCAGCGGATGAGGATCAGCCGTACCTGCTGTGGAGCAATGGCGAGTTCATGCTGGTGTACAAGAGTGAAGATGGGATATCGCTCGAGAGGTACAGGCGCGACTGGAGCAGCATCGAGAAGAGACTCGTGCTGAGCGGAGACCTCGAGTGGCCGTCCATCGCTTATGGTGGTGGACGCTACTGGTTATCATACCTGGAAGGCAACAGCATCTATGCCATGCCTCTGAAGATAACAAGCGCGATGCCGCCATGCGACGTCAGGGCAAGCTTCAGCTCGAGACGGGCGAACAGGGACTACCTGATGACTCTGAGGTTCTACAACAACTACGGTGAGCTCACAGATCCAACATCGCTGAAGATGACCTGGAGCCCACAGGACGCTGCAAGGCAGGGGAGCACTCTCAACAGGGTCGCAACAGGCATGTACAGGATGCGCTCGACATTCGGCGCTCCAGGGGAGAAGAGCTTCAGGATAACAGCTACAATCGATGGAAGCCAGCTCGACAAGACCATCAGGGTCACTGTTAGATGAGACACCCGGGAGGAGCACCCGGGCTTTTTATTTTTCTGCATTTTTAGATCCGGCTGCGAGCTTTCGAGAAGAGATGCTGTCATACTCTTCAATTGGAAACATCTTTATCCATATCCTCAATACCATTTCCATGTGACCGGGCTTCGTGATATTCTTGAGAGGCTCTCGAGGGGAGAGATTGATTTAGAGGAGGCTCTGAGCGGAATAAGGCTTCTGAGCTACAGAGAGGTCGGATCGATTGCAAAGATAGATCACATGCGGGAGGACAGGATAGACGTGCCTGAGGCGGTTCTCGCCGAGGGAAAAAGGCCAGATGATCTTGCAAGGATTGCTCTGGCGCATCTTGAATCCACTGGTAAGGTAATAGTGACAAGGGTCTCCGAAGCACACCTCAGCGCGCTGAGATCAATAGCTCTTCCAAAGAACGCTGAGATGGTGTGGTATGAGCATGCGAAGGCAGCTCTCCTTAAAGCAGGTCGAATCGAGAGTACTGGCGGAAGAGTTGGAATACTCAGCGCGGGAACCGCCGACATACCGGTCGCGGAGGAGGCCAGGGTCACGGCAGAGGCCATGGGCTGCGAGGTGGTGACGGAATATGATGTTGGAGTTGCGGGCATCCACCGCCTCTTCCCAGCGATAGAGCGCATGGCAGGTGTGGATGCGATGGTCGTCGCTGCTGGCCGTGAGGGGACGCTTCCTGCCGTTGTTGCCGGCCTGACGGACGCTCCGGTGATAGGCCTCCCTGTCTCCACAGGATACGGTGCTGGTGGAAACGGTCTCGCTGCGCTTCTATCGATGCTCCAGTCCTGCTCTGTGCTGGCTGTGGTGAACATAGATGCTGGGTTCGTCGCAGGCGCGTTTGCAGCCAGGATAGCAAACAGGATCGCCAGGAGAAAACTTTCCGGAGCCAAGCAGCATTGAGAAAAGTTATTTATACGATCAATGCACTGAAGCACCGCTGAGCGGGTA
>NZ_JAOAKP010000023.1 GCF_026419855.1 Methanothrix sp.
ACGTCAGACAGGGAGCTCAAACTCCCGTCTCCACCCCAACAAAATGTACCGCAGAGTGGAACCAGTGCATTCATCCAAGCCTTACGGCCCGTCCGCACCCGCGGCTCTCTCCGCGATCTCTTCGCCACATCTTGGCCCTCGAACGTATTGCATAGTAGTATATAAACATTTCTACGACCCGCAGCATTCAGGTTTGTGATACAAAGATAGAGCATACGCGATCGGTTCGTCTCGCTTGCATCAGGCGCCTCTCAGGGAGATATCTCCAGCTCCATCCCGACCACAGGATGCTCCAGGCCGAACGCAACAATCACCTCTGGATGGATCTCGCCAAAGCATCCGATTCTCGCTCCATCGAGCATTAGATCCGCGCCCCTGCCAGGTATGAACGCGCCATCATTCGACTCGACTATCTCCGCGCTGATCCTCAGCTCCCTCATAATGGCAGAAACCACGGAGCTGATTTCCGCGAACCCTGCTCCGCTGTGTATCGATACCGCACTAAGATGGCACTTTGTCCTTCCACCGATGACAACATCCCCCACAGCGAAGAGCCTCTGTGGCAGAGCATGGTGCTGGTTGAGCGACAGGATCTCCATCAGCCCTGGGAGTATATCTGTCCTTATAATGGTGTGAAGCTCGCTTATCGGGTGCATGACGTGTGTGCATTCGCCGGTGGTCCTGCGCATCATATCGAAGTGAACCTTCTCGTTTGTCAGGGTGAACGGCATCACCTCGAGATAGCCCAAACCGACCATGAGATCCCTGACCTCATCCCTGAGCTCCTCCATAGGGTGAGGCCTTCCGATCGTCAGCGTCCCCGGCATCTCAGCCTTCAGATTCTCGTATCCATAACTCTTGGCCGCGTCCTCGATGATGTCCCACGTGTGCATGATATCCGCGCGATACGCCGGGACCAGCACCTCAACAATGTCGTTGTCAAGAGCACGTGCACCGAACCTCATGCGTCTGAGGCACTCTGCGAGTTCCTCTGCGGAGAGGCTGAAGCCTATCAGGCTGTTCGCCTCCGATGCACTTACAGTCCAGCGTGCTGGAGAGAGATCGGGGCTGATCCATTCTTTATCTGAGGAAATCATCCTCACGCCCTCGATCCTGCCGCCGCGCTCTGCCAGGGCTGTGACCACTATGTTCAGAGCTTTGTAAACGACAGGATCCGTGCCCGTCACGTCTATGAACAGGTCTGTTGTATTCTCCCTGACCCTGGTCAGCTCCCCGTTTATCACCGGCGGGAATGATAGGACGTTATCATCAGCATCGACGATCAGAGGGAATCTCTCGAATCCATCCAGGATATGACGGTATGCCACACCCTTCGGGTGGCGCACAAGTATCTCCCGCATGCTCATGCTCTCATCGAAATCGAGCGGCACGAAGGTTCTCCTGTCAGGATCCTCCGCGATGTATCGGAATGGAGGTCTCACTCTCGAGATATCGTGAACTCCTATCGCGACCTTTCTCCTATTCCTGCCGAGACCCCAGTGGAGGTCCTCCTGCAGGCTCATGAGCGACTCTATGAACGGATCCGTGAACCTGAGGCCCCTTACGACCGCGCATCCTATTATCGGGCGCACGCTCTTCACAGATTCATCCACGTGCATCTCTACAGATCCTGTGTGTACCTCATACTCAGGAAGTCCTGTTTTTATATTCAGAAAACCCTGCAGCGCTCTGGCCACGCCCTCAGAGCTGTAGAGATCCGGCCTGTCGGGGAAGAACTCCACGTCGATGTAATCCGCTTCCAGGCTCTTGCCAACATCCGCGCCCATCATCGGCAGCCTTTCAAGTATGAGCTCCCTGGAGGCACCGACCATCTGCTCCAGATCATCGTAGTACAGACGCACAACAGGCATCTCAGACACCTCTGAAGAGAGACACAGGAGTATCCCGCAGCCATCCGATGTCCGGCTGGTAGAGAAGCCGCAGGTCATTGAGGCCCAGACGGAGCATAGCCAGCCTGCTCACGCCCAGACCCCATGCGAGCACCGGGTGCTCTATGCCGAATGGCGCGGTCACCTCGCGCCTGAACACACCAGCTCCTCCGAGCTCCACCCAGCCAAGGCCATCTATCCAGACCTCAGGCTCGACGCTCGGCTCTGTGTAGGGGAAGTATCCGGGCCTGAACCTGACTTCCTCGAATCCCATCTTCGAGTAAAACTCTTTCAGTATACCGAGAAGGTTGCTGAAGGTTACGCCTTTATCCATCACCACTCCTTCAAGCTGCTCGAACTCAGGGGTGTGAGTCGCATCGATTGCTTCACGCCTGTAAACGCGATCTATGCAGAAGGCCTTGACAGGAGGCTCTGGGTTATCTGCCAGATACTTTATGGTTATCGCGGTCGTGTGCGTCCTGAGGACCTCCTGCCTGGCGATCTCCGGATCCCACACACCGCCCCATCCTGTGGAGCCTATTCCACCGCCGCGCTCGTGCATCTCCTTCACACTTCTGTAATCAGGGATCTCAGCCTTGCTGTCCAGATAGAATGTATCCTGCATCTCCCTCGCCGGATGGTCCTGCGGCTGGAAGAGCGCATCGAAGTTCCAGAAGCTCGACTGTATTATCTCGCCCTTTATCTCCGTGAACCCCATCTCGAGCATGATTCTCCTCATCCTATCCATCAAGCGTCTGTACGGATGGATCTTCCCGGGATAGATCGTATCCCCGGGAACCCTGACGTTGTAGGGCCTGAACCTTGCCGCTCTCCATTCACCGCTCTTTATGATCTCAGGGGTGAGCTGGGAGATCTCCTTCACCAGAGTCATACCCATGCTGTATCCAGTGTTTTTGGTGAGGCTATCCTTGCTCTGTGAGAGCACCTTCTTCCCCTCATCGGTGATCTCATACCTCCAGGACTTGCTCCTGATCGGGGTAACGAGATTTCTTTTGATCAGCAAATCAATGGCGCTGCCGATCTCAGATCTGCTCCTCTCTCCATCAAGAAGCATTCTGAGAGCGATCTCATCCTCCCCCTCAGCAGGTCTGCCGAGAGGTCGAAGAATGCCCTTATCGATCCGGACCCAGCCCTTCTTTCGGGCCCATCCTATGGCGATCTTCAGCGCCGGATCCTGGAGCTCGGATACCGGTTTTCCCTCACCTATCATCTCGATGAGCCTTCTCTCAGGGAGACCCTCAAGCGCATATCTTCTCCCCTCCTCGGTAAGCGAGAAACGCTCGATAACCCTCTTGTCCACACTGATGAGCCCGCTCTCTGCAAGAGATTCCGCTGCTGACAGGACAGCCTCTGTCTTTATGCGAAGACGATCGGCGATCTCCTGCGGGATTGAGCATCCATCTGATATGGCTTCAAGAATCCTCAAATCTCTCTCCGATGCCATTGTTCCATCCCACCGGCCTTGTGTCCATGGGACATTATTTAACCTCAGGTACGGCGAAAATACCTGCACCTACAAAAGTTCTACCTTGAACATCTGCATCACGAACAGCCGCATCTACCGCCTGGGGTCTCTCACTAAGCAGAGCCCCCCTCCAGCTCGTCCAGCGCCTCCAGAACTCCCTGCACGGCCATCTCGAAGTACCTGACTCCCCTCTCGGCGCTCGCCCTGCTCGGATCACCCATGATCCCATCGCCCATGAACTCCCTCACAGATCTCAGGATCAGGTACCTGGGGCGCTTTGGATGGCTGGCTGGTGGAAATCCTTTGACAAGATCAGGCCTGTGGAGGAGCATCCTTGATGTCTCGATATCTCCAGCGTGGCCATCCCCGGGGATATCGCACCTTATGAGATCGAAGTCGGTCAGCAGGCTGACTCTGAGATCAGTATTGTTCACAGCGCTCTGGCACGCCTCTTTAAGAGATGCCATGTGCTGGCCTCCAGCATGCCCTGATAAAACCATCACATACCTGAAGCCGCTCTCATGGAACCCGAGCAGAATGTCGTACACGTAATCCCTGAGGGCGTCGAATCCAATGCTCACCGTCCCTGGAAAACCTCTGGTGCTCCTGCATATGCCGTAGTGCACCGGAGGCGCGACGAATACCTCGCGACGCCTTGCAACCTCGTGAGCCACCTCCAGCGCCTGTAGCGTGTCTGTGGTCACTGGGAGATGCGGGCCGTGCTCCTCGACAGCACCCACGGGCAGTATCACGGTCCTTGTCTTCGTCAGCCCCGCCTCAATCTCAGGCCAGCTCATCTCCCCGAGGATCATACCTCAACGATCCCTCCGCTCATGACATCGTTCTCAGAAACACGCACCTCTCTGCTCGCGCCGTTTACCGTGAGCCTGTATGCGCCTATCGGCGCGGTGTCGAAGTTCGTGCCCCCGACCACCGGACCTTCAGTCGAGTACGGAACCACCAGGACAAACTCTCCATTGGAGCCTGTGATATTCGACTGCCTGTAGATGAAGAGCCTCTTCTGATTCGTCATTATCGGGACCTCTATCACGACCTTTGATCCAGGGGATGCCCTGCCCTTTATCACCGCACCAGGGACATGCTCGAATGTCTTGACGTACCTGTTTCCTTCGGTTGTGACCTGTGTCGCGGATTCGTGGACGAGCCTGTAGTGCTGCAGCGCCTCTACATACACAGGCGATCTCGCGAAGCTCCTGCTCACAACGCTGACGTTGTACCCCTCGCTCACGCTCTCGTTTATGAAGCTCTCCAGCTCCTTTTCACTCTTGGGTATGAGCGGAGATTTTGTTATAACTGTCAGTGGTGTGCCATCTGGCATCATGACCCTTGTGTACGCTATTGCCACCGGATCCTGCGGCTCGACCTCGCTTCCGTCGAAGAAGTGGAGCCTCGCCACCATGGTCTTGAAGTACTCCGGCATCCAGACCTGTATCGGGACGAGGCTGTCAGCCTGCGGCTGATAGACAGCCCCCGTATATCTTGTGAGAGGTATGCTGCTCCATGCGGCTATCGCATGGAACTTTGTGACCGCCATCTCAACATCCGTCATTATGTACCGCGCATTCATGTAGGGCGGCCTGCTCTTGTTCAGACGCGTGAGAACATCCTCAGCTTCATCCTCGCTCTCCGCCAGGAAGAACGGAGAGGATCCGGGCGTTCCTGTGCTCTTGCTTCCAATTCCCTCCTGGAACGGGTTGGCGTTCGGATACCTGTGGCCTATGGTCTCTATGAGATGACCGTAGTCCCACCAGGACATCACGCCGTATGCTGTCTCAGGATACTGGAAGTACTGCCCTTCTGGAGGCCGCTCGTAGACATTGTAGATATCAAGCCCTGGATATGGTGTATTGTCACGCATCCACTCTATGGAGCTGACCCAGTCCTGATTCGGCCCCACTGAGTACCTCGCTATCGCATGTGAGCTGAGGACGCTCGGGTATGCCAGTATTACCACTATGATAATCACCGCAGCCGCTGATGCCAGCCGCTCCGGCCGCACCTCCCTGGTAAGGTTTGATGGTGATCTTGCGAGAACATCCTCAATATCCCAGAGGCCTGCGCGGGCGTAGGCTAATGACGCCAGATAACCGCACAGCAGGGCGACATTGACCGCGTAGTAGTATGCGGAGCGGTTTGCAGCCAGCGTTATGATCAGCGTTACCATGCTCCATACTATGACCAGGAGGTACGGAGCTCTGGAGTCCCTCAGGTATCTGTAAGCCAGCAGGCCAAGGCCGATGATCGCAATGTAGAACGGAGAGAGTATGCGGATCAATCCAGGGAAGTTCTCATCTATCCCCGTGACCCCCCGTCCGATGTCCATGTATATTGGCGAGAGCTCTGCGACCGTTGCAGCGCCACCCGTGCGTGGAAGCATGTATGTCTTCAGACCGTAAACGACCGCGCTGAAGAGCTCAGGAACTGCCAGGACCACCACAAGGAGGTCGAGCACAACCACCGCAGCAACAGATGCCGGGTACAACACCCATGAGAGTCCACGCCTCGATACCTCACGTGATGCCACAGCCAGCTCCAGACAGAATATCGAACCGAGTAGCAGCATCGATGGCTGGAAGAGCGAGTACTGGATTATGCTGAACCTGTTGTAGGAGTGCGCAAACGGCATTACCATGAGAAATGCGAAGAAGAGGCCTATCGCCCCTACGATTCCCAGATACTCCCCGCTCCTGCCTCGGTAGTGCTCGACCACGCTCTGCACAGTTATCGCGATCAGGAGTATGCCCTCGAACAGGATTCCCATGGACCAGGCATCGACGTACAGGCCGAGGGCGATTCCAGCGAGCACCGCCAGAATCAGCGGGCGTCTCACATCGCTGAGATCCCGGAGAGTGCTGAAGCTCAGAGATCGACCGCTTCTGAATGCCAGAATGAAGAGCAGCATCGATAGCGTGCTCAGCAGGATCTCAGAGGAGTGGTGATCTGTGAACCCCAGAACGGTTCTGGAGAAGAGCTGGCCAGGAAGCACCACGGAAAGAGCCGCTGCGGTTATGCCACAGCCCCGCCCCCCAATCTCCTTTCCTATATAGTACACCGGAAGTATAAGGAGCGAGCCCATAATCACAGGCCAGAACGCCCCGACCACGTCAACTGTATGGAGATCCGAGCCGCCGAGCCCGACGATCTTTGAGAGAAGGGCAACACCCCAGCTCAGGAACGGCCCGAAGTGGAGCGGCGTCCCGTTCGGAAAGTTCGTGAGCGGATCGAACCACGGACGCTGCCAGTGGAGGAACGTCGTCTTGGCGAGCATCATGTGATACCATGCGTCGCTCTCGCTGCTGAATCTGACTGCGTCTCCGATAAACACGTTCTTAAATGGAACCACAGCCCTGAGATAGATTGAGAGCAGAAACAGCAGACCAAGTCCTGCATACCAGTATCTTTCGGGCAGGCGCTTTCTGCTCTGCTTTTTGCTATCAGTGTCCTTCTTCATATCCATGGGTCTCCTGTTTTAGCGATGGAGAGCATATTTCAAGGAGATAAACGTTTTGAGGCTGAACACGAGCGGGATGGCACTGGTTCCTGGAGCTCAGCCAGCGGATGACAGCTGTGTTCTGTGATTGGCGAATAGGCTCATACCTTTGATCCTGAGCTCCTAATCATTTAGGCGAGGTGAGACGGAACTGTGGCGAATGATGCTGCTTTTCTTATGAGATAACTGTGCCATTACCCACAAATATTCAGTATGCTGCGGATCCATATGCCTAAATTATGGGGAGCTTAGGGTACAAGAGCGATTGCTTTTGCGCTTATCCACACGCCATAGGTAGACAACCTCATTTGCGTCACTTCATACATGATTTAACATAATATATAATATTGCATCAAATTGTGCGGAATACTATAAATCATTGTGATATGCCAGCAAGCTGCACGAGCCTCGCTAGACCAGCACCCTGCCATGCGTGTCGATTTTCCCCTCAGCTATGCGGGTGGAGCTGATCCGTATGTTGTCCTCGGCCATCTTGTACTCGATCTGCACGATCTTCAATGGCTGCAGGCCGTTCTCGCGCCTTATCTCGTTTATCCTGTATGCGGTCGGCGCGGTCTCGGGGGAGACGACGATGTAATCGTAATCCTTCTCTATGGCTGATCCAAAGACGTCGCTGATCTTCTCCACCTCAAATCTCTCCACGCCCAGCTTCTCCCTCAGAACCCTCCGGAGGTTCTTTAGCCTGGTATCGAAGTCCCTGACAGGCCTCTTCCTCTGGCTCCTCGCCATCTCATCTGATGTGAGGGCTATCACCACTGTCCCATCCTCTCCGGCGACCTCGAAGGCTTTTTTCAGGAGAGCGAGATGGCCATCGTGAATCGGGTCGAATGTTCCACCTACGGCAACTCTGGCCATACGTGCGCCAGAAGGAAGCGATCGGTATAAGTAACTACCGCTTGCGCAATCTGTTAGCATCTTTCCTTGAGGATCTTCTCCACGATCTGCCTCGAGCTGCAGAGCTCGCACGGCTCCCTTTCGGAGATCCTCACGACCCTCGCCTGCAAACCCCTTCTTCTGAGCTCACCCTCAAGCCAGAGCTCATCCATGTACTGGTCGTAACCGAGAGTGATTATATCCGGCCTGAGATCCCTCACGGGCTCGAAGATATCTGTCCTGCTTCCCAGAACAGCCATATCAACCATCTTCAGAGCTGAAACCATCCGAAGCCTCTGATCCTCGGGAATGACCGGCTTGGGCTTGTGCCTCACATTGACATCCCTTGCAACAACAACCACGAGCTCATCTCCAAGAGCTCTTGAGCGCTCCAGGTATAGAAGATGCCCCGGATGCAGTATATCGAAAGTGCCAGTTGCCATAACTCTTGTCATAACGCCTCCCTTGCAGGGCAGCAGGACCTCTGATCTGCAGCACAGGAATCCTGACGCTTTATCCTTCTATCACAATAAGATCTCTCCTCCTCCCAGAGGAGTCGTAGCATCTCCAGCTCCTCTCATCGAATGGTGGAAATGCTATTATGTGGTAGCTGCCAGTGCGAGAGAAGAACTCCATGTCCTCCTGGGACGGAGAGGGATTCGGCAACGGATGGCTGTGGCATGAGCCGACGATCGGCATGCTCGGCAGCATGTACATGGGAATCCATGCCATCCACTCAGAGGAGTCCGTCCCTGGAAGTATCAGTATCTCAGATATCACCCCATCTCTGGCCTGAAGCAGCCCCGCGAACTCTCGAGGCATACTCGATTTGCTCGCCTCCAGTATGAACTCAAGAGCATCCTTCGAGATGCCCTTAACCTTCCGCATACTCTGTAAACCCCTTTCCCGCCAGAGAGACAGAGCCCGTTCTCCGGTTCCCCTCATCTGATCTGAGATGAATGCAGTCTCCGGCGAGAATCCTGACCAGCTCCCCATCATCCTTCCTCACAATAAGGGCTCCATCCGGCTCCAGCGACTCCACAAGGCCTGTCACATCATCAAATCCCTGGACCCTGACCCGCCGGTTGATTGTATCAGAGAGCCTCACCCACTCCTGGTACAGCTCCCCGGATTCCAGCAGCGCCCTGAGATCCTCGAGCACTCTTGTTATGAGCTCTCCCCGCGGGATCTCTCTCAGAATCTCCGCGGAGATCGTGGTCGCGTTCCATTCCTCCGGCAGAGAGGAAGCGCTCATATTCGCGTTTATCCCGATACCGATGATTATGTGATTTATGATATCAAGCTCCGCCGATATCTCCGTCAGTATCCCACAGATCTTTCTCCCGTTAACAAGCACATCGTTGGGCCATTTTATTCTTGCATTCAGGCCATAAAGCTCCCTCAGCGACCTGCAGACAGCAACAGATGCTGCCATCGTGTACCTGAACGCCTCCGATGGTGGAACCTTCGGCTTCAGGATGATGCTCATCCATATGCCACCTGGAGGAGAGAGCCATTCCCTGCCGAGCCGCCCCCTGCCAGCAGTCTGGACCTCAGCTATCACCACCGTCCAGCTATCAGATTCGCTCGCAATCTCCCTGGCGAACTCGTTTGTAGATCCGACGCTCTCCAGCAGTATGAGCCTGCTGCAGATATGCTTTGGGATATGGAGATGCACCGGCTCCGGGCCGAGAAGCCTGTAGCCGAGCCGCGTGGATGCCTCTATCCTGTAGCCCATCGAGCGAAGGTGCTGGATGTGCTTCCACACGGCTGCACGGCTCATCTTCAGCGCATCCCCGATCGCCTTTCCCGAGACCCAGCCTCCGGAAGCCGCCCTGAGCATGCGTATGATGCTGCAGGAGATATCCTCAGCTCTTAGCCTCTGCTTCATCCTCATCAGATCTGTAGAGCGAGAGGTATGCACCCACAGCAGCTGAGACGGCAGCGATCTTTCTCGTGTCAGCACCGAGCGCAGAGGCGAGGCTCTCGCGCTTCTCCTTCTCCTCGGCCACTATCCTCTTCACATCATCAAGGATGTTCTCCTCCCTGATGAAGTGCGTGTTGATATCTCCCCTCCTGAACCGCTCGTTTCTCAGAACGGCCTTGTGGAACGGTATGTTCGTCGTGACTCCCACAATTATGTACTCGTAGAGAGCCCTATCCATCCTGGCAATCGCTTCGTTTCTGTCCCTTCCATGTGCCACAAGCTTTGATATCAGCGAGTCGTAGTACGGAGGGATCACGTAGCCTGTATAGACGCCGCTATCGACCCTGATTCCAGGCCCTCCGGGGCTTCTGTACCTCTTGAGCCTGCCTGGAGATGGGGCGAAATCGTTCATGGGATCCTCTGCGTTTATCCTGCACTCTATCGCCCATCCCCGTATCTCTATCTCATTCTGGCTGAAGCTCAGATCCTCGCCTGCCGCCACCGAGATCTGCTCCTTTGCGAGATCTATGCCTGTTATCATCTCCGTTATCGGGTGCTCCACCTGGAGCCTCGTGTTCATCTCCAGGAAGTAGAAGTCTCCATGAGAATACATGAACTCAACAGTCCCCGCGCTCCTGTAGCGTATGGCCTTCGCAGCCTTCACTGCTATCTCCCCCATCCTCTTCCTGAGCTCCGGTGTCATTATCGGAGATGGGGCTTCCTCGATCAGCTTCTGGTGGCGTCTCTGGATCGAGCACTCCCTCTCCGAGACATAGACCGTTCTCCCCCTGTTATCTGCCATTATCTGGAACTCTATGTGCCTCGGCTCGGTCAGGTACTTCTCCAGGTAGACCGTGCCATCGCCGAACGCTGACATTGCTATCGACTGGGCTGATGCCACAGCAGGGGCGAGATCCTCGGGCCTGTCGACGATCTTCATGCCGATTCCTCCGCCGCCAGCTGCTGGCTTTATTATGACCGGATAGCCGATGCGCTCCGCGACGTCCGCAATCTCCTCAGGGTCAGAGATGCCCTTCTCAGTGCCAGGCACAATCGGCACCCCTGCATTTTTCATCATCTGCCTGGCGGTTATCTTCGAGCCCATCGCATCGATGGAGCTGCTGGACGGCCCTATGAAAACAATTCCGTTCTCCTCGCACAGCCTTGCAAACTCCGGGTTCTCCGCAAGAAAACCGTACCCGGGATGTATCGCCTCTGCTCCGGTCTGGAGCGCTGCCTTTACAATCTTATCCATGTTGAGATAGCTCTCCGATGATGGCGATGGCCCGATGTAGACGGCCTCGTCTGCGTACTTTGCGAAGAGCGCATTCTTGTCTGCATCAGAATACACTGCAACGCTCATGACGCCGAGCTCCCTGCAGGCCCTCATTATGCGGATTGCAATCTCTCCACGATTTGCGACCAGGATCTTCTTGAACATCCCCAAATCCAACGCTCTACAAAGGTAAAACCTTTTTGGAAAAAATGTTTTGTGAAATAAAATATTACGCATGTTTGTGAAGAGCTTTAAGGCGTGCAGCCCAATCATATATTATGATTTATCTTGCCAGGATGCTCGCAGATATCCAGTTCGGCAGAGGAGCTGGAGCTGCTCTTTTTCCGGATGGCACGACGTTTCAGCTTTCCAGCACGCAGAGGCTGAGATATCTTCTCTCAGGGAAGGAGAGGATTGCAACCGTGCGCGCCCGGGACTCACACCTGACGCTCAGCATGCTCGGCGCTGAGAGGCTGCACATGGCGTTTCCGCATCCTAAACTCAGGGTGGTCGCATCTCCTGATGCTGTGCCTTTTGTCTCCGCTGGAAAGAACCTCTTCGCGAGGCATGTACTCTACGTGGACCCTGAGATAAGAGCGGGCGATGAGGTACTGGTCGTTGATGCTGATGACAGGCTGATCGCCACAGGAAAAGCTGTTCTCGCGCCCGAGGAGATGCTCCAGATAAAGAGAGGTGTGGCTGTCTCGGTGAGATACGGAATGGAGGAGCATGTCCGGCGTGGCTGATAAGCTCGATCTGCTCAGGAAGATAATTGCCTCCAAAGAGAGCATGCTCGTATCCTTCTCAGGAGGTGTTGACAGCAGCCTGCTCGCTGCAATATCCAGAGACGTCCTCGGAGATAGAGCGGTGGCTGCGATCCTGGACTCCCCGCTGATGCCGAGAAGGGAGCTGGAGCATGCGAAGTCAGTTGCTGAACATCTCGGGATCAAATGCATCGTGGTCGAGCATGATATCCTTGATCTCGAGAGCGTCGTTGAGAACCGCCCGGATAGATGCTATCACTGCAAGAGAGCCTCTGCAGAAATTCTCAGGAAGATCGCAAGCTCTCTCGACATCAGCTGCGTGGCAGATGGCGTCAACACCACTGACTACGACGATTACCGCCCGGGGATAAAAGCATGTGATGAAGAAGGCATATGCCATCCGTTTGTTGATGCTGGCATATCGAAATATGATATCAGAGAGATAGCAAGATCTCTCAGACTGGATTTCTGGAGCAGGCCATCGTCTGCGTGCCTCGCATCCAGAATCCCATACGGCATGCGTATAACATCGCATGCGCTTAAAAGGGTGGAGCTGGCGGAGGATATGCTGAAGGATATCGGGCTCTCACAGCTCCGCGTGAGAGCGCATGGCGATCTCGCCAGGATTGAGGTTCTGGAATCTGAAATCCAAGAGGTTCTGATGCACAGAGAGAGCATCGTGAATGCGCTCAAGGATTTGGGTTTTTCGTACATCACGCTAGATCTGGAAGGCTACAGGAGCGGAAGCATGAATGAGAGTATGGGAATCCGGAAGGATATTTCAGATCAGGACATATCTACATATATGGATTGATACTCAATGATCTGCGATCTGAAGGCTTTACAGCACAAAACGTATAGCCAAAAATAAACCCGCGCTATTCAGATCATGATGATTGAAATGAGTTCCGTGCGCCTTTGGGGCTGGTATCAAGCATGAATGTAAAGCATTACACACATAAGTCACACACCATTCTCGCCCTGCTTGGAAGAGCATCTGTGCTGCTACTGCTTCTCGCATCAGCTGCATACTCCATGAGTGTGGTTGATATCGGCAATATCTCACAGTCGGATGTGATAATGTACGTGAGCAACGACAACCCACTTTACTACGTTCAGGGCGCGATACATATTCCGCGAGCTGAATTTATCGCCGACGGCAGGCTGCGCTCTGTTCGGGAGATATGCGAGATACTTGGATCGCATGGCTTGACTAGAGATGATACCGTTGTCGTCTACGGGAGCTGCATGGAGTGCGGCGATCCGACATACATCTGCTGGCTGCTGAGCTATCTTGGGCAGAAGGATGTCAGGGTGCTGGAGATGAAGAACATCGGAGACAACATGAGCGATAGCCCCTCGATCAGACCCTCAGCAAACTACACCCCTGCTCTGAGGCCGGAGCTGCTCGCCACGTACGATTACATTATGAGCGGTGTTGCACAGATTGTGGACGCGAGAAGCGCAGATGAGTTCCAGGCTGCGCATATCCCTGGAGCGGTGAACATAGAATCGTCATCTGTCCTGAGCAATGGCAGATTGAAGAGCGCGAGCGAGCTCAGTACTCTTTTCAATCTCGACCGGGGAAAACCAGTGGTCATTTACAGCCTGAACGGCGGACAGGCATCCCTCGTCTGGTTCGCGCTCAGAAGCATAGGGTATGACGCAAGGCTCTACACATGGCTGGACTGGCTCGATCACCAGCCTGAGCTCAGAATGGAGCTCACAGATCTCAGAGCAGATGTGAGCCCGGAGCGAACGGTCAGAATAACCGCCAGGTTCTCTGAGAGCAGGAAGAACGACAGCATGAACGTGATGGGTTGTGTCACATGCGAGCCCATAACGATCTACACAGGCGGCCTCAGCAGGGATAAGAGCTCCGGCGTGAGGCTCGGAAACTACACATCGCCCGGGAGAAAGGTCGTGAACGTGATCGGCGCTGCGGAGACCGGCGCCGCTGGAGAGGAGAAGATAAAGACCGCCACCAATATGGTGGCTGTTGTGACGGACAGATCTGATAAGGAGATCGACCGGATCATGCTGCATCCAGCATCAGCATACGTGTACACCGGTGCATGGGACGCATCCGGAGTTCCTGCAGGGATATACAACCTGAGCGTTGAGCTCTCCGCATGGGGGATCACCAAGCGCTTCGATAAACGCATCGCTGTTGAGATACATGCTGAGAGGTACAGGAAGCTCGGAAGATTCTGATAAATGAGGTGGCACACTTGAAGATAGAGGTTCTCGGCACAGGATGTGCCAAATGCAAGGGGCTGGAGAAGAATGTCCGCCAGGCGGTTAAGGAGCTGGGTATAGAGGCTGAGATAGTCAAGGTTGGCAGCATCATGGAGATCGTGGAGCGCGGGGTGATGATGACCCCCGCGCTGTGCATTAACGGAGAGGTGGTTGCCGTCGGCCGCGTTCTGAGCGTGGAGGAGATCAAGGAGATGCTGAGGGGATAGATGTAAATGAGAGATGCCTCTCCGAGGCCAGGCGCGCCATATTCACATGCACCGGCGGCTCGAAAGTCGGCCAGCTTGCGAATGCTGCGGACAGGAAGCTGATCACTCAGGGATACGGCAGGATGTCGTGCCTCGCGGGGATAACAGCAAGCATCAGGGGAATCGCTCTTGTTGACATATCGACTTACGCTCTTGTGTGTTTAGCAACTTAGATGTCTAGCAGGCAGGTTGCTGGAATCGCACATTTATTTTTCGAGAACGCATAGAAGGACCAGTGCTTCTTCTGGCAAGTCGTCATATGGCTAAGAGCGAATCAACTTATCTCGATCTCCAGACAGATTGAACCTGAGCTCCTCATCATTTAGGAGAGGTGAGACGGAAATGTGGCGAATGAGGCTGCTTTTCTTAGAAGATAACTGTGCCATTACCCACAAATATTCAGTATGCTGCGAATCCATATGTCTAAATTATGGGGCGCTTAGGATTGAAACCCGCGAGGGCTTTCCATCCTCTCCCGATCCGTTAAATCAACTGGATGATCCTCTTCGTAATACACTGTACACACTGCATGCATGTCTCCGCCCGATGAAAATCGGAATCATCCGGGCGTCAGGATGTGGATGTTTCCAACACGCGCCCTTTCAAGCCCTTTTCGTCTGGCAGTGTCCAGGCACCGCATGGCCAGCGACCTCGTGGTGAACGGCATATCTCTCATGTGGAACTGCGGATGGAACGCGAGCAGCGTGTACGGGATTCTGGGATTGAGGGATACGAGAAACTCAGCTATTTCTCCCACCTCATTTTCGTCGATATATCCCGGAACCAGGAGCGTGCTCGCAATGACAAGCGGTGGCTCCTCCCGCTCGTCCATCCTCTCCGCCGCTGCAGATATATTCTCCAGGGTTCTCCTGTTCGAGACCCCTGTCAGCGCCCTGTGGAGGTTCTCATCCATCGCCTTGATGTCGAACTTGATGCACCCACCGCTGCTCAGAGAGAGCTCGAGCATCTCATCGAGAAGATGGCGATTCATCGATCCGTTCGTCTCCCAGCAGATCCGCAGGATCTTATCGCTTCTCGCATCAAGGGCCATCCTTGATGCCTTGAGAGCGAACGGCAGCTGCGGCGCCGGATCGCCGCCGAAGTAGCATATGCATGAGGTTCTTTCATCCACGCTCTCCACAAGCTCGCTGACATCGGTCGTCCACGGGCGAAGCGTCTCAGCTCTGAACTGCCAGTTCTGGCAGTAGAGGCAGTTGAATGTGCATGCGTGGAAGAAGACCGCCAGGTTTCTGTATCCGATCTCCGGGCCGTTTGAGTGTGCGTACTTCGGATATCCAGCGCCTGTCCCGCCTGGGCACACCCAGTCCCCGACGCAGTTTGTCGGCAGCGGATCGTGGTACCACGAGAGCTTACCCTGGGTGGGGGTGACCCCCACAAGCGCCCCATCAACATTCATCCGCAGCCCACAGTAGCCCATGCCTCCAGGAGGTATTCTGCATTCATTCGCACATATGCTGCACCTCAACCCCTCCGGATCCCTGGGGACCTCCTCCGGAAGCCCATACGCAGCCCTGCTTCTTCTGTGGGCAATCATCGCAATCTCGATAGATTCCTCTGGCCTGGATCGGATGCAGCGCAGACATACCCTCAGCTCACCAGAGATCAGGCTCGAGGTCGTTCCACATAAGGAACAGCGTGCCATGGGATATCCTGTGCATCAGATCGATCATCATAGTATATTATGATTGGGATCGGCACACCTGCGCCTGCATCTGATCCTGAGCTCCTAATCATTCAGGCAAGGTGAGACGGAAATGTGGCGAATGATGCTGCTTTTCCTAGAAGATAACTGTGCCATTACTCACAAATAATCAATATGCTGCGGATCCATATGCCTAAATTATGGGAAGCCTAGGTCTGATACATGCAGAATCCAGCAGTCCATCGTTAAGGATATCAGCATTTGGTTGTGCGCCCAGATCATTGAACCCAGCAGCAGTGACATCGCAGAATCGCTCTTGTGTAACCAGCAACTTAAAAGGCGTACAAAAGTGCATAGCGGGACCAGTGCCTCTACGGATAAGTTATCATATGGACACGAGCGAGCTGATTTAACGGATTGAGAAAGCATTATGGAAAAGAGACTCCAGCGATCGCGAAAATCCGAATCAATCGCCTATATTTCATGAAGATGGGCAAAGAAATGAGCGATTCCAGGCTATGCTCCAGAAGGTGGAACCTCCTCGACCTCGCAGCTTCCGATCTTCTCCGCGAGCTTGGCCAGAACCTCCTTCCGCATTCCGCCCACGAACTTGATCGAGCCTACGACAAGATGACCCCCTCCGCTCACACCGCCGTTCGGGATCTCCTCCATCAGCTCCCTCACTATCTGGGGTATGTTCATCTTCACCCCCCTGCTTCTCAGAACCGCAAAGTCTGGGCCGTATCCTATCGTGACAACAGGCTTGCCATCATACTTCTTGCACATCCTGTCGTGTATCTCTCCAGACGTCTTTCCGGGTGGAGGGAATGTGAACTTGTGTGCATAGTTCTCCACATCTATGACATTCATTATCGCCCCGTTCGGCAGCTTCGTGCTCTTCACGTTGCCCATGCTTGCCCTGAGCTGATCCTCGATTGCAGCATTCGCCTGATCGCAGAGCAGATCCACGATCCTGCGGTGCCTGTCCAGTCTGCCCAGGCAAAGGATATCGTTTATCAGGCCACGCCCCTCATTGAACCTGAGCCAGAAAGCCTCATAGTCGAGAGCCAGTGCGATCTTCTTGAGGTCCTCCACCTTGAACCTGTCCTCGACGAGCTTGATGTACTTCTCAGCCTCCGGAGCCTCACTTCTGTCACCAACCGCGGAGACTGCAGCAAGGTGCTTGATCTTGTTCTCCACATCAGGATTGATCATGCGAGCGATCTCCACCCCCAGCATTCCTGTTGTGATCCCGAAATCACCGCCAGCATGCGCCGGGTTTACATGGGCGATGAGATACTGATCGACAACATCATTGGGGTGGTGATGATCGACCACGACCATCTCCAGGCCGTAGACCTGGGCATGCTTCATCGCGGGCACATCCTCCTCTGTGGATCCGTTGTCCATGAGAACTATGAGTGGCATCTTCTGCCCGTACCTGGACTGGTCCTCAAGAGCGTAGCTGAGATCTTTCGTAACATCCTCAAGCTCGTAGAAGGGGGCCTTCGATGGGGCGCGCCTGTAGCTGTAGTACTCTGCATCCGGCCCGCCGACCTCCTTCATCAGCGGAAGGATCGCGGTCTCTATCGCAACCGCAGCCGAGATGCCATCCGCATCGGCATGATGTCTTATTACTATAGGCTTCGACTTGAAGATCGCCCTCCTGATCTCTTTGGCCACCGCCCTCATTCTGGGCCTGAGCCTCTCGAGCACCTCGCTCTCTATGAGCAGCGGCGGATCAAACGGCTCCGCTCTCCTGTCTATCGCCCGCTCGATCTCATCCCGGACCTTCGTCGCCTCCCCGCCGAAGAGCTGCTTCATCGAGCGGATCTCTATCTGCATCTGGCCGTTTCTCATCGTCGGCTCGCCGATGACCTTGACGACCATGTCCCCCTGTATCTCCGGATATGCTCTAACACCAGCCCGCTCGAATGCAGCGCATGATACTGTGCCGCTGTCATCTGCGATTGTGAATATCGTGGGGCCGGCTGTCTGCTTTACCTGGATCACCTCGCCCTTGATGCAAACGATTTTCCCGAGATGCTTCTGCAGATCAGAGGTCTTTGTGAGCGGTAGATCCTTCTCCACGGTTATGACATGATACTCCTTCAGCTCGACGGGCTCGAGTTCTATGTTGCCATTAGGAGCGATGTTCTTCACCCGGACGAAGAGCTTCTCACCGACCTCAGGCCTGAACCTCAGGTACCTGTTGTGCGCAAGGCCGCGCATGTTCTCGTTCAGGTCCACAAAGGCGCCGAAGCTCGCCAGCCCCGAGACGCTCCCCTCGTATATGCTCCCGACCACGAGATCGGCTGTATCGCACGCCTTGTCGAGTATGTAAACGAGAGGTGTGCGTGAGCATCTATCACACAGATCTGCCTTCGAGTTCAGCCTAGCTCCGCACACAAGACACCTGTACTCTCTGCCGAGACCACCGCACGCCTCGCATGCCTCTGTTATGGGCATCCTACCGGTCCCGTTGCAGACCGCACACCTCGCTGAGCCTTCCTGGAGCAGGCTTGCTATGTCAGAATCCCTCGCCTCGGTCAGTGTTATGGACTCTGTCTTACCGGTACCATCGCAGTTGGGGCAGGTCCGTTCGCCTACGATCCTGAAGCCCTGCCCACCGCATCTCTCGCAGACTTTCATCACCAGAGTGAAGAATTCTCCAGGATTTATCAATTTTGGGATCCTCGTTGGCAGTTCGGTAACGAAGGATCCCCCACCAGTGTGGCAGTGCGGCGGTGCTGTGTTGGATGACCTTCTGTGATGACGTCTCTAGCTATTGATTCTGATCTACACTCCACGCATTCCTGGAATCGTCTTCTGTTTGCGGATTTTAAAGACTTATCCAACACAGCAGTGCGGAGGAGAACTCCAGTCCTCAGACCGGAGTTGTTGAGGTGAAGGATTTTACTGCCACGTCCTCCTCCCGGTCGAGCATCAGTATTATCCCTGATCCCATCAGGCACATCATGCTTGTGAATACGAAGGTGGCAGTGAACCCGAGCATGCTGGCTATGGCCGCACCGACCGCTGCTGTGAACGCTGTTCCGAGACCTGTGGATGTGGAGTAGAGAGACCACTCGAACCCTTCGCTGCCCTTCTCCACGTTTGCGCTCCAGAGGGCTATCCAGGCGGGATATGCCAGACCGCTTCCGATGCCGTTGATGATCTCTGCGATGTACACCTGGTAGATGTTGTCTATGAATATGTACATGACAGGGACGCACGCGACAATTGATGTGCCTATGAGCAGCCATCTGCTCTTGTTCCTCACCCTGTCGATGTACATCCCAAAGGGCAGCTGGACCAGCGATTTCGTGACCAGGAAGAGCGTGCTAGCTATCCCCGCAGACAGGACGCTGCCACCTGCAACGCCATCGTTTATGAATATCGCCAGTATGGGCTGTATCAGCCCGAGACCGGTGAGCACGAGGATATCTGATAGCATCAGCAGCTTTGTAGTGCGATTCACAGCCAGTCACCTCCTTATATTTAATTAATATTATTAATATGGATTTCGATAAACATGTGCAAAGCTAAGTGTGAAGCTCAAAGAAAGGCGCCGCTATATCCTCGAACGTATTCTGGTGTACATTTTCACCATTACAGTTGAGGCTAGCGACATAATAGATCGTTTACTTGTGAGAATTAATGGTATATATACTTTTCTATCAGTGGGCCCCACTGCTGCTAATAATCTGCGGTATGCTGGAATTATTTACATTCGAATGGTCGCTGCCGTCAATGTAAAAATTAAACATTTGGTCTGTACATACATGTAACGATATCAGAACTCCAGCCGAAGACGCATATCACAAAACACATATCATTTTTGGCGGGTGCGCTGGCGGTTGCCAGAAGCACCGCGTACCAGCTGATCCATCCGCTTTCTCCTCCCCGCGATCCTGTAAGCGACGGTTACCCGCAGTGGGTCTGCTCCCTTCCGGGCCTGAACCGGTGCCTGCAGTTAGGGCCAGCGAGCCCGCCCTCCGGCTGACCCCCTGGCCGATGCCGTCCCTACAGAACGGAGAATCATTGTACGCGGATGGGCCGGATACACGGCGCATAAAGTCGCCCACCAGCTTCGTCCCCCGCATATCGGCGATTTCGGGTTACAGGTGACGCCGAACCACCCGGACTAACCCGCCACAATCTATTAAGATATTGGAAGCAATAAAGCTATCGCAGAGGTGTGCAGAATGGATGAGCTGATGGGGTTCGTTCTGGGAAACAGCCAGAGGGAGCGCGTGATACAGGTTCTTGGATCGAAGGGCCCGATGAGCACCGAGAAGATTGCAAAGATCGAGAGGATAACTCCGCCTGCCATAAGAAAGGTGCTTCAGGATCTGAGCGAGAGGGGTCTGATCGAGGAGGCAGATGACGCATGGCGCCTTACAGATAAGGGTGTTGAGCTCGAGAGGGAGCTGAGGAGAAGATCATAGCGAAAGGAGGCACTGGTATGGATGTGATCGAGGCCATAAGAAAGAGGAGAAGCATAAGAAGGTATCAGGACAGGCCGGTGGAGGAGGAGAAGCTCAACCGCATACTTGAGGCCGGGAGGCTTGCTCCGTCTGCAAAGAACCTCCAGGACTGGAAGTTCATAGTTGTGAGGGATCCGGAGAGGCGCAGGAGGCTTGCTGAAGCTGCCAAGAACCAGCAGTTCATCGCAGAGGCGCCTGTGGTCATAGCTGCCTGCGGTACAGAGACGAGATACGTGATGACATGCGGCCAGCACACCTACACCATAGACGTGTCAATAGCAGTCGACCACATGACTCTGGCGGCCACCGAGCTCGGTCTCGGGACCTGCTGGATCGGCGCGTTCTACGAGGACAGGGTCAAGGAGATTCTTGGGGTACCGGAGAACATCCGCGTCGTCGCGCTCCTCCCGCTCGGATACCCTGCAGAGGATCCCGCGCCAAGGCCGAGAAAGCCCATGGAGGAGATCGTCTGCTATGAGAGATGGTGCTGATTATCAGGCGAGTTTAGCGATCTTCTCCAGGAACCGCCAGATCAGGATGAGCTGTGCCATCTCTGTCGCATTGACGTAGCATGTGCCCTCCTGATGGCGCCCTTCTGCCACAGAGGGCAGATCCCTTCCCAAGAATCTGCAGAGCTTCCTCTCCAGGTCTTTTATCATTGTGAGGGGAAACTCGCCATCGAGGGTCATGACCCCAACCCTCTTCCCGTAGTAGTCATCCCTCTGGAACTCTATCGAGAACTCGCGCTCTGTGAGCCTCATTATCCTGCTCAGGTCTATCGTCAGATCGACCTCGTCCAGGGGCTGATCAAGAATCTGCTGTATGATCCGCACCGAGTAATTTTCACGACCAGAGTCCCTCGCGATCTCAGTCCACTCCGGCGGGATCCTTGAGTCCTGGATCTTTATCACCATCTCAGCGTAGACCTTCTGCACGTCCACGTAGAGCTTGTAGTCCGGCTCCCTCTCCAGTATCTCCCTCATCACATCCTCCGGAGCATAGCCCCGCTCCCCCACATCCCTCCGGAGCTTCCACCTCCTCTTCACAGCTCTGCTCGGATCGACGAAGATCTTGAAGTCCGAGAGCTCTCTGAGTTCCTGTGTGTAGAACGGATGAAGACCTTCGACGATGATTACAGGAGATGGCTCGAATACGACCGGCCCCCTTATCTCTCCGGTTGCGTGATCGTAGACAGGCTTTTCTATAGGAAGCCCCCTCCTGAGCATCCCCAGATGCTCAGCCAGGAGGTCCAGCCTGTTCGCTTCCGGCCTCAACGGCGTTATCCCCAGAGCCCTTCGCTGCACGCGATCGAGACTGTGATAATCATCCATGGAGAATGTGCTGACCATATCCTCGCCAAGCAGCCGGCGGATGCCCCTCGTGAATGTCGTCTTGCCTGAGCCGCTATCCCCGGCAACCGCAACAACAAACACCTTCCCAGATTCGCGGATCCTCTCAAGAAGTCGCATGAATTCGGGTACTTCCAGATATACATAAAATAGCGCTCAGTACGATGTGATCCTAATAGGCGGAGCTCTCGCGCTTCATCATCAGGAGATCTGCGAAGTCCTTCCTGCTATCGATCTTCTCGATCTCCTTCCGGCCTATGACCGCAGTCCTTTCTATTCGATCTATCCTCGTCTCGCCATCGACTATGAGCGCAGAGTGCGTGAGTGTCACTGATGAGAGACTGCTCATGAGCCTTGCACGCTTGATCATGCTTGTTGTGAGCCTGCTCACGCCTGTGAGGACCACCATATCATCATCCCTCGTTATTGCGTTGAATGGCGCCTGGGATATCGGGAATACGCGGAGCCCGATCTCCACGAGTCTGCGCAGAATGCTGTCCTTGACCTCTGCGGTGGCCTCCTCGACGAAACGCTGCCTGAATATATCCACGGCCTGGATCAGCTCCTCGTCGAAGATCTCCTCGAGCTTCAGCGCTATGTCTATCGATGTGTCCATCGACTCGCTCTCGTACTTGCTCACAGTGCGCCTCGAAACTCCCAGCTCCGCTGCCAGCTCGCCGATCGATATCCCACGCTCTATCCTCAGCTTCCGGAGCATCTCCCCATCGATTTTAACATAAAGACCGCCATGTGCTGCATAGACCAGCGGAGGTATGCCTCCCAGCAGGTAATCAGCAAGCGTCGGCAGGCTCACTGTTGGAACCCCATATCTGAAGTAGACCGCGCCCCTCTCGAGCATCTGATCTCTCGTCTTCTCGCCCACAATCAGCGGCTGCCCAAGCAGATGGCCAGCTAGTCTGGTGATCTCGCGGGCTGTGCGCTCGTTCAGCCCATCTATATTCGAGAGAATTTTGAGAAGCAGGAGCAGCTCCTCTCGCCTGGCTGCAAGATCAAAGCTCCTCGGCCTGATATCGCACATGGACGAGACCAGGAAGCCCGCCTCTCTCAGCACGTTGATCACGCCGCGAGTCAGAAGCTCCTTCTCCATCGCTGTATTAAATCTGAAGAGCAGCTATTTAAATCTTGAGCCGAACGCTCATCGCAATGCACCTGCGGTTTTGTATTCGTGGGGCTGCAGCCTGGTGCCCTTGATAGAGGATTGTACACGGATCACATACCCGAATCGATGGGTTCGGCGAGATACGGCTGAGCGATCGGACTTGATAGAGGATTTTACACTGGTCTTATACTCGAATAGCTGAATGGTTCTGCTGTATTCGAGAGCCAGGGGCGAGACCATATCTTTGACTGTGCCAGGCGCTGCAGATCGCAATGATCCAAATACACAACTAACCACATCCAAGCTCGTTTGCCTGAACTCTGAGCCACTCGTCCACTCATAAAATTGAAATAACTTGTTCCCTTCCGGTTACCAGCATGACAGATAAAGCTGAGGTTGCTCTTGCTTATTCCGGCGGGCTTGATACATCCGTTTGCATTCCGCTCCTGCGTGAGCGCTACGGCATGAGGCGCGTTGTCACGGTGCTTGTCGATGTGGGCCAGCCGCCTGAGGACATCGAGCGTGGAAACAGGCGGGCTGAGAAGCTCAGCGATGAGCACTACGTCATAGATGCAAAGGATGAGTTCGTCAGGGACTACATATTCCCGCTCATAAAGGCCAACGGCTCCTACGAGGGCTATGTCCTCGGAACCGCCATAGCAAGACCTTTGATAGCGAGGAAGGTCGTTGATGTTGCGAGAAGGCTGGGGATAAACGCGCTCGCACATGGATGCACTGGAAGGGGCAACGACCAGCTCAGGTTCGAGGCGGTCTTCAGGGCCACTGGAATGAGGGTCATCGCACCCATGAGGGACCTGGATCTCTCAAGAGAGTGGGAGATCGACTATGCTAGGGAGCACGGCATAGACGTCCAGGCATCGAAAGAGCGCCCGTGGTCCATAGACGAGAACCTGTGGTCGAGATCTATCGAGGGTGGCATGCTCGAGGATCCGTTCTTCGAGCCGCCTGAGGAGATCTACGCCTGGACCAGAACCCCAGACGGGAGTGTGCCGCCGGAGATTATTGAGATCGAGTTCGAGCGCGGCGTGCCTGTGGCGCTCAACGGCGAGCGTCTCGGCGGGGTCGAGCTGATCAGGCGGCTGAATCTCATTGCAGGCAGGCATGGGATCGGGCGAACTGATATGATAGAGGATCGCGTTCTGGGGCTCAAGGCAAGGGAGAACTACGAGCATCCTGCAGCGACCGTTCTCCTGACAGCTCACAGGGACCTCGAGCAGCTTGTGCTCTCCAGAGCAGAGCTCAGATTCAAGGCTGGCGTCGATGAGGCATGGGCAGAGATGGCCTACATGGGACTTGTGGACGATCCGCTCTTCGCAGACCTGAACGCGTTCATCGACCAGGCCAACTCCAGGGTCAACGGCGTAGTTCGCATGAAGCTCTTCTGCGGCAATGCGATGCCTGTGGGCAGAAGGTCACCTGATGCGCTCTACTCCCGGGAGATGGTATCGTTCGACTCCCAGACGCTGAGCCAGCGGGATGCCGAGGGCTTCGCAAAGTACCACGGCTTCCAGGCCAGGCTGCTCAAAAAAAGATACAGCTGAGAGAGTGGGGGGTGAGAGTCTCGGGGCACATACACGGATGTGTCCCGGTCACACGCCCCGAATGGGTGAGAGGAGCTGCCGAAGCAGCCACATTACTATAAAATGCAATTGATCCGGTCGGAGACGATCCTCAGATATCTATCTCCTCGATGTCATCATCCTCAAGATCGACAAGGCTGCTTATGCGCTTCGATCCCGTCTGTTTCCTCCTGCTGGGCTGTGGCCTGGTGTATGCATCAGGCTCACGCGATTCGGTTCCTGCGCCCACTTCATAATCCGGAGGCACATTTCTGCGAACCGGGAGATGCTTCGACTCCGTTGAAACCTCTCGACTCAGCCGGGAGCCCAGAATCTCCTCCCCAACGCTGGGTTCGCTTGTCTCACGCACCTCCGGCACCATCTGAGCCTCATCAGGTACAACCTTTTCGATCGCCTGCTCATTTCTGATGACATTCAGCGCTGTGAGGACCATCTGCCTGTACTCCTCGATGTTCGTGGAATAATGAACCCTGGCCCTTCTGCAGTCCTCAACAGTTGTTGCCTCCGGGTGGTACACTGTTCCTGGCTGGAAGTCTGTGCTCGTAGGTACATCTATGCTGCGCATGAGCTCCAGCCTCTCGAGCGTTCTGCGCGCAGCCTCGATGATCCACTTGTTGCGGGTATCGAGATCGACCTTCTGTATGGCCTCTGCCCTTATCGATGTTATCTTCTTCCCGTCCTCTGTCTCATAGACTGATGGCTTGCCGACGACCGCCACGAACGCCGGAATCTCAATCTCAGCAAGCGCTCTGGATGCCTCGGGCTGGTACTGCCCCGCGTATATCAGAATGCTGCCTGTCGGGTCCGCCAGCCTGCCACGCCAGTACTCGACCTCCTCGCCGATGTCGTCCCTCTCTATCAGCGTCCCAACGACGAAAACCCGGTTGCATCTGGCGCCTGTCGGCGTCAGGAGGTACTGTGGCGCGTACTGCGAGTCATCCCCCTCCCTGAAGGAGAGATCCGATTTCCTGAGCTCCTCCAAAAACACCCGCCTGGCAACCTCTCTGGAGTACATCATAGCCCCTCCGCCCTGCTCACAAGCAGAGACAGATCATCCTCGCTGAAAGCCATCTCCTTTATGCTGTCCACCAGAAGGTACCTGTCCCTCACCGGCCCGCTGACCTCGAAGTACCTACCTATCAGCTTCTCCTCGATGAGCGCGAGGACGACCTCGTGATCCAGCGCCTCCATGGCCATCTCCTTCGCCTGATCCATGGTGAGGCCGATGAGCTCCTCAACGCGCTCGCGATTTATCAGTATGTCCTGGACGATGAGACCATCATCTATCGCAGCCTTCACTCTGAGATCGTAAACACCCTCAACCTTACCGTGCTCTGCGCATATGCCCTTTGATAGTGGCCTCCTGCATGTCGGGCATCTCTTGATCAGTCCAGAGCCCTTCTGTATATCGACTATGGCGCCTGAGATCCTCCTGTTCAGAGATACCTCGATCGGCTCGTTGGTCTCCTCTATGACAGTGCTTCTGTTTATCTTGACGCTGAACCTCCCCTGGAACTCATCCGTCACGAGATTCCGGAGAAGGTAGCTCTTCCCCTCGACGAGATCCGGCTGACCGGACCTCGCCCACATGACAAACCTCACGACGCCTGTCTCATCGCCGAGCAGGCCCTGCTGCTGAATCGACTCGCTCGAGGGGTCCCAGAGCTGGACGACCTTGGCCCTGAGGTTGATCCACTGCCCCGGCCCTCTGATGTCCGAGACTTTGTGATCCACAGAGCTCTGTGGGAGCATAACAGACTCTATATCCTTCTCGAGCTCTGAGATCTCAGTGCTTCTGTTTATCTTGACGCTGAACCTCCCCTGGAACTCATCCGTCACGAGATTCCGGAGAAGGTAGCTCCTGCCCTCAACAAGATCTGGCTGACCGGACTTAGCCCACTTGACGAACCGTATGTTGCCTGTATCGTCTCCCAGGATTCCAGCCTGGGATATCGCCGGACTGGGGGAATCAAAGAGGCTCAGGACCTTCGCCTCCAAATCCACCCACCTTCCAGGCTCGCGGATCTGGTTTATCTTCACCTGCTCGCTCCTTCTGGAGGGAAGCGTGATGCCCTTCTCCTTCAGGTAGTAGTTGAGAACGCTTCTCTGCGCCTCCCGGGGAGGGACCTGAAACTTGTCGACAAGAAGGCGGTATCTATTCTCCACATCCTCGGTGCTGACGTCGATCCCAAGCTCTCTGAGCCTGGATATGATTTGCTCGATATCTTTCATTCAACCAGCCTCTAGTTTTCTTTGAGAGGTGATATGAAATGAGACCGCATCATAGATAAACTCATGCCATCCACGGCGAAAGTAATATCCACATGGTTGTGTCGTATACCCGTATCGCTGAGATCTAGAGCATGTGACCTCTCATGGCTCATGATGCATGCCTAGGGTATCGATTCCTGACAGGTTCTTCAGTGGCTCAGGCCCACAACCATGGGGTGGGTCTTGTACTCGAATCACTGAATGGAAATTCAGACGCTCTTGTGTGTTCAGCGACTTAGAGGGTACGCATACTGGTTGCCGGATGCACTCGTTCATTCGCCAGGAGCACATAGCGGAAACAGTGCCTCTCCAAGCAAGTCATCAAACGAATAAGAGCGAATTCAGGAACCGGCATTTTCAGGCACAACAGATCACAAATACCCCGATTGTCACATGCTGCCGGGTTCAATGATCTGAGTACACGACCATGAGATGCGTAAAGCGTTATGCGGATGACCAAAACCGGGTAGTCTACCTTCATTGAGTTGATCTTGATGACAGGCTATTGAGATGTGTTTATAGTATTCTGCATAAGTTGATATAATATTCATATTACATAAAATCATGTACGAATTGCGGCATATCCAGCATA